>JBDRBC010000293.1:0-3521 GCA_043823125.1 bacterium | reverse complement strand
CCGGGTTGAACGGGTTGGGGCTGTTCGGTCGCAGCATGCATCGCGATGGCAGGTCGCGCGGCAGTTCCGCGGTGACCGTGCCCTGCTCGCCCGGAACGCTCTCGTTGCCGGAGAAATCGACGGCTGTAACCAGGTAGTAGTACTGCCAGCCTTCGCTCACCGCATCCCACCAGTCGTTGCCGGCCGTGGCGTGTTGCAGGTTTTCCGGGGCAGGCACGAAATCGGGCGTCGAACTGCGATAGATCTTGTGGTACTGGAAATCCTCGTCCGCGGGCGGTTCCCAGGAGAGCTGGTTGCCACTCTGGCCATATGCCACCGCCAGTCCGGCCGGGGCGCCAGGAGCGAGATTGTCCAGCGAGTAGCCACTGTCCGGCGGCGAGTCGAAGTAGATCCCGGGCGTTGCTGTCAGAGCACTGACGAAGAATGTCGTGTGATACATGCCGCTGGTGATGGTCGAGTCGGCCAGGGTCGGCACCACCGTGGCGTAGTCGACCTCGGCGCGCGCGGGGACGGTCTTCAGGAAGTGCCAGTCGCCGGGCGGGTAGGCGCGTGCTGCTTTCTCTGCCTCCGGGTTCGGACTTTCGGCGTCGTCTGCTTCCAGTGCCGCGTCGATCAGGCGATAGATGGCGTACTCGTGTACCGGTGAAGAGCTACCAACATAATCATAAGCACTCGCCACCCAGGAAATGCTGACCTGCCTGCCTTGGTCGTTGGGGATGTCTGCCACGGTCTCGATGACCGGCGCTTCGTAGAACCAGTCGATGTCGAGCTGACTACAGGCCGGATTTGTCTTGTTGCCCAGGTAGTAATGGCTCGCGCGCCAGGACAGCTCGGTGCCGGGCCAGTCGAACTCACACCAGACACCGGATCGTGTATCCTGCCAGTGCGCGCCGCCGTCCGCGCTGAGTTCCCAGCGAATGGAGTCGGTCTGCGCGGCGGTGATCCGAGCCCTGCCGATGTCGATGGCCGAACTGTGTATCGGCATCGATTGCGACAGGTTCTGCACCGTGAAATAATCCCGCTGGAAAACCCTGATCACCTGCAGCCCGGCCGTGTCCGTCGCCACGAGGACGTTGTCGCCAGCCACCGTCACCCCCCGCGCGGTGCCCGGCAATTCGAAGGTTTCGATCAGGATTGGACTGGCTGGATCGCTGATGTCGAGCATATGCAGGCCCGCGCTGCCATCCGCCAGAAATACGTAATCACCGGCCACGGCCACATCACAGGGGGTGCCGGGCGAATTCCACTTCCCGATCTCCTGCAGACTTTGCCAGTCCAGGATATAGAGCCCGTAGGTCCCGACATCGTTGGCCACGTACACCTCGTCACCCGACACGACCACGCGGCGGGCGCCCCCGAAGGAGCTGTTGGCGTTGATCAGGGTCGGGCTAGTCGGGTCCTGGGCCCAGACATGGTACACCCCGCGCTCGCCGTCGGCGATGTAGACGTGGCTGCCGTTGACCGCCACCCCGTAGGCGGTCCCGGGGCTATCGTACAATCCCCTGGCGATGATGTTGCCGGGGTCGGTGACATCGAAGATCCGCATGCCGGTGGTACCGATGGCCAGGTAGACGTGATCGCCATCGACCGCGACATCGTGGTAATATCCGGCGGCCAGATAATCCAGGAAAACCGGGTTCGCGGGGTCGGTGATGTTCACCGACCTGATCCCCTGGTTGTAATCGGCGATGTAGGCCGTGTTGCCCGAGACACAGACGGCCTGACAGGTGCCCGGCGAGTTGTAATATCCCGCCTCGAGGGGATTGGCCGGATCGGTGATATCGACGATTCTCAATCCCTGCTGGCTGTCCGCCACGAAGGCGAAGTTACCGTCCACGGTGACATCGCAGGCATTACCTGGCGAATCATAACTTCCGATCAGTTGTCGGGGGAGCAACGGCGCGGCGACGTCGACAACCCCGAAACCGGCGGCGCCCATGGCCAGGCAGACGAAGTCGCCAGCCACCGCCACACCCGCCGACCCTGAAGGCAACTCGAAATTGCACTGCAGGACCGGGTTGCTCGGTGTACTGATGTCGAGCATCTGCAAGCCGAAACCTGAGTCCGCCACCATGGCATAATCACCATCGATGGCCACATCATAGACGTCGTTGAGGCCGGAATAGCTTCCGACCTGGATCAGAGTGTCCGGCACGAGAATGTCGTAGACATGCAGGCCGTAGGATCGGTCCGGCGTGAACAGATAATCGCCATCCACCTTGACCGCGAAACAATCGTGCGTATACGCGCTCGTATCGTGCCAGATCAGATTGGTCGGATCCGAGGCATCAAACACGACGACATTGTCATCGTCCGCCACGTACAGATAGTTCCCGACGATGTCGAGGCCACGAGTCGTCTGGGGGGTTGCTACCGTTTCCACGACCGTCGGTGAACTCGGCGTTTTGATATCGATCACCTGAACCCCGTTATTTCTCACTGCCACGTACGCGTAATCACCGGCCACGTCGACACCGCGCGCCTCATCCACGGTGGGGCAGCTGCTCAACGCCGCCGGCGCCAGCGGATCACTGATATCGACGACCTGGAGACCGGCGTTCTTGTCCGCGATGTACGCGTGATCGCCGCTGATGGCCACGTCGTAGGCAGTGTCATTCGGCGGTATCGAACCCACGATGACGGGACCGGACGCGTCGCTGATGTCGACCACGAACATTCCCCCCACTGAGGAAACGAGGTAAGCATAATTGCCGGCCACCACGACTTGCCGGGCATAGCCGCCAACGCCGCAACTTCCCGCCAGCGTCGGCGCGAAGTCGTACAGCTTGATCTCCCCGGCCAACGTATCCCAGCGGGCCGTAGTGATCAGGGTGTCGTTGAACTGCTGGGTGGTGAAATCCTCTTGATAGGTACGAACGATGGCGTGGGCGGAAGTGGCGAGAACCAGGAGAGCAGCAAGAATCGGGAGTATTACCTTCTCAGAAACAAGACGACTTCGGAGACACATGGCGGTCCCTCCTGATACAAGTACGGAAGCGGCAAGCCAAAGCTACCCGCGCAAAACGGTGAGTGAGAAATCGAATACGACATGCTATTTCCCGAGGATGCTGGATGAGTAAAAGTGGCCCTTGATGCAGATTATATCCTGATAGCCGGGGGGATTTCAATCCAAACCTGATCTTTCCTCTGAAGGGCCGACTCCGGCACCCCGGAGGCCTGCGCAGTGCTGGAACAGGAAGGGTCCTCGGCCGGCGCACCCACTTGCCAGGCAAGGCCGTCCACGATGCCGACGCCAGCGGCCCACTGTGCTCGGAGATCTCGATATGGTATACTTATTGCGAACTACTCTGAAATCATGAAGATCTCACCAGGAACGAGGGGGACCAGCCATGCGGTTATCGCTATTACTATCTTGCTTTGTCTTGCTCCTGTCCGTGCCGGCATTGGCCGAGTACGAGGTGGAATGCAATTTCGATCCCATCAAGCTGGACCGGGTTTCGGTGTATACCCTGCCCGACGGCAGCGGCAACGGCTTGGACGAGGCGTTTCTCTGGGACGGC
>JBDRBC010000292.1:0-20728 GCA_043823125.1 bacterium | reverse complement strand
CCTGGCCTCGGCCTGGGGTGTCAACAGGTCGATGACATTCGTTACCAGGGCTTGGGGATCGAACTGGACCTGTTCGAGAGTGAAACGGCTCGCTTCGATCTTCGACAGATCCAGAATATCGTTGATGAGCGCCAGCAATGTATTGCCGGACGCGTGGATCGTTTCGAGGCAGGTTCGTTGTTCCGCAGTCAGGTCGCTGCCGAGCACGATATCGGCCATGCCGATGACACCGTTCATGGGGGTCCGGATTTCGTGGCTCATGGTGGCCAGGAATTCCGATTTGGCCCGCGAAGCCGCCTCGGCCGCATCCCGGGCCTGGATCAGCTGGCGAGTCTGCCGCAGCACCTGCCGTCGCAGGGACCACGACCAGAGCAGGGAGAAACAGATCACGGCAAGCAACGGCAGAACCATCACGACGGCCAGACGCAACAGGTCGCGAGTGCGGTTCCCGGGAGGCGCCAGCATCCCGAACCATTCGTTGTATATCTGCTCGTACTCGCCGCTGCTCTGGAGAATGGCGAGCCCCTGGTTGAGGCGTGGCACCAGCTCGGCGGCGTGAGAATGGACCGCGAAACCGTACGAGGTGGGATGGATGGGTTCGCCCACGCGGACCACGTTGGTCAGCCCCAGATCCCGGCTCACGTACAGGCCGCGGAACTCGGGCAACAGGCAGCAGTCGCACTGGCCGCCGGCCAGCATCTGGAGCCCCTCGGCCGCTGAATCGAACAGTACCGGCCGCAGGGAATAGCCCCGGCTGACCACGTACTCCGCCATCACGCCGCCGCGCTGGACAGCGACCCGTTGCCCCCGGAGATCTGCCTCGTGTCGGATTCGACTCTGGTCGTTCGAGATGAAGATCTTGTAGTGCAGCGCCAGGAACGGCGTGGAGAATCGGTACTGTTCGGTCCGCACCGCGGAGTAGGACATGCCGACGAGCAGATCCAGGTCCCCCCGGTCGAGCCGTTGCCGGACCTCGGCCCACGGACCGAGCTGGAGATCGACGGTCATTCCCATCACCCGCGCGACGGCCTTCAGCAGATCCACATCGAATCCGGTCGGTGCACCGTCTTCCACGAAGTGATAGGGGGCGAAGTTGTCACCACCGCCCACCCGGACTACCCGGGTGTGGTTGGCGGGTAGATTGCGTGCCGATCCAGGAGTTTCGGATTCGAGACAGAGGCCTGGGAGCGCGCTCCAGATCAACCCGAGGTAGACCCAGACCGAACACCACCGACATCGCCACTGACTGCTTACCCGTTCGGCTCGGCCCCAAGTCAAGTATCGCGATGTGAACGGTCGTTCCGTCATGGAGTCACCCGGTTTCCGGTGGGGAAACAGACTCGCTGGCGACTGCGACCAGACGGTCACCACATCGTCAACGGGCCTGTTGCATCATCTCTTTGGGTTTCGGACAGTGGGGGGGGATCTTTAACGGTGACGACAGCGACCCGCCAACCAGGGAACCTTCAGCAACGGTACTGGTTGAGAAAGGCGGCCGGATCGGCCGGGAGACAGCACTTGCTCCCCAAGCAGAAAACCGTTTTTATACCATGGAGTCTGGACCGGATCGATCACATTGCGGAATGCAGGCAATCCTGGGCAGTACAACCGACAAGGACTGAATAGACATGGTGAATCGCTCCCCTTGCCACCATCCTTACCGCAGCCGGCAGGCGAATTCCCCGAACCACGGCATTCCTCGAACGGCCTGCACCACCCTGGCGATGCTAGGCTGGGTCGTGCTCCTGATCTTCGCCGGGCCACTCCACGGCCAGGAGCCGGAGAGCGACCTGACCGCCATCACCATCATTTACCAGGGCGACATCCAGGGGGCCATCGACGAGTGTGACTGCAAGTACACCCCCCGCGGCGGCCTGGCCCGACGCGTCACCTACCTGCACTCGGTCTGGGACGAAGAGGTACCGTTCCTCCACCTCGACGCCGGGTCCATAATGGGCGTCCCCGGACAACTGAGCGCCATCCAGTCGCAGTTCCTCTGTCGCGAAACCGAGTCGCTCGGCCTCGACGCCATCGGGCTCGGCACCTGGGATCTCAATTACGGCCTGGAATTCTTGCAGAGCGTCAGGGCGGCGTATCACCTGCCGTTCACCTGCGCCAACGTCCGGCGCCTCGGCGCTTCGGAGCCGCTGCTGCCGCCGTATCTGGTGGTGGAGCGGGCCGGGATCAGCTTCGGTATCTGCTCGGTGGTGATGCCGAATCACGAAAAACTGAGTCGCAGCAAGCAACTGGACAACCTGGTGATGGAGGATCCGCTCGTGGCCCTGCGGCGGGTATTGACCGATCTCCGACCTCAGGTGCAGGTGGTCGTGCTGCTCAGCCAACTGGGTCGGACCGCCACCAACGAGCTGCTCGAGCAGGTCGACGGCATCGACATCGCCATCGTGGGCAACAGCCGCACCTGCTACCGCGACGAGAAATACGTCGGCGACACCCTGTTACTCGGCGCCGTTTTCGAGGGACGTTGCATCGGCCGGGCCGACCTGCGCTTCGGACCGGACGGATCCTTCCAGGTGGACCGGATCGAGGTCTCCCAGCTCACGGCCAGGTATCCCGACGATCCCGATACGGCAGCCAAGGTGGCCGAATTCAAGCAGAAGCTCCACGGTGGCCGCTGAGACGGCGACAATCCCGGGCTTCCCTATACTTCACCGCACTGCCAGGATTTCGATCTGATACGGCACTCGTCGCTTGCCCAGTGGACGACCACGACTGTCCAGGCTGGCGATCCGACGCAGTGCCGAGCGCGCCAGCAGTCGCCGCCACTGCTCGGCATCATAGGTGCGCAAATCGTACACGGCGTCCAGATGCTCTTCCCCGCGCGGACGTTCCACCATGAGATGACTGATGACCCGTTCCCGGCGTGATGTCCTGCCACCGACCACCGGCGGCAAGTAGTTGACGACCTGGGTGACTCGACAGCGACCTCGGACGCCGATCCAGACATCCTCGTCGGGCTGGGCCATACCATAATCGTGCAGACTCAGACCGACGGCATACCGTCCGCCGGGGGCCAGCAGTGCAGCCATCTGGCGGAAATGCGCCAGCACGGCACTGTCACTGGCCAGGTGGCGGATGGAGTTCACCAGATTGAACGCGAAACCGAAAGGGGCCGTGGGCAGACGGGGATAAAAGTCCACCATATCGGCAACGAACAGCTTGACGCGGCCCCCCAGGCCTCTCCGACGCAGGGCGACCGTGGCGTAATCGACCAGCACGACTTCCCGATCGAACCCCACCACCCGGTACCCACGCCGCGCCACCACCCGCAGGTACCGCCCCGTCCCGCAGGCAGGCTCGAGCCACGGCGCTGATCGCACCCGATCGGTGACGTACTGGCGATGGATCCGCTCCAGGACATCCACCTCCCGCGCCGTACCGGGCGTGTAGAGGATGTCGTAGATCACCGGGTCGGTATAGAAGCTGCTCTGAGCTGGCGGATCGGGCATGACCACGGGCTTTCATCTCGCAGGCACAACGTATTCCTTGGCCCTTTGGTGAACCTCCTTTACCATAACCCGGACACCAAACAAAAGGACAGAGAAACCATGCAGAATCCCAACGGCTACGAGCACGTGAGCCGGGTCGCTGCCGACATGCCTCCTTTCCTCGCTATGGAGATCCTCGACCGGGCCACCGCCCTGGAGCGTGACGGCCAGAACATCATTCACCTGGAAGTGGGCCAGCCGGATTTCGATACACCGCAAGTGGCGCTGGAAGCGGGTATCCGGGCGCTGCGGGACGGGCACACTCGCTACACCCATTCCCTCGGGCATTATCAGCTGCGGGAAGCCATCGCCGCCTGGATGTTCCGTCGTTACCAGGTGGAGGTCTCACCGGAACGGGTGGTGGTGACCATAGGCAGCTCCGGCGCCATGCTGCTCACCTTCGCTGCCCTGTTCGAGCCGGGCGACCGGGTGCTCATGACCGATCCCCACTACGCTTGTTATCCGAACTTCGTGCGGACCTGCCACGCCGAACCGGTGCGGCTGCCGGTGAAGGAGGCGGACGGCTTTCAGTACGATCCCGCGGTGGTGGCGGCAGAGGCGGAACAGGGCGCCCGCGCGCTGCTCCTGAACTCGCCGGCCAACCCCTCGGGCATCGTGACGCCGCCGGCACGGCTGCAAGAGCTGGTGGACGCCACCCGTGATCGCACCCGGATCATCTCGGACGAGATCTACCATGGGCTGACCTACGGGGAAGAGGCCCATTCCATCCTGGAGTTCGATCCGGACGCAGTGGTGATCAGCGGGTTTTCCAAGCTGTTCGCCATGACCGGTTGGCGGCTCGGCTACGCCATCGTGCCGGAGTTCCTGGTCCGGCCGGTGCAGAAGTTGCAGCAGAACCTGTTCATCTCGCCGCCGGATTTCCCCCAGTTCGCCGCCCTGGCGGCGCTCACCGAACCGGAGGCCGAACGCGACATCGAGCGGATGCGCCAGTGTTACGACGAACGGCGCCAGCTCGTACTGCGCCGGCTGGCGGCCATGGGGCTGCAGGTCCTGGTGGAACCGACGGGCGCTTTCTACGTGTTCTTCAACGTCAGTCGCTATACCGACAACGTTCACGCTTTCGCCTTCGAGATCCTCGAACAGGCGGGGGTGGCCCTGACCCCCGGTATCGATTTCGGCCCTCACGGCGAGGGGTATCTCCGCCTCTCGTACGCCAACTCCCTGGAGAACCTGGCCGAAGCCCTCGACCGGCTCGAGTTGTTCCTCGTTCAGCAATCCGCACGGGAGTGATAGACGATCAGTACCAATACGCGAAGGAGTTCTCATGCCGCGTCAGATCATCGCCACCGATAACGCCCCAGCCGCCATCGGCCCGTATGCCCAGGGGATTCTCAGCGCTGGTTTCCTGTTCACTTCCATGCAGATCGCACTCGATCCCAAGACGGGCGATCTGGTGGGTGACACGGCCCCGGAGCAGATCAGGCAGTGTCTGGGGAACCTCGCCGCCATCCTGGAAGCCGCGGGAGGTTCGCTGAACGACATCGTCAAGACCACGGTCTACCTGATGGACATGGCCGAGTTCACGGCGGTCAACGACGCCTATGCGGAGTTTTTCACCCGAGATCTGCCGGCCCGGGGCGTGCTGCAGGCGGCCGCCCTGCCCAAGGCGGCGCGGGTCGCCGTGGAAGCTATCGCCAGGATCGGTTGATCCCGCGTGGGGCTGACATTTCTCGAGGAGGAACAAATAATGGCTCTGCTACTGTCACGCGACGATGTCGTCGCTGTCCTGACCATGCCCGACTGCCTCGCCGCGGTGGAGACCGCGTTCGCCGAGCACGCCCGCGGGCGCGCCATCATGCCGCAACGTTCGGTCATCAAGGTGGCCGATCACGGCGGTATCTTTCTCGGCATGCCGGCTTACATCGGCGGCGACCTGGACGCCCTCGGTCTGAAGATGGTCACGGTCTATCCCAACAATCCGTCCCGGCACAATATTCCCACCATTTTCGGCACCATGTTGCTCTGCAATCCCGCCACGGGGCAGGCCATCGCCATCATGGACGCGGCCTATCTCACCGCCGTCCGTACCGGCGCCGCCAGCGGGGTCGCCACCAGGGTCCTGGCGCGCCAGGACGCCTCGGTCTGCACCATCTTCGGCGCCGGGGTCCAGGCGCGGAAGCAGCTCGAAGCGGTACATCTGGTCCGGCCGCTCTCCCGGGTCAACGTCATCGATGTGGCGCCGGAGATCCGGGACGCCTTCGTCACCGACATGGGCGCGGAACTCGGGTGCGAGGTAGTGGCCAGCGAGGATGTCGAGAGCGCCATCAAAAGCGCCGACATCGTCATCACCGCCTCCAGCTCCCACGATCCGGTTTTCGACGGCCGGTGGCTGCAGCCCGGCACCCACATCAACAACATCGGCTCACACACGCCGGACGCCCGTGAACTCGACACCACAACGATCCAGCGCTCCAAGTTCGTGGCCGACCTCAAGGAGGCCAACCTGGCCGAGGCGGGCGACATCTTGATCCCGATCCAGGAGGGCGCGGTCACCGAGGACCACATTTTCGCCAGCCTGGGCGAGATCGTCATCGGCGACAAGCCGGGACGCGAGAACGACGCGGAGATCACCTGCTTCAAGTCGTGCGGTCTGGCCATCCAGGACATCGCCTCGGCGCTGGCGGTGTACACCGCCGCCCGCGAGCAGGGTGTGGGTATCGAGGTGGAGATCTAAACGTTGGTGATCGCGCTGGGCAGGTAACGCGCCATGACCGTCTCCAGCTCTTCGGAACTGATGGGCTTGGCCACGTGATCGTTCATGCCCACCTCCAGACACTGGTCGCGGCTGCTCTTCATGGCGTGCGCTGTCAAGGCGATGATCGGGATTTCGTGATCTTGCACCGAGGATTCGGGATCCCGGATGGCTTCGGTGGCGGCCAGGCCGTCCATCTCCGGCATCTGCACATCCATCAGGACCATATCGTAAGGCGTTGCGGTCAATGATTCGATGGCCTGCAGGCCGTTCTCCACCATCTCCACCACACACCCCATGCGTTCCAGGTAGAGCTGAGCCACCTTTTGATTCACGGGATTGTCCTCGGCCACCAGCACCCGCAAGCCGCTGAAGATCGATGCCTGCGGCGGGTCTTGCTCCGCCCCACCCACCGCCTCCGCGCCGGTTTCGGCCGTGGTGGTCACGGCCAGGCTCTCCTGGAGTTTCCGGAGCCGCAACGGCGACTGCAGGAACCCGCTGTAACCGTTCTCACGCAACAGGGTCAGGCTACAACGTTCGGTCACCGCGGCCAGCAAGATCAGGTGCGTGCCCTGGGTCACCGGATCGCCCTCGACGCGGGCGCCGAAGCTCAAAGCATCCATGGGCATGGACAGGGAACCGACGATGGCGGCGTCGAAGGGGTCCCCGGACAGTGCTGCCTGGTGCAGCATGTCCAGTGCTTCCTCGCCACAGTAGGCCAGCTCGAACGGGTAGCCGCCGAACTGGAGTAATTCACGTAACGCGTCACAGTAGATCGGATCCTCGTGCACCACGAGCAGGCGCTGTTTACCCACGAAATGCCGTTGCCCGGAATCAATCGCGGTTTCCACACCCGCCAGCGGCAAGGTCAGGATGATCCAGAACGTGGTGCCGTGCCCGGGCTGACTTTCGACCCCGATCTCCCCGCCCATCAACTCGGTCAACCGCTTGGCGATGGCCAGCCCCAGCCCGGTGCCGCCGTGTTTACGGGTGGTGGAAGCGTCCACCTGGGAGAACGACTGGAACAGCCGGTGCTGCCGTTCCGGTGGGATACCGATGCCGGTGTCTGTCACGCTGAACCGGATACTCGCCGTGTCGTCCTTCTCCGTGACCAGTTCGGTCTTGATGGTGACACTGCCCTCTTTGGTGAACTTGAGGGCGTTGTTCACCAGGTTCATCAGAATCTGCCGCAACCGACCCGGGTCACCGCACAGGAAGGCCGGGACATTGTGGTTCACGTGGCAAATGAAGCTCAGTCCCTTTTCGCTGGCCACCAGGGTGTGGATGTCGCTGACATCCTCCACCACCTCGCGTGGTTCGAACGGGATGGATTCCAGCTCCAGCTTGCCGGCTTCTATCTTGGAGAAGTCGAGGATGTCGTTGATGAGCCCCAGCAAGGTCCGGGCGCTGGTCTGCACCACCTCGCAGTACTCACGTTGCTGCGGATCCAGGTCCGTCTTCTGCAACAGCCCGGCCATGCCGATGACGCCGTTCATGGGCGTGCGGATCTCGTGGCTCATGTTGGCCAGGAAGTCACTCTTGGCCCGGGTCGCGTCCACCGCGGCTTCCTTGGCCGCCCTCAACGCCCGTTCGGCGCGTTTACGCACCATGATCTGGGCCTGCAGGTCGTCGAGGGTCTTGCTCAGCTCGACGGTGCGCTCGCTCACCATTTTCCGCAGCTTGCGCGCGCGGATATGCAACAGTCTGGTCCGGTAGAGATGCATGCCGCCGGATAAGGCCACGACCGCCGCGCCGGCCAGGATCAGGAACCAGGTCGAGCGATAGAACGGCGGGCTGACCGTGATGGCCAGGGAAACTCCTTCCTCGTTCCACACCCCATCGCAGTTGGCGGCCTTGACCCGGAAGACGAATTCGCCTGGAGGCAGATTCGTGTAGGTGGCCTGGTGGTGATCATCCACGTAGTTCCAGTCGCTGTCGAATCCCTCGAGAATGTAGGCGAACTGATTCTTCTCGGGCGAGGCGTAATGCGCCGCGCTGAAGCCGAAGGTGATCATGAAGTCCCGATACCCGAGTTCCAGCAACTCCGTCTCGGTGATGCTTTGCTGCAGCAAGGTGCGACCATCAGCGGTTTCGCCCACGGGAACCGGTTGGTTGAACAGCCGGAAATCGGTGATGAACACTTCCGGAACGAACGGGTTGTTCCGGATACTGTCCGGATAGAACACGTTGAACCCGTTGATACCGCCGAAGTACATCCGGCCGCTGGCGTCTCGGCAGTAGGCCAGCATGTTGAACTCATTGCTCTGCAAGCCGTCGGTGAGGTCGAAGTTGTCGAAGGTCCCGACCTCGGGATCGTAGCGACAGAGTCCGTTGTTGGTGCTGATCCAGAGTCGACCCTGGTCATCCTCGGTAATCCCGTAGATCGTGTTGTTGGGCAGACCGTCCTTCTCGCTGAGGCGAACGAAACGCCCCGAGAGCCGGTCCAGGCGGGCGAGTCCGTTCCCGGTGCCGATCCAGAGACGTTTATGCCGATCCTCGTGGAAGCACATGATGGTGTTGTCGCACAGGCTTCCGGAGCGATTGGGATCGTGCCGGTAGCGGGTCACCAGTCCCGTGTTCCGATCCAGACAGTCGATGCCGTCTCCCCAGCTGCCGACCCAGAACAGACCGTGTGAATCCTCGAACAGCGCCCGCACCGGATGTTCGGTCAGACTGTTGGGATCGTCCGGATCGTAAGGATAACGGGTGAAGGTCTCACTATCCGGATCGTAGGAAACGAGCCCCTCGAGGGTGCCGATCCAGAGGATCCCGGCCCGGTCCTCGAGAAAGGCGTAGACCCGGTCCGTGATCAGACCATCCGGATTTTCCTTGTCCGGAAGATAGTGCGTGAAAATACCCGTCTGGGAGTCGTATCGATCCAGCAAACCCACACCACTGCCGACCCACAGATCCCCGCGTCGATCGTGGTGGAGCACCGTCAGATCGTCCCACCCCAGACTGGTGGAGTCATTCTTGTCGCACCGGTAAACTGTGAATTGTTCGGTCTCCGGATCGAAGCGATTCAGCCCCGCGGTAGTGGCGAGCCAGACCTGGCCGCTGTCGTTCTCCACGATGGACCAGACGAAGTTGTTACTCAGGCCGGTGCTATCGTCCGGGCTCACGGAGAAATGGTCGAACTGCTTGCGGTAACAGTCGAGGCGGCTGATGCCGTGGCCGGTGCCGACCCACAACACGCCGGCCCGATCCATGGCGATGGCGTCGACCTCGTCGTAACTCAGACTGTGCGGGTTGTTTTCGTCGTGCCGGAAATGTCGGAACTTGCCGGTGGATCGGTCGAGCAGGTTCAGCCCCGCGCTCCCGGTACCGACCCATAACCGGCCGGTGGGATCCTCGTGGAGACAGTAGACCGTGCTCCCGCTCAAACTCGTCGGATCCTCGGGATCCCGCTTGAACCGGATGAAGCTGTCGGTGGCCCGGGAATACTGGTTCAGGCCATTGACGGACCCGACCCAGATGGTGCCGGCGGCGTCTTCGAGCAGGGAGTAGATGGCGGTGTTGCTGAGGCTGCTGGGGTCCTCGGGATCGTGGAAGTACCGGATCACCTTGCCCGTGGCGCGTTCGATGCGGTTGAGTCCGTTATCCGTTCCGGCCCACACCACGCTGTGCCGATCCATGATGACCGCCCAGACGCAGTCGTCGCTCACGCTGTTGGAGTCCGCGGGGTCGTGGCGGAACTCGCTGATGATCTCGTTTTCGGGGTCGAAACGCAGCACCCCGTGACCGGAAGTGCCCATCCAGATCTTCCCGGCCGGATCGATGAAGATGTCCATGATCTCGTACTGATCGTGTCCGTCGGCATCCTGGGGAACGAATCGGTACTGGATGAACTGCTGACTCGACCAGACGAAGCGGCTGAAACCGCCGGCGTCACTGCCGATCCAGAGATCGCCGTTCTGGTCCTCCTCCATGCAGACGATACTGTTGTTGCCCAGGCTGTGCGGATCTTCCGGATCGTTGCGATAGGTGTGGAAGCGGAATCCGTCATAGCGGTTCAACCCGTCCTGGGTGCCGAACCACATGAATCCCCGACTGTCCTGCAGCACCGCCGTGACGACGGTCTGGGAGAGGCCGTCCTCCAGGGAGAGCCGCTGGAAGTCGACCGTGTTGCCCCCCCCGAGAACGGGCACGGCAAGCAACAGACAGCACAACACTGTCCAGCCGATTCGGTGATTGTCTCCCGAACGCGGGAACATAGACGTCGACTCCCCAGCCGCAGACTCCCGCTCGAACCGGGAGTACATAGGCCCTGCTTTACTCAACGGCAGCATATGCCGTACCATGCTTATTCCCTGTATCGGCAGGGGACGGCCTTGTCTTTCGTGAAAAACGTGCACAATTTCGTGTATTCGAGTGAGGTGATACCGGCGTGATCTTCCCCGCTTCCGGCGTCGAAACTCCCCTCTGGCAACCGCCGCTGGTGGCGTTCGTTGTCTCCTACTTCACGTCCATGGCCGGGATCTCGGGCGCTTTCTTGCTGCTGCCGTATCAGATGAGTTGTCTCGGCTTCACCAGCCCTGCCGTCAGTTCCACCAACCTGGTCTTCAACATTCTCGCCATCCCCGGCGGTGTATACCGCTACCTGCGTGAACACCGGATGGTCTGGCCGTTGACCTGGGTCGTGGTGGCGGGGACCCTGCCCGGGGTGTTCGTGGGTGGTCTGGTGCGCGTGCGGTATCTGCCCGATCCGCAGATGTTCAAGATCTTCGTCGGTTTCGTGCTGCTGTACCTGGCATTACGTCTGCTCGGCGACCTCCTATGGCAACGTGATAAGGATCCGACACGGAACAGCGCCCCGACCACGGACGGTTCCGACTGGCGGGTCACCATCAAGCACTTCACCGTGTGGCGGCTCGTCTATGTCTTCCGGGGCGCGGAGTACGGCTGTTCGGTGTCGGGGGTGTTCCTGTTCTCCCTGCTGGTGGGGGCCGTGGGCGGCATTTACGGCATCGGTGGTGGATCCATCATGGCGCCGTTCCTGGTGACCATCTTCCGGCTGCCGCTACACACCATTGCCGGCTCGACCTTGATGGCCACCTTCGTCACCTCGGTATTCGGGGTGGCCTTCTACCAGTGGTTGGCGCCCGGTTATGCCGCCAGCGAGCTGACCGTGGCGCCGGACTGGCTGCTCGGGATGACCCTCGGCGTGGGTGGAGTGGCTGGAATCTATCTCGGCGCGCGCACCCAGCGTTTCGTGCCGGCGCGTCTCATCAAAGCGGGTCTGGTGCTGATCCTGTTTTTCGTGGCGGCGCGCTACCTACGCGGACTGATCGGGATCTGAGCCGAGGTCATCGTCGAGCCGGCTCTCCCAGATGGCGAGTTTCTTCCCCAGAGCATGCAGCTGACGCGCGAGTTCCTTGGCCTGGTCGGCGGAAAACTGGACCGGCTTACCATTGCTGGGAGCCGCCTGCAAGCAGACGATGCGGCTGTCCTCGATCCAGACCGACACCTCACCCACCGTGACGTGAAAATCATCGAGCAACGGGAACAGTTCCTCGTCCTCCCGTTGCATACGAACCCGCAAGGCATTGGCCATGGCGCTGGTCTCGGTGCGAAACTGCTCCACCTCCCGGCGAATGGTCTCCTGGTCCGACCAGCGAGTCATGAACTCCGTGCAGCGCTGTCGCAGGCCGCCCAGTTCCTGGGCGAACCGTTCCGCGGTCCGACGGATGAGCGGTTGGGATCGTCGCATCATCGCCGGATAGAGATAATCGTCCTCCAGTCGTAGATGCTCGTCGAGGTCGAGGGACAGGGCGGTCATCAGTTCGAGTACAACGCCCGCCCGGGATTTCAGCGGGCCGCTGTCGACGATCTGGAGAATTCGTTCGCACCGATCCTGGAGGTCGAGGTGCTGCTGCTTGAGTTCGGCAATGGAATCCACGCGGTTACCTTCCTTTGCCCAGAAGGTACTTCAGGAGGGCGGCGGCCACAAGCCAACGGAACGCCGATAGACCCGGACAGCGAGGTGAAAGAACGAGTTCGTCCCGGCCATCAGAAAAAGTCCAGCTGGGCTTGATCGGGCAGCAACCGTACCGTCGCCCCGTAACGCAACGGCACCGACCGCTTGCCGTGGCCAAACGGGAATCCCCAGGCCACGGGGACATTCCGGGCGGCGAAGAAGTCCCGCGCCACCTCGTAACCCTCGTACCCTTCGCCGTCGGCCGGGGTCGGATCGCAATCCCGGAACTCGCCCAGTATCACCGCCGCCACGCCGTCGAGACAGCCGGATTGCTGGAGCTGGGTCAACATCCGGTCGAGGCGGTACGGCCGCTCGCCCACCTCTTCCAGGAACAGGACAGCGCCGGCCAGGGACGGCAGATACCGTGTCCCGCACAGACTGGCCAGCACAGCCAGATTGCCACCCACCAGGACACCCTCGTGCTCACCCTCGCCGTTGCCACCGGCGCCCAGCAGCCGTGGTGGCGGATCGTCGTCGAGCAGCAGCCGGCGCAACCGGTCCCGCGAATCGGCATCGACACTGGCCAGGGTAGTCAGATTGGGACCGTGGATACTCGGCGCCCCCGCCTGTCGCCAGAGCAGATGCAGGGCGGTGATATCGGAGAAGCCCAGCAGCAGCTTGCCGGCTGTACGCACTTCGGCCTGGTCCAGCCCGTCCAGCAGCTGCGTGGCGCCGTACCCCCCACGCATCGCCCAGATCACGGGAGTGTCCGGCTCGGACAGGGCGGCGCGCAGATCGTGCAGTCGCGTTTCGACGGTCCCGGCGCAGTACCGATGGGACTGTTCCAATAAAGACGGTTCCAGGAGTGGTTCGAATCCCAGCTCGACCAGTTCGGCCAGTCCCTGCTCCACGGCCGAGCCCTCCGCCTGCGACGACGGGGCGATGATTCGGATGCGGCTGCCTGGCGTCAGGGGGAGCGTGGCTGACATGATCACTCTCTTTGGGTTGGGGCCTAGTGCTCTGATACACCCAAATTGAAGGGGCAGGAAGCCCACAAACGGCCACCTCGCGCGGGCAGGGGTTGGTTGTTCCTAAGGTTCATCATCGGCTGCCCGCACCGGGTCGCCACCCGGCGATCTATCGTTGTTCCTTCGCGAATCCGATTCTGGAAAGTGGAGAAAGGAGCAGAATCCACTGGCGAGAAGATAGGCCATCTTCTCACCTTGGGGAAGCAGAGACCGGAAACCACCGCGCGGCCCGAGTATCGTGTCCATCCCACTGAACTACACACTGGCCGGCACCGGACGGGGCATCCGGTAACCTCGTGACGTGTCGCCCAAGGACATCGGGTGCCACCGCGCACGTTGAGTGACAACGGGCAAGACACGTCCAAAAGTACCGGAACCGGGGATAGGAAGCCTGATCGGAAGGCGTGGAAAAGGTCCTCAATACCGGATCAATGCAGCCGGTAGGCCATCCCGAGTAGAAAATGGCCGGAAACGTGGGGCATCGAGGCGTCGCCCCCCGCAACGGGCAGTTCGACCCGGACCAATACCAGGCGACCGGCCACAGAAAGCAGGAAACCACTGCCGAGGGGAAACTGACGGCCCACACCGGCGCAGACAACGGGGCCCGTCAGGTGGTATCCGCCGCCCAGCCAGCCACCGTCGTCCGTGAGTTCCCGCTCCCGCACTCGATTCTCGGGATGCGCCACCACCAGACCGACCCCCATCATCCAGAGAGCGCCCGATAGATTCCATAACCGCTGCAAGGTCAACAGGTTGAATCCGTGGGTGATCTCGAAGGATGGCACCTCGGCCGGTGGATTCGACAGGATGAGCTTGTGGTGCAAGAAATCGAGGCCCCAACCGGTCGCACCGTGCCAGCGCACCAATCGGATGTCGTAATACAGCGGCATTTCCAGGGGACGCGAGCGAAAACTGGCGCCGAACTCCAGGTCGGGTTCTCCCTCTTGGGAGATCCGCAGATCACTGCTCAGGTTCAGGGGCAATCCCGACCGGACTTCGAGAAAGAGGGAGCCGCCATCACTGTCCGTTGCCCACACCAGGTTGATAAAAGCGGGCACGAGCAGGATCGCAGCCCAGACACTACGCCACCGTACTCCTCGTTTCAGATACATCATCTGTATCCCACCCCGGATAAACCCCCGGCCATCGGTTCCCGGCCGGATGGTAACCAGCGACCAGGGCGACTACAATCGATTCCTGTTGTAATCGCTCGCTACCTTCCCTAGTGTTCTGTCTATCTGATTGATTCGGGTCAGCGGGCCCACAAGTGGTCAGATGCAAGGCGCACGAGCGCAGGACTAGCCGTGACTAATTCAAGCGAGTGCAACGCAGCAGTTGGCTGCTTGTGGGCCCGCTGACCCGAATTAATCAGATAGACAGAGCACAAGACTGGGCTCCCTGTAATATCGTGGAATACACCAAACCGTCTTCGGGACCTCGACCTTCAGTGTGCCAACCCTTCAGGGGATCCCATGGCCAGGGCCGACTCACAAGCGCCGGAAGAGGGACTCCAGCTCAAGGATCTGCTCGGGCAGGACCGTATCGGCCGCCTGTTGACGGGTTTCTCCGGCGCCACCGGTCTGGAGACCCGACTCATCTCGTTCCCTGACCAGGAACTGCTGTTCTCCACCGGCCTGCGTGATATCTGCAGCCGTTTCCACCAGGCAGCCCAACGATCGGCCCCACTGTGCGAAAAGAGTCACGGGTTGCTGGTCGAGATTCTACAGGATCCGCACCAGAGTCAGATAATGACCTGCGAAATGGGCCTGGCCAGTGCGGCGACCCCCGTTCACATCGCTGGTCGTTGCGTGGGCAACCTGCTGGCCGGTCAGGTCTTTCTGTCCGAACCCGATCCGGAACAGATTCGCCAGCAGGCCAGAACTTACGGATACGCTGAGGAGGCGTACCTGGCAGCGGCGGCTCGGGTCCCCGTTTTCACGGAACGACAGCTGGAAAAGACCATGCTGTTCCTCGGTGACCTCGCCGAACTCATCGGTGAGCTGGGGCTGCGCCGGTTGCAAGATGCCCAGAACATCAAGAACACCCTGGCCAAGCATTCACGAGCAGAGCAGGCCCTTCGCTATTCGGAAGAACGCCTGGTGGAGACCTCGACCCTGTTCGAGACCCTGTTCGACACCATTCCCGACGTGCTCGGTCTGCAGGACAACCAGCACACCATCCTCCGTTACAACGAAGCCGGCTACCGGTTTCTCGGCCTGACCCCGGAAGAGGCCATCGGTAAGAAGTGTTACAGCCTCATCGGCCGCACCTCGCAGTGTACGGCCTGCGCCACCACCGAAGCTTGCCGCACCAAGCGTCTGGCGCAGCTCGAACGATATATTCCCGAGCTGGATATCTGGCTGGATATCCGGGTCTATCCCATCCTGAACGTGGCCGGCGAGATCACCCATATCGTGGAGCATCTACGCGACATCACGCCCCAGAAAATGGCCGAGGAACAGCGCCGAAACCTGGAAGAGCAGGTGCGGCACGCCCAGAAGCTGGAAAGCCTGGGCGTCCTGGCCGGCGGCATCGCCCACGATTTCAACAACCTGCTCATGGCCATCATCGGCAACACCGACCTGGCCCTGCTGGAAACGCCATCCGGATCGATATCGCGCGAATATCTGCAGGAAATCTCCACCGCTTCGCGTCACGCCGCCGAGTTGTGTCGCCAGATGCTGGCGTACTCGGGCAAGGGGAACTTCGTCATCGAGAGCATCGACCTGTCCGCCTTTGTGACGGAGATGGCGTACATGCTGGATGTCTCCACCTCGAAGCAGATCAGCTTGCAACGGCACCTCGCAGCCGATCTGCCGCTGATTTCCGCCGATCCGACCCAGATCCGCCAGGTGATCATGAATCTCATCACCAACGCCTCGGAGGCCATCGGCGACCAGCCCGGCGTCATCTCCATCACCACCGGTGTGTGCGAGGTGGACCGGGAGTACCTGGCGTCGGCGTACCTGGACGAGGATCTGCCGGAGGGGACCTACCTGACCCTGACCGTGGCGGACACCGGTTGCGGCATGACCACCGAGGTGCAGGACCGGCTCTTCGACCCGTTCTTCTCCACCAAGTTCACCGGCCGCGGTCTCGGCATGGCCGCGGTGCTCGGCATCCTGCGGGGACATGGCGGCGCCATCAAGATCGACAGTGAGCCGGATCGCGGCACCACCTTCACCCTCCTGTTGCCCGCCTCCACCGAGAGCGCGGCGACGGTCTCCGAGGCGCCGAACCGGTCACGCAAGTCCATCGGCCAGTTCAGCGGCACGGTGCTGGTGGTGGACGATGAATCGTACATCCGGACCCTGAGCAAACGCATGCTGGAAAAACTCGGCTTTTCGGTGTTGACCGCCACCGACGGTCTCGACGCCCTGGCCGTCTTCCGGGACCGGCCAGAGGATATCTCCTGCGTGATTCTCGACCTCACCATGCCCAACCTGGGTGGTGTGGAGACCTTCCAGAAACTGCGGCAGTCACGCCCCGACATCAAGGTGTTGCTGACCAGCGGCTACACCGAGCAGGAAGCTACCATGCGTTTTGTGGACAAGGGATTATCCGGCTTCATCCAGAAGCCATACCAGATCGACACCTTGCTGGGAAAACTCCGGGAGATCCTGGGCTGACCGGACCGGTTTTTTCCCGAGTCCGCCTGAACCACCGAACTTCACCCCCAGAACCGGCGGCAGAACTCCAGCACGTTACCGTAGGCCAGCGCCGCCAACCGCTCCGGGTCCAGTTCGGGCGCGAGGGCGGCCAGCAGTTCCGGGTACCGGCCGGCGTGTTCGTGCTCTGGATAGAAGCACGGCTGGGCATCGGGACGTGGATAGTCCCGGGTGTAGAAGAAGTCGGCGCCGAAGCAGAGATTCTGTCCTGCTCCCGTCTCGAACCCGTGCCGGATATGGTTCAGCAAGTGCGCCGGATTATCGGGATGGATGTACGCCCGCATGAAGTTCATGCCGATGAGCCCTCCCCGCCCCACGATCTCCTGCGCCAGTTCGGTCGGCAGGTTGCGCGGGTGGTCGAATTGCTCGCGAAAATTCGAGTGACTGGCCATGACCGGCACGTCCAGCCCCTGCCGGGTGAGGAAATCCAGGATGTCGAACGCCAGGGCGTCGCTGGCGTGGGCGAGATCCACGGCGACCGACTGGGCGTGAAGCCGCTCCAGCAGCGCCCGTCCATCCGGCTTGAGCCCCACCGTGGTGTCGTTGCCGCCGCCGAAGCGGTTCTCGTCGAAATGGGTCAATGAGATGTAGATCAGCCGACCGGTCAAGGCGGTGATCCGCTCCAGCCGCTGCCAGGCGGTGGCGAGTGGTTCATCTTTCGACACCAGCCCCGAGGCGTTCTCGATGGCCGCCACCACCCCGATCTGCTCTGCCTGGAGCGCCGCCTCGAGTTCGGTCGGTGTCGTGACGAGATGGAACGGAAAGGTCGACTCGGTGACGAGACGGCGGATCCACTCCGCCTGCTCGACGGCTGTGGGAACGGCTTCCGGTCCCTCGCCCGAGTAGATGGCCATGACCTGGAACTTGACGTTGCCGGCTTCCAGAAACGGCACGGCGCAACCGATGTCCGCCGCCCGATCCGGTGCGGCGCCGTCCACCGTGGCCATGTACACCGATAGATCGCAGTGCAGATCGCAGATGGGCAGTGGAGAAACTGGATTTTGATCCTGACCTGTCATACGTACGAGCCCCCGCGTTTTCGTGTCCCGAGTGCCCCCGGGAACCCCGACCACCCCCAGGTACATTGACGGTACCCGGTCCGTTGATTACAGTCCAGGGTGACTCGACTGCCGGGTCGGATTCGTTGTCCCGCCGAGACCACCCCCGACGGCTCGGTTGAGCGTATTCCTTCGTTCACTCCTCCAACCGGGAGAACCAAGATGCGTATTCAGCTTACCGCCCGATCATTTGTTGCCACCAGGTTCGGGATACTTGCGCTGTGCTGCTTGCTGCTGACCGGCCTGTCTGCAGCTTCCAGTCAGTCTTCCAGCCAAGCCGCCGAGCCGCTGCCCGTTTACACACCGGACGCCACGGCCGACCGCGCCGACGTGCCGGACGCCTACAAGTGGGACCTGACCGTGCTGTTACCCACGGACGCCGCCTGGGACGAAGCCCTGACCCGCCTCGCCGGTGAGCTGCCCCGGCTAACCGCCTTTGCGGGTCAGCTCGACGATCCCGCCAAAATGCGTGACTGCCTGGCCCTCTATTTCCGCCTGCACGACGAGACGAATCACGCCACCCTGTATGCCAACCTGCGCCTCAACTCCACCCTCTCGGACGACAACCTGCAGGCCATGCAGATGCGCAGTCAGGGACTGATGGACGAACTCATGCGCACCAGCAGCTTCATCCGGACGGAAGTGCTGAACCTGTCCGACGAGGCCATGGCGACAGCGTACGCGGCCAGTGACGGCCCGGCGGAATACCAGCTCTATCTCGACAACCTGCGACGCCGACGCGCCCGGGTCCTGCCTCCCGAGGCCGAACGCGTGCTCGGTCTGCTGGGCGACAATCTGTGGGCCGAGATCGACCTCAACGAGATCATCTCCAGCTCCGAGAACGCTTTCAACGGAATGATGACCGACATCCCCTGGCCCGTGGTGCACGATGCCGACGGCAACGAGGTGCAGCTCACCCTGGCCAACTACGGGCGCTTCCGTATCTCCCCCGACCGGGCCGTGCGGCAGGAAGCGGTGACCGCCTTCATGGCCACCCTGCGTCAGTACGAGCACGCCCTGGCTGCCGCCCTGTCCGGCCAGTGTCAACTCGACGTGAACTATGCCCGCGCCCGGAACTATGACACGGCGCTGGAGGCGTATCTGGACAAGGACGACCTCGAAGTGGCCATGTACGACAACCTCGTCGCCACGGTGAACGACAACCTGCCGGCGCTGCACGACTACGTGGCGTTGCGCCAGAAGACGCTCGGCATCCCCGACATCCATCTGTACGACCTGTACGTGCCGTTCGTGCCCGGCGTGGAGATGGAGGTCACCTTCACCGAGGCCATGGACATCCTGCCCAAGGCGCTGGCGCCGCTGGGCGAGGAGTACGTCTCGCTGCTGGAAGAAGGGCTCGACCCGGAAAACGGCTGGATCGATGTCTACCCGAGTAACGACAAGGACAGCGGCGCCTCTTCGTCGAGCGTTTACGGACGGCATCCGTTCGTGAAGATGAACTACCAGGACAGCGTGGACGACATGTCCACCCTGGCTCACGAGTACGGCCACGCGTTGCATAGCCATCTCTCCATGACGAACCAGCCGTACCACACCCACCGCTACGTCATGTTCCTGGCAGAGATCGCCTCCACCTGCAACGAGGCGCTGCTGGGCGATTATCTCATATCCCACAGTGAAAACAGGGCCGAGAAGGCGGCCTTGCTGGTGGAGCGGCTGGAAGGCATCCGCACCACCATCTTCCGCCAGACCCTGTTCGCGGAGTTCGAGCGGGAGGTGCACCGTTTCATCGAGGCCGGCACGCCGGTGACCGCCGCGCTGCTGAACGAGACCTACGAGGGACTGATCCGCCGGTACTACGGCCCCGGATTCAGTATCGACGCGAATGACTGCATGGAGTGGGCCTACATCCCGCACTTCTACTACAAGTACTACGTGTACAGCTACGCCACGGGCCTGAGCTGCGGTTTGGCCATCGCCGACAAGGTAAAACGCGAGGGCGAGCCGGCGGTGCGGGCGTATCTCGAGATGCTGTCGAGCGGGTGCTCGGCGCCGCCGCTGGAGTTGCTGGCCAGCGCCGGGGTGGATCTTACCAAACCGGAGGCCATCGAGGCGGCCATGCGGTTGTTTGTGGAGACCATTGCGGAGCTGGAGGGATTGCTGGAGTAGAGCCCCGGACGATCTGTGCCTCCGCCGAAGACCAGCTGAGGCAGCATTGACCAAGATCATATATTTCTTCTGGGGGGGCCGCTTGACGCGTTGGCGGCCCCTCCGATATTCTGGCTCCGGGGTGTTCTCCCTCCTGGTTGGGGGGAATCTTGTCGAGGGCAAACAAGTTCTCGCTCGCTCCCAGCCGAGAAAGCAAACCTCGAGTCTTGAAAATCAGGGGGACAGTTGGTTCGATTGTCACCTGCGGGTGTCAGTCCCATAAAAGGCCTGTCCGCTTCCGTTTTATGATCATCAACATTGGCTACAATGTAAGAGAGGAACAACGCCTGAAGAAGCTCACACTCAACTCCGAGACGATCCGCAATTTGACCGATGTTCAGCTGATTTTTGTTGCCGGCGGTACAATCGGGGGCCCGATTGATCCAGAACCAGTACAGTTGACCGCCGACTATCAGGAGTGCTGGGAACTCTCCATGGTCATTACCTGTGGTGATTCCTGTTTCTGCCATACCGACCTTTGCATTCGTTGACCGGAGCAGGCACCAAAGCAAACGCCCGACTGGAGCGCCTTGGGGAACTCAACAGTCGGGCTGTTTGACCGCTATCAGGGAAAGAGACGCGGGTCACTTCACCAACGTCATCTTCCGCCGCAGATCCTTCCCGTCCGCCTGCAGCACGTAATAATACACACCCGACGCCACCCGCTGC
>JBDRBC010000291.1:0-7613 GCA_043823125.1 bacterium | reverse complement strand
CTCCCGAACGGTGGCGCCACGGGAGACCATCTGCCGCAAGATGATGTTACTCAAGCTGGCAGCGGGTCCAGAGCGTTGACATTTTCTCTGTTCATGGCCGCAAGAATGCGGTCACATATTGACCAATCGCGCGATAAATGGTAAAGTTGTTTACTCTGATGGGTTCTTCCCGCTCGGGGGGTCACCGTGACGTGTGTCGGGAGGCGACCATAGTCCGTTGCTAACGAGCCATTTCGGCCCTGATGGGGGGCATTTGTGCTCATGTACCCGACAACCCCGAGGAATTGAATTTCCTCCAGCACAGCGTCTGTTCGCGAGAATCTTGTCGACTCCCGGGGCGTCACCTGGGTGTTATACAACTGTGGAGGCTCAGCATGCGCGACGCGTCTCGCCGTCCGTCGATCCTGTTCATCGGTTGTCTGATCCTGACTGTCCTGAGTAATGCACTCCCGGTTTTCGCCGGACAGTCCCCCGAGATATTCCACCGTGGTTCTTTCAGTGCGGATCAGTTGAGCTGGTCGGTATCTGCTGAAGGAACTTATGTGCCGATCCTGGCCGGAGTCGATCCCTTGACCGAGACCGACAAGCCGGTCCTGGCGTGCCGGCGGTTGCAGCTGCTCGTGCCTGCCGACAGTCGAATCGTCGACATCGAAGTCGTGCCGCTGGCCACCCATCACCTGGAGGCGCCCGGGGCGTTGAGCCTCGGCGGACTTCTGTACGATGGCGAGGGCAAGGGCTGTCCCACCGGTCATCTGGAACTGGGAGACTCGGCGTATCCGCTGCTCTGGGGCGAGTACGGTGGTTCCCACGTCTGGCGCGGTTTCCGGCTGGTGGCGGTGCAGCTCTACCCGTTGCGGGCCTCGCAGGACGCCACCGGTGCCTGGACCACCATCGAGATGCTGGACGAATATGCCATCCGTCTCGTCACCGCGCCGGATGGCGAGCTGCCCGACGTGGTGACGCGTCAACGGCAGGTGCCGGGCGAGCGGCAGCGGCTGAATGCGCAGCTCCGGCAGATCATCGACAATCCCGAAGCGCTGGTCGGCTACTGGCGGCAGGACGGCGCCGTGGTGGCCGAGCCCAAGGGCGGGTACGAGCCGGAGATGACCCCGAGTCTGAACGGCAACGCTGTACGGTTCCTCATCGTCACCAATGCGGAAATGGAGACCGCCTTCCAGGCCCTGGCGGATCACAAGACGTCCCTCGGGATACCGACCGTCGTCCGGTCACGGGAATGGGTCAAGGCGAATTATCGGAACGGATGCGACATCCAGGAAACGATCCGGTTCTTCATCCGGGAGGCGTACGAGCGCTGGGGTGTGGAATATGTCCTGCTGGGGGGCGACACCGATGTGATTCCGGCCCGATATATCCACAGCAACTACCAGGGCGATGCCGAAGTCCCCACCGATCTCTACTTCGCCTGCCTGGAAGGGAACTGGAATGCCAATGGGGATGCCAAGTTCGGTGAGCCGTACGATGGCGTCTTTTATCCGGGCGACGATTGCGATATGGCCGACGAGGTGTACGTGGGGCGCGCGCCGGTGAGTGACGCCGCCGCGGCGACGGTATTCTCGAACAAGATCATCACCTATGAGAGCGTGGCCGCCGGTTCCGCCTGGGCCGGCCGGACCCTGTTCGCCGCCGAGGTGCTGTTCCCATCCAATTACTCGTCCGGCGATCCCATCGATCTGGATGGATCCGCCTACGCGGAAGAGGCCATCAACACGTTTATCGTACCCTGCACCGGGATCTCCCCGGCGCGGATGTACGAGGCGTACGATCTCTGGCCCGGGTCGCAGCCCCTGACCAACGCGCAATTCACCGATTCCCTGAACAGCGGTCGCTTCGGGATCATCGATCAGATCGGCCACGGGTTCTTCTTCAACATGTCAGTGGGCGACGAGAACTTCCTGGTTACCGATGCCGACGCCCTGGTCAACGGTGATAATCTGTTCGTGCTCTACTCCGTGAACTGCGCTTCGGCGGCCTTCGACCGTTCCTGCCTGATGGAACGTTTCATCCAGAATGCCAACGGCGGATCGGTGGTCTCCATCGGTTCGTCCCGCGCGTCGTATCCGCTGAACGCCAATAATTACCAGCAGGAGTTCACCTATCAGCTCTACTGCCAGCCGGCGTTTCGAATTGGCGACCTGGTGAGTTTGAGCCGGGCGCCGTTCGTCGGCTCCACTTGGAGCAATACCGTGGATCGCTGGACCTTCTTCAATTACACCTTGCTGGGCGATCCTTCCCTGCCGATCTGGACCGAGGCGCCGATCAGCCCGACGCTGACTGCTCCCGGTTCGCTGAATACCGGCGATCAAACGGTCCTGGTCAATGTGACCGACGGTGTCACTCCGCTCGAGAACCTGCTCGTCTGCCTGGCGAAGGACGGCGAGGATTACGCCTACGACGTGACGGACATCAACGGCGATGTCAACCTGTCCTTCACCCCGGTCAGTGACGGGGATGCCGTGCTCACGGTTTCCGGACCGAACCTGGAAATAACGCAGGTCATGATACCCGTGGCCATCGGCGGTGGCGCTTACATCGCGCTGTCGCAGATGACCGTGGTCGATGACGGCAGCGACGGCTCCAGCGGGAACGGCAACGGCCTGCTGGAAGCGGGCGAGACCGTGGCGCTCTGGTTGCAAGTCATGGACAACGGGAGCGGCGGCGCCACCGGCTGTAGCGCCACCCTGACCTGCGGCACCGGCGGAATCACCGTGCTGGATGGCACGGCCGCCCTCGGCACGGTCCCCTCCGGCGGGACCAAGAACGCCACCGATCCTTGCTTGCTGCACCTGGATGCCGCCATATCCGACGGCACCCTCATCGAGTGGCAGGTGGTGGTGAGCGACGGCAGCAAGGCCGATTTCGAGAGCGAGTGGCATGAACATGTACTGGCGCCGGAGCTGGAAGTCGTCGAGCTGACCTGGATGGACTGGCCTTACGGCGACGGCGACATGGTCATCGAGGACAACGAACGAGTGATCCAGGAGATCACCCTGAAGAACTTCGGCAGCGGTTCCGGCGATTCGGTGGTGGGCAGGCTGCGGACCGCCGATCCCTCGGTGACCCTGTACGATACCGTGGTCACCTTCGTGGGCATCGAGCTCATGGACATCAATGAAGGCGACGGCGAGTTCTCCTATTCCGAGGCCAATGTGAGTGTCGATAGCTGGTGCTGGATCTTGTTCACGGACAATTACGGCCGGACCTTCCGCCACGATTTCCATATCCGTCCGCCCGCTCGGCCGGTGGATCTGGGTGGCGACAGTTCCTTCGGCGCGGATGTCATCGTGCTCACCTGGGCCGATATGGTGGCTGAGGGAGTACGGGGCTACAACCTCTACCGCAGCCTGGTGCCGGCCGGTCCCTTCACCAAGGTCAACGAGGATCTCATCGACGGCAGTTCCTACTTCCGGGACGAGGGGCTGGATCTGCTGACCCCGTATTACTACCGGGTCACGGCCCTGGATTCCTCCCTGGTGGAGGGGTATCCCTCGCTCATGATCTCCCAGAGCACCTCGCCGCCGGAGCAGGCCGGTTTCCCCCTGCCGTTCGCCCTGGAGACCAGTTGCCACGCCGCCGTGGGTGACGTGAACGGCGACGGCATCCGGGAGATCATCCTCGGTTCCAACGAAATCTATGTCTGGAATGCGTACGGAGCGGAACTCTTCGACGGCGACAACAACTCCCAGACTCACGGGCCCATCACCGGGATGGCCACGTCATTCCAGCCCGCGGGTATCGCCCTGGCGGATCTGGACGGGTTGCCCGGCCTGGAGATCGTCGCCTGCGAGCAGTTGTGGGATTCGGGTGTGCAGAACGCCGTGCATATCTTCCGTCACGACGGCACGGAGTTGCCCGGCTGGCCCCAGATGTTACGCACCGCCGGCAACGGCTGGGCCTGGACCACCCCCGCCATCGGCGATGTGGACGGTGACGGCGAGCGTGAGATCGTGCTCAACACCCTCGACGGCCGGACCTGGGTCTGGCACATCGACGGCACGGAGCTGCTGGATGGCGACAGTGATCCCGCCACCAACGGCGTGTTCATCGCCCGGCCGGAAGCGAACCAGGAGTGGGGCACGAGCTCTCCCGCCCTGTTCGATCTCGACAGTGACGGCGCCCGGGAGATCATCTTCGGCACCAAGTACACCGGCATCGACAATTACCTGCTGGCCTACCGCTACGATCAGACCCAGGCCGCGGGATTCCCTTACACCACCGCCGCCGGACACATCACCAGCAGCCCCACCGTGGCCGACCTCAACGACGACGGCACCTGGGAGGTGATCTTCATCTCCCAGAACGACTGGCTGCACGTGGTCCAGCAGGACGGTTCGAGCTACAGCGGATTCCCCATCGCCTTCACCGCCAATACGGGCGTGCTGTGTCCGAGCCCGGCGGTGGGCGACTTCGACGGCGACGGCGAGCTGGAGATCGTCGCCATCTCCACCGAGAGTTCGGATCTGGCGTTCCTGTACGTGATCGACACCGACATCGGCGGCGGCACGTCCGGGCAACCGTTGGCCGGCTGGCCGCAGTTCCTGCCCGGCAACTCAGAGGGCAGCCCGGTCGTCGGGGACATCAACGGCGACGGGAATCTCGACATCGTGCACGGTGTCGGTGGTGGTTCCACGGAGAGTCCCAACAGTCTGTACGCCTTCCAGCACAACGGTCAACTGGTGGCGGGTTTTCCCATCAGCCTCGGGGGCCCGGTGCGGCCGTGCGCGAACCTCTGCGATCTCGATCTCGACGGCGACATCGAGATCATCTACGGCGGCTGGGATCTCGAGATCCATGTTTGGGATATGCCGTTTGCTTACGACCCGCTGAACGTCCCGTTCCGGACCTTCCGGGGACATGTCACGCGGGACGGCGTCTACCGGCCCACTTCACTGGTGACCACGCCGATACCGGCGGCCGGGAACGAGTTGTTGCTGCGACAGTATCCCAATCCGTTCAATCCGGTCACCCAGGTCGAATTATTCATACCCGGTCGGGCCGGATCCGCGCAGGATCTCCAGATCAAGATCTTCGATCTGCGGGGACGACTGGTCCGCCAGCTCCACGACGGCCCGGTGGCGGCGGGGTGGCAGCGCTGGACCTGGAATGGACGTGACCAGGCCGGTCAGCAACTGGCCAGCGGCATGTATTTCTTGCGGGCGAATCACGGTGACGACTTCGTGATCCACAAGATGTCGTTGCTCAAATAGCTCGTCTAGCCACCAGACGATCGCGGCCCGGATGACGTACCTGCCATCCGGGCCGGTGTCTGTCGGCAGCCGATCCTGTTGGACCAGGCTGGCGTTAGATCAGTACGGCTGTCCCAGCGCCCTGCAGATGAACTTGACGTACGGTCCGCCGGTCCGGCAGCAGTGAGCGAATTCGTCCATGAAGTCGCCGGCCGTCACTTGCTTCTGGGTCAACGGCGCCAGCGCCGTGTAATCCTTCCACATCAGATCTTCGACGAGGGGGAATTCCGGATCGTAGCCGCGGGGCGGTCGCTTGAGCCGGTCGCCGGCCACCTGGTACGTCTGGCGGAATCCGTCCGCCTGGACGACCCGCCGCCAACCGGCCGGACCGGCCACGATGGCGTCGCGGATCTGCTTGAGGGTGGCGTTGTCCGGGTGCCAGATGCCGATGCCGACGAAACATTCCCGTGGCGCCAGGTGCAGATAGAAACCCGGCGTGTATGCGTCCTTGCCGGCCGCGTGACGGAAATGGATGCCGACGTGGGTCTTGTACGGATCCTTGTTGGCCGAGAACCGGATGTCGCGGTAGATCCGGAACAACGAACCGCCCGCCGGTCGCGGATCGGCCAGAAAATGTTTGCTGATCCTTTGCAGGTGGGGGCCGAATTCAGTGATGAAATTCAGCGCGGGCAACTTCGCTTCCTGCTCGAACCGATCCCGGTTGGCCTGAAACCAATCGCGACGGTTGTTCCGGGCCAGATCACGCAGGAACTTGAAGAGACTCGGCTGGAAATGCACTCGACTGGCCATGACCTCTCCGTTGATTGGCGGTGAATGATATTCTCAAGAGGTAACCGAAGACAGGGAGTGTAGCAAGTCGTGGGAGAGGTCTCGGGGGAAAACGGACGTGATGTTCTTGCGGCTCAGCCGCTCCGGACGCCCGCCGGACGCCAGCGGTCGATGACACGTTGCAGCGATTTCGGCGTGATGGGTTTGGCGATGTAATCGTCCATGCCGGCCGCGAGGCAGAGATCGCGGTCCTCCCGCAACGCATTGGCGGTGATGGCGATGATGGGAGTGTGTCGCGTCTTGCCTTCCTGCTGCCGGATGCGTCGGGTGGTCTGATACCCGTCCAGCACCGGCATCTGACAGTCCATGATGATCAGGTCGTAATCCTGGACCGCGAGCTGGACCAGCGCTTCTTGACCGTCGCAGACCACATCCACCCGGCAAGCGATTGTTTCGAGGATGCGCCGGGCCACGACCTGATTGGTCGGTGAGTCTTCCACCAGCAGCACCTGGGTCGGGGTCGAGGGCGCTGGGCGCCCGCCGGACGTTCCGCCGATGACGTAGGAACCGTAGCCGACCTCCAGGTCTTCGGCCAGTGCCTCGCTGCGGGAGCAGGACATCTGGCCGCTGAGATAAAGCATGGTCAGGAGCGCTTGGGGACGAATCGGTTTCGCCAGGAACGCGGCGATTCCCTGAGCCGCCAGTTCATCCCGATTGCCAGACAGCGGCGACGATCCGGTCAACACGAAGGGGACGCGGGACAGGGTCAGCTCTTCCTTGAGTTTGCGGTTGAACGTGGTGCCGTCCATGGTATCCAGCTTCGAGTTGCACAGCACCAGACGGAACGGGTCGTTGACCGCGACCCCCTGGGTGAGCGCCGCCAGGGCATCTCGAGCTGAACTGTACGCTTCCCCGCGCAGTCGCCAACCCCGCAGGTACTCACACTGGATCCGGCCGCAGAGCGGGTCCGGGTCCACCACCAGCACCCGCTGGCCCACCAGTTCCGGGGGTGGCTGGAGCGATCCGGTCACCGTCAGGTCGAGCTCCAGCGGCAGACGCAGCCGGAAGGTGCTGCCGTGCCCGGGGCTACTCTCCACCTCGATCTGGCCGGCCATCTGTTCCGTGTACCGCTTGACGATGGCCAGACCCAGACCGGTGCCGCCGTACTCCCGGGTGGCCGAACCGTCGACCTGAGTAAACCTAGTGCTCTGTCAAAACACAAATTTAGGATAAGCGGGTTTTCAAGCAGGCCTATGCCGCGTTGGACTCGCGTGAATTAGCTATGGCTAGTCCTGCACTCGCGCGCCTTGCATCCGACCACTTGCAAACCCGCTGATCCTAAATTTGTGGTTTGACAGAGCACTAGTGAAGATTAAGGGTTGTTACTGGACGTAAATGGTCTTATATAACAAGGAAGCATTCTATCTCGAACTGATCATGTATGCGGTACACCGATTGTTCGAATGAGAGGGGAACCCGTGACTCGCCCGGAACCTGTACGAGCACCCGCGCGACTGGACCGGATCTGGCAGCGAGGTAAAGAATTCCTCGGTTCCGAGCTGCCCATCATGTGCGGCGCCATGACCTGGATCAGCGATCCGCAGCTGGTGTCGCTCATGG
>JBDRBC010000290.1:0-10609 GCA_043823125.1 bacterium | reverse complement strand
CCGTTCTCGTGGTGGGGGAAATCGGCCAGGAACCTGACGTACCCGCCGATGGCCGCGGTCCAGTCCTCGTTCTCCTCGTAACAGACGGCGGCGTTGTAACAGGCCAGCGCACCGTATTCACCGTCGGAGAAATGGTCGGCCAGGAACTCATAGGCCGTGGCCGCCTCGTCGAACCGCTGCAGCTTGAACAACACGGTGGCTTCCCGGAAACGGGCCAGCTCCACCAGATCATGCTGGGAATGGGTGCCGATGAAGTTGCGGTACCCGGCCAGAGCCTGTGCCTGCGACTCCAGGCGGTAGTAACTCTCGGCCAGATAGAACAGGGCGCCGGGTCCGCTTTCGCTGCCGGGATAGTCCAGGGTCACCTTCTCGAAGTGACGCGCCGCGGCGGTGAAGTCGCCGGCGTTGAACGCTTCCTGGCCCTGGTTCCAGTAGATGTCCGCGGTCAGGGGGCTGTCCGGATTCTGGGCCAGGTATTCGTGCATGTCCTTGCCGCCGCGGTAGTAGCATGACTGGATGCCCGTGCTGGCGTCCGCCACCCGCTCGTCCTCTGGGTAGCTGGCGATGAAAAAGTCGAAGGCGGCGATGGCTGCCTCGAATTCGCCGAGGTTGTAGGCGCAGCTGGCCAGTCCGTAGGCGGCGTCGGCGGCCCGGTTTTCGTCCGGATAGGTGGACAACAATCGCCGGTAGCTCTGGCGGGCGGCGGCGAACTGGCCGAGACCGAACTGGGTGTCGGCCATGCGATACAGGGCCGTGGGCGCCGATCCGGAGTCCGGGAACCGGGAGAGCAAGACACCCCAGCTCTCCAGGGCCTGCTCGTAGTACTGCAACCGGTAGTAGCAGTCGGCCTGGTTGGCCAGGGCCACCGCCGCTTCCGGCGCGTCGGGGTGTTTGGCCAGGTAACTGCTGAACTGGCGCAACGCCTCGTCATATTCGTGCTGGTTGAAGTAGATGCTGCCCACGGCCAGACTGTTGGTGCCCTCGTCACTGTCGGCGTTGGCCAGGGTGAGCAGATAGGTCTCCTGCTCCTGCAGCGCCAGCTCGTACTGGCCCATCTGGCTCAGGCTGGCCACCAGACCCTGCAGGCTGGCGGCGGCCACGTTGCTGCGCGGATACCCGGTCAACACCAGCCGGTACATGCCGCCGGCTTCCCGGTGCAGACCCAGGTGGTAGTACGCCTCGCCCAGATAGTAGTAGGTGCGGGCCCGCCAGTCGCTGGGGGTCGGCAACAGCTTGCTGGCCAGGTACTTGTAGTTGGTGATGAGCCGGTCCAGCTCGCCCTGCTCGGTATAGGCCAGCGTGGAGAGGAACAACGCCCGCTCCGCCACCTCGCTGTTGACGTGTTTATCCAGCACGTTCTGGAAGATCTGGATGGCGTCGTCGTACTGCTCCAGCTCGAGATGGCTGAAACCGGCCAGGACCTGCACTCGTGGAGACAGCGGATCGCCCGGATACCGCTTGCCGAACTCGTCGGCCAGCAGGATCGCCTGGCCGTGATTGTTCTCCGCCGCGTAGCCGTACACAACCTTGTGCAGGGCGGCGCTGGCCACGGGACTCTCGGCATGGCTCCGGACCACCTCGGTGTAAGCGAAGATCGCCTCGGCGGTGCGGCCGAGCTGCAGGTAACCGTCGCCGATGAGGTACTGGGCGTAGGCGCCCACCAGCTCGCCGCCGAACTGGTCACAGATGGTGGTGAGCTGGCGAATGCTCTCGTCGTAGCGCCCTTCGCGGTAGGTGACGCAGGCGATCTTGTACCGGCCGTTGGGCACGAAGGGACTGTCGGGGTAACTCTCGATGAAGCTCTCGTAACTACGCACCGCCACGCTGTTCTGGCCGCTCCGGTAAAACGCCTCGGCGATGCTGAACGCGGCATCGTCACCCAGACTGCTTTCCGGATACTGCCGCAGCATCTGCTTGTAGCGCTGGATGGCCAGAATGTACTGCCCGGTGTCCTCCAGACAGCGCCCCAGGTAATAGAGCCCGCGGTCCGACGGCACCTGAGCGAAGTACTCCACGGCTTCTTCGTACCGCTCTTCCTGGTAGGCGAACAGGCCGAGGGCGAATTTCACCTGGGGGAGTTCCCGGTAGCCGGGCCGTGATTCGAGGAGTTCGCGGTAGGCGGAGCGCAGCTTCAGCCAGTTGCTCTGCACGATGTAGGTCAGCCCCACTTCGTACAACGCTTCGGCCAGCAGGAAGGTGTCGTCGTACTTGTCGATGAGCCGGGTGTAGCAGGCGATGGCGTCGTCGAAGTGGCCCAGGTTGTAAAAACACTCCCCCTGGCGCAACAGGACGCTGGCCCGCAGATAGTCGTCACGGCCCTTGAACTTCTCCACCAGATCGTACTCGCGCAGGGCGCCCTCGTGATCCGCCACGGCGAAGTAGCACTCGCCCAGCATGAACTGGGCCCGGGCGGCGCGCGGGCTGTCGTCGTAGGTCTGCACGAACAGACGGTACTGCTGCATGGCGGCCGACTTGTCGATACCGTGGCTGAACGCCTCGCCCGCGGCGGCCCAGAGGGCGTCCTCGGCGGGGACGGTCGCCTCGCTGGCGGCGGCTTCCGGAATGGCTTCCGGAATGGCGGCCGGGACGGTGGTCAGGAAAACAGTCGAGATCAGCAGTGCCGCCGCGAATGATCGGCCCGGCTTACTTCCGTGTCGCATCAGTTCCTCCCCCGCCGGCTGTCGCTGCCGCCGCCGCTGACTTCCAGACGGATGGGTGAGCGGGTCCGGTCCTGGAAACCGAGGACCTCGACACCGGTGCTGAATTCCCACTCCTGGCCCAGATCGTCGAGGATCAGGACCCGCGCTTCGTACTGGCCGTCCGCCACCAGGCGCCCCTGGTGGTCGGCACCGTCCCAGGTGATGTCCGGGGGTGGTTCGCCGTTGCCGCCGAACGACTGCACCCGGGTGCCCTGATGGTCCGTGATGACCAGTTGCCACGACTCCACCCGGCCCCGGACGGCGGTGGCGATGGCGAACTTCACCGCGCGGTCGGCGCCCGAGGGACTGAACAGGGCGTGGTCCTGGCCGAGCTTCACGCCGTACGGCACGCCGAAGCGCAAGGTGGCGCTCATGATGTTCATGGCGCCCAGATCGCCGTCCACGAAGGCGTAATCGAACTGCCAGTTCTCCCACCGCACGCCGAGGCCGGCGGTGAGCTGTTCCCGGATGCTGTCGTAGCCGCCGCGCACGGCCAGAGCCCGTAACGGCCACAGTTCCAGGCCGCTGCGTAAACCGGCGGCCATGTACTCGGTCTTCACCAGGTCGCTCGTCATCTGCAGGCGGTTGCGGAAGAAGTGCAACGCCACGCCGGCCTGGCCGCTACGGGCCAGCTTCTCCGGCTGCTGGTCGAGGGTGATCTCCGGCGCCACCACGTTCTGCAGACTGCCACCCAGGCTGATATTCCGGTGGGGCCGGAAGTACAGGCCGAGGTCGACGCCACTGCCGCTGCCGCTGACCCCGCCGATATCCTGGCCCACCGTCTTGATGGTGAAACCGTAAGCCAGCCGGCCGCTGCCCCGGGCGTAACTCACCGTGAAGAGGTGTTCCTGCTCCTTGAAGGTCTCGTCCAGGTCGAGGAACGGATCGGCCCGTTCGAAACCGCCGCTGCTGAGGAAGGCGCCGCTCAGGGCGAAGGCGCCCCAGTTCTCCGTGGGCAGGCCGAGGGTGAAGAAGCTGTACCGGGTGTCCTCGAAGATGGTGGCGCCCATGCCGGTTATCTCCATGGTGCGCAGCAGCGCCAGACCGGCCGGGTTGTAGTAGCTGGTGCCCACGTCGTCCGCCACGCCGCAGACGGCGTTGGCCAGGGCCAGGCTGCGGGCGCTGGCGCCGAAGCGGAGGAACTCACCGGCCACGCCGCCGTCGTCCGCGGCCAGCGCGGTTGCGGCCGGACCCAGAAGAACGATGATCACCAGGACCATTTTCCCCGTCCGGCGAACGCCGCGCCACGAGCACGTTTGCGGATGTTGTCGCAGTCCCATGTACGCTTCCTTACTTGACCACCGCGATCTTGCGGCGGAAGTCCATGCCGTTGCCGGAGATGCGGCAGATGTAGCCGCCGTTGGCCACGACCCGGCCGGCGCCGTTGCGGCCGTCCCAGGGGAACGAGACCGTGGCGCCGGCCGTCACGTCGAGCTGGGTGTCGAAGACCACGTCCCCGAACAGGGTGTAGATGGTCAAGGTGACCGTTCCGTCGTGCCGGGGATTGAAGAGGATCATGGTCTCTTCCATACCCGCGTGGAACGGGTTGGGTCGGTTGGTGATGTCCCGATCCGTGGTCAGGGAGGCCGCGGTGTACAGGGCGACGGTCTGGACCGCTTCCTGCACTCCGGACAGTTCCTCGGCCCGGAAACGGAGGGTGTGCACGCCGGGCTCGGCCGCATCCAGATCGGTCAGGGTGAACGGGCCGCCGTACACGATGGTGGGCTGGGGCGGATCGTTGATGTCCACATCGCAGAAGATGGCCTGGATACCGCCGGCGTCCTCGGTGGTGGCGATCAGGCGGATCCGGGTCTCGCCGGTGAGGTAGTACCCGTCTCGATACAGCGAAGCCGGCGGGTCGAAATCGATGCTGGTCAACGGCGGCCCCACCACGTCCAGCAGCAACGGGGCGGAGGCGAGATCGGCCAGCCGGGCAATCAGCAGCAGGTCACGTCGCCCGTAGGCGACGACCTCCAGTCCGCCGCTCACTTCACCGTGGCTGTCGGTATCCCGGGAGATCTCCGCCTGCCGGGCGCTGCCGAGTACCCCGTCACCCTCCTCGATGCTGAAGGTCACCGGCACCCGGGAAACCGGATTGCCGGACGAGTCGGTGGCCCGGGCGCGCAGGATCACGCTGTCTCCCGGCCGTAACGGTCGGTCCATGGGCTGGCCGGTGGTCTCCTCGGCCCAGAGCAGGAGCTGGCTCGGGGGTGCGGGTAAAACCATGATCACCGGGCTGTAGAGCATTTCGCCGAAGTCGTCCATCACTCGCAGGAAGATCGGTTCGGCCCGGTCGTAGCGCTGGGCCGGGAACGTCTTGTACCCGCCGAGGGTGGTGCCGACACTGTCGGCCAGAATACCGGCCGGGCTCAGGTTGAAGTCGGGCCGCGGCGCGTTGCCGCTGTAGGCGCGCAGAACGAAGGTGCGGTTGTCGCCGGTGACCAGCTCGCCGGTGACGATGTCCACCCGCTTGACGGACATTTCCCACGGCTCGCCGGCGATCACCGTGTCCGGCACCTCCACGGCGTATGTCACTCCCACCGGCACCACGGTCAACACGTCGCTGTAGGTTTCCCGGCCCCGGCTGTCCTGGACCAGGATGACGAGATCCTCGCTGGTGGCGTAGTTCTGGCCGCCGATGATGGCCTCGCCGTTTACCAGGGTGCCGCTGGTGATGCCGAGGGTATTGCTGGCGGGGGTGCGGTCTGGCAGGAGCGCCGTCAGCGTGAACTCGCCGCCGGCGGCGATGCGGGACTCGGTCTCCGGATTCACCAGCCGCACGGTCAGGGTGAAGGTGGCCGGCGGTCCGGCGGTGACCACGGCCGGGTCCGGCAGCACGATGCGGAACTCGGCCTCGTTCACCGGGATGTCCACCCGGCCGCTGTTGACCTCGGGACGGTCGCTGTCGCTGGCCACGACGGCCACCAGTCCGGGATTGCCCAGGATGACCCCGATGTTCCGCACGCCGTTGATGAACGGCGCCTTGTCGTCCGCCTGGTCCACCAGGTCGAGCTGGCCGCCAGTGGCGCCGAGACTGATGGCGCCGTCGAGCTGACCGTCCACCAGGTTCCAGTACTGATCCACCGCGCGCACGGCGATGGTGAACGGCACTCGGCCTGCTGGGTCAACGGCTCGCCGGTCTTGCCGGTCTCGCTGTTGGCGCCGGGTTCGGGCGCCTCGCCGGGGGCCACGATCTGGATCCGCTTGAAGCCGTCGGCCAGGAGCCGGCAGGTGTTGCTGATGCCGGTGACCTCGTTCTCGTCGTTGACCTGGATGAAGATCTCCTCGGCTCGCGAGTATGCCTGGGCGATGGTCTGCACGCCGCCGCTCAGCATACCCTGGTTCACGGCCAGGATGCCCGTGCCGGGCAGGCCGGTAGTGGCGCTGTTTACCGTGATGGTGAACAGGCCGTCCTGGGTGGTGACCCGCTCGCCGGTGTTGCTGTCGAGCAGTTCCAGGGTCAGGGCGAAGGTCTCGGGCGGCCCCACCACGGCCGTGTCCGGAATGGACACCGCGTAGTACAGCCCGCCGCTGGTCATCTGGATCACCTGGCTGAACGCCTCGCGACCGAAGTCGTCGGTGATGCGGATGATAATGTCTTCCACCGTGCTGTAGCTCTGCTGGTTCAGCACGGCCACGCCGCCGATGAGCTGCGCCTCGGTCAGGCCGAGGCTCCCGTAGGCGGCGCCCTGGTTGGGCAGCAGCGGGGTCATCTGAAAGCGGTTCTGGGCCGTGGGCACCACGTTGCCGCTCACCGGATCGATGATCTTGACGGTCATCTGGAATCCGGGCACCGGACCGGTGGGCGCCGTGGCCGGCACCGTGATCTCATAGGCGAACGGCGGGTCCACCGGGATGGAGGTGGTCTGGGAGGGGCGGCTCAGATCCGCTTCATCGTATACCGTGACGTCCACCACGCCCTCGTTGGTCAGAAAGCCGTGGAAGGTGCGGCGGCCATTGACGAACGGGACGTTGTTCTCCTCCGGATTACCCGGCAGCGCGAAGGAGTTGTCGCTGGCCACCAGCCGCAGATCGCCCACGTTGGTGGTGTCGGCCAGGTTCCAGTACTGGTCCACGGCCCGGACGGTCATGGGGAACGGCTCGCCGGAACGCTGGGTCACGGGAGCGCCGGATTTACCAGTGGCGCCATGCTCTGGACAACCCGGCTCGACCACTTCACCCGGCGCGACGATCTGCAACTTCTTGTAGCCGTCGGCCAGCACGCCGAACACCGGGCTGGCGCCGGTCAGACCGGTGGTGTCGGTGACCGTGAGATAGATGTTCTCGGCGCGGGTGTAACTCTCGGCGAAGGTGATGGCGCCGTGGTCCAGCCGCTGGTTGGTGTTGCTCAGCACGCCGAGGCCGGGGGCACCCAGGGACGACCGCACGTCCACGGTCAGTCGCCGGTCGTCATCGATGGTGGTGTGGGTGTCCACGTCACGCAGGGTGACGGTCACGGGGAAGGTCGACGGCGGACCGGCCACCGGTAACGGGTCGGTCGCCACGAGCACGACGTACTCCAGACCATTCGGTTCGAGCTGGATGACGGAGCTGAAACTCAAGCGGCCGGCCACGTCGCTGATCTTCAGGACGATGTCCTCCACCGTGTCGTAAGCCTGGTTGCTGATGGTCACGCTGCCGGCGTTGAGCTGCGCCTGGGTAACCTGCAAAACGCCGCTGGCCGGCTCCAGGTTGCTCTTCAGCGGGGTGATGGTCACCCAGTTGTTGGCCGCCGGCAACGGATCGCCGAACTCGTCCACCAGGCTGATGGTCACCGTGAAACTGCTCGGCGGGCCGACGTTGGCGCTGGCCGGCGTCTCGATCTGGTAGGCGGCGCCCTGTTCCACCTGTACCACCACCTGCTGGCCGAGGATGTCGGTGTTGTCCAGGGTGGAACCGGCCAGGGTCACGTACCCGGTGGTGGTCAGGAACAGCGGGAAGATGATCTCGCCGTTCACCAGCGGCTGGTTGTTGTTGAGCGGGTTGGTCTCGGTGAGCGATCCGTCGTCGCTGGCGATGTTGATGTGCTCGCTGCTGTTGTCCACCCGGTTCCAGAACTGGTCGCAGGCCCGCACCGAGACATCGAACTCCAGGCTGGCGGTCTGGGGCGTCGGTACGCCGACCTTGCCGTCCGACTCGGGGCCGCCGGGCAGCGGCGTCTCGCCGGGCAGCAGCACCATGAGCCGATCGAGGTCACCGGCGGTGACCTGGATGGCGCTGGTGTCGGTCCGGGCGGAGACGATGAGGTCGTTCACCGCCAGTAGCTGCTCCTCCGCCGCCCGGAAATACAGATCGAAGCTGTCGCTGCCGCCCGGGTCCAGCGGCTGGTCGTTGGCGCTGACCATCTCGAAGTAGCCGCTGCTGCTGAAGTGCACGGTGGGCTGGACCGCCACCTGGTTCCACCAGGCGTCGGTGGCCAAAACCGTGGCCACCACCGGATCGCCGGCGGTGATGGGCAACGGGTCGCCCACCTTGCCGGGGGCGAGGCCCGGCGTGGCGGTCTCGCCCGGCAGCAACAGCACCAGGTCTTCGTACGAGCCGGGGAACACGGTGAAGGCGTTGCTGCTGTCGGTCTTGGCGTAGGTCTCCTCGCGGACGAAGAGCCGCACGTCGACGCCGGCCCGGGTGATCCGGGTCGAACTGCGCCAGACGCCTTCGTAAGTGCCGGAACCGAAGCCCTGGCCCATCCAGATCCGCGTGGGCGACAGGATGCCCTCGCCGTGATTGACGTACAGGGTCACGCTGTCGGCGTAATCGGCGATGTGATTGCCGAAGATGTCCCGGGCCACCACCGTCACGTTGGGCAGCGCCGATCCGGCCTGGTGGTCCGGGATCACGTCGAGCAGGTCGCCGGGAGTCGGGTTGGTGCGGTTGTTGATCCCCACGTCGAAGTGGTCGATGACCCCGGCCTTCAGCGGAATGGTGGTGTAGGCGAAGACCGCGCCGCCGTTGTCGTCCACCCTGACGGTCTGCTGATTGGGGTCCGCCAGGGTGATCAGGGTCACGGCGAAATCGGTGGTGTTGTCGTTCAGGGTCTGGGGATTGTCCGGCAAGGCCGCCACCACGTCGCTGCTGCTGAAATCCACCGACAGCGGCAGGGCGGCGGAAACGTCCGAGATGGGATTCCAGTAGGCGTCGGTGGCGTGGACCCGCACGTCGAAAGCCACGCCGGCGTCCTGGGTCACCGGTTCGCCCACCTTGCCGTCGTCCTCGATGCTGTCGAAGATACCCGGATCGAGCTGTTCGCCCGGCGCCTCCACCGCCATCCGCGCGTACGGGGCGGGGGAGACCAGCAGTGCCGAGCTGAGGTTGGGATCGACGCCGCTGGCGTCGGCCTGCAGCCGCTGCGTCTGATACGTGCGCAGGATCACCCGGATGTCCACCGGATTGTTGATGGTGAGCAGGTTGTTGGGATACTCCGGAAGCTGGAAGTAACCGGTGGGGCAGCTCATAGTAACATTCCGGGTGCCCGAGACGATGTTCCCGTACCGATCCACCGGCCGGATGGTCACCGGATCGATGATCTGTCCCGCCTCCACGCTGTGAGGCGCGCCGATGTTACCGCTGAACCCGGTATCATTCAGACCGGGCACCCAGGTCTCCCCGGGGAAGGTCATCAAGATGCGGTGCAACGGGCCGGAGTTCACCTGGAAGCTGCCGCTCACCCCCACCACATCGGCGTTGCTGTCCACGATGAGCCGGGCGCTGAAGGCGCGCTTGGTGACCTGCGCCAGCGCGTCGAGTTGACCGTCCACGAAGGTGGCGTTGTCGGCGATGAGGTAATCTTCGCTCTCGTCGCTGGCGCCGATGCGCACCCGCAGGGTGACCTGGCCGTTGAACGGGAACGGGTTGTCATTGGTGTCCTCGGCCCGCACTCGGACCTGGAACGGGATGGTGGTCACCTGTACGTCGAGGGTATCCCACACCACGTAATCGAAGACGAAGTGGTCCAGTCCCTCGGGATTGACGATGACGTCGCTGTAATTACTCGCGTTGATGGGGCCGCTGGCGCTGGCGGTCACCCGGGTGAGGCCGGACTGGATCAGGGTGGCGTTCTGGTCGAGTTCGGCGTTGCTGGTCATGGCGCCGCCGCTTGGCAGGATGACCCCCGGATCGGGATCGTCGCTGCTCCAGTTCAGGACGGGGTAGGGGCCGCTTTCCACCGGATTCCAGTGCAGGTCGGTGGCGTAGACGGCGATGCCGTTGAATCCGTTGCCGGAGATCTGGGCGTGGGGGGTGCCGATCTTGCCGGGACTGACACCCGGTGTGAGTTCCTCGCCCGGCAGCAACAGGACCACTGTGGCCAGGCTGCCCGGATGCAGAGGTGAAACGACGGCGTTTCCGGTGGCCGGCAAAACCTGACCTGGATACGTGACGGAATTGGTGGCCGTCAGTTGGTTCTCGCGCGAGGCGGGATCGGTGCCCCAGAACGTTACCTGCAGGATGGCTTGGCCCAGATGGAAACTCGGACCCGCCACGGTGATGTTCGGCCCGGAGGCGAAGTCGCCCACCGACGCGTCAAGGTCCACGTCGTCGCGGAAGTTGAGCACCGTCTCGCCGGCCAGGTCCACCGCGGTCACCGTGATGTTGATAGGCTGGTCGACATACTTGTCGCCCGGCGGGATTGCGATGACGAAGCGGTTCACGTAGTTGTAACAGTCGATCTGCACCTCGGCGTGGGGCACGGAGCCGTCGTCGTGGTCCCGCACGCGCAGCCGCACCGGCTGGCCCGACGCCAGGAAGCGGAGGTTGTCGAATTGCCGTTCGCCGTTCTGCAGGTAGGCCTGCGGCGGCAGGTCGGCCGCCACGTCCGGAGAATAGAGCTCGGCGTTGATGTAATCGGCGGTCACGTCGGTGCTGCCGTCGCCGTTCACCGCCCGCACCCGGACGCTGAAATCCGTCTGCACGGT
>JBDRBC010000289.1:0-3980 GCA_043823125.1 bacterium | reverse complement strand
CAGGGTGGTGCCGTCCTCGATCACCTCCGGCAGGTCCGGATAGTCGAGGGCGGAGTTCACCTTGAACGGCAATCCCTCGCACAGCTCGGTCAGCTCGCGGATCTTGTCCTTGTTCCGACTCGCCAGGACGATCTTGCGTTGCTCGGCCATCGTGTTCCTCCCCGTATCCCGTCGATTTTCCGGACAGACTAACGTACCGCATCCGCGGTAACAATCGGCCCGTGCGGCGGACTACCTCAGATCTCGAGTACCTTCCGCTGCAGCTCGTTCACCTTGACCACGGCGGCCGTGGCCAGGTCGAGCATCCGGTCCAGCTCTTCGCGCTTGAACGGCATCCGCTCGGCGGTACCCTGCACCTCCACCAACCCGCCCCCCTCCACCAGAACGATATTCATGTCGGTCTCGGCGGCGGAGTCCTCCTTGTAGTCGAGGTCCATCAGGACCTCGCCCTCGACGATGCCGAGGCTGATGGCGCCCACCAGACTGCGCATGGGGTGCTTCTTCACGCGCAGGCGGGATAGGGCGTCGTACAGGGCGATGGCGGCGCCGTTGATACTCGCACAGCGGGTCCCGCCGTCGGCCCGGATCACGTCGCAGTCCAGGGTGATGGTCAGGTCGCCCAGCGCGTACATGTCGGTGACGGCCCGCAGGCTCCGACCGATGAGCCGCTGGATCTCCATGGTCCGCCCCCCCTGCCCGTTGCCGGCAGCCTCGCGGCGCATGCGCTCGTCGGTGGAACGCGGTAACATACCGTACTCGGCGGTGATCCACCCCTGCCCCGCTCCCTTCAGCCAGCGCGGCACGCCGTTGGCTATGGAGGCCGTGCAGACCACGGTGGTGTTACCCATCTCGATGAGTAATGAGCCTTCAGCGTGGGGCAGATAATCGCGGGTCATCTTGATGGGGCGAAGCTGGGTTTGCGTTCGTCCGTTGGCTCGTTCGATCAAGAGCCTTCCTTTCCGTTATAGACGAGCCGGCCGGCGGCCTCGACCTCGTCCAGATTGACCGTGGTCACGTCGTCGATGGGCTGACCCAGGAACCGGGCCCCCACCTCGGCGAACTTCCACGGGATATCGCTCAGGTAGAAAGTCAACCTGCCAGCGGCCTGGCCGGTGTCCGGAGCGTCGACGGCGGTGGCGGTCCCGTTCCGCGCCAGTTCCGACGCCGCCAGCAGATCGGCGGCCGCCTCGGCCAGCGCGTCGGCCGAATCCACCAGGGTCACTTCGGGCCCCATGTAGCGACCGATGACCGGCTTGAGCACCGGGTAATGCGTGCAACCGAGAATCAACGTGTCCACCTGCGCCTCCCTGAGCGGCAACAGGTACTCGGCCACCACCAGGTCGGTCACCGGGTGGTCGGTCATCCCTTCTTCCACCAACGGCACGAACAGCGGGCACTCCCGGGCCAGGATCCGTTCGGCGGGGATCGCCCGCGACAGCCCCTCCTGATAACGTCCGCTCCGGATGGTGCCGCTGGTGCCCACCACGCCGATATTACCCCCCCGGGTCCGCGACAGCGCCGTCTGCACGCCGGGGGTAATGACCCCGAGCACCGGCACGTCGAACAGCCGAGTAAGATAGTCCAGGGCGAAGGCGCTGGCGGTATTACACGCCACCACGATCATCTTGACGCCCAGGGAGGCCAGGAACGCGGCGTCCTGCCGGGCGAAGGCGCGCACCGTGCGCGCTCCCTTGGTTCCGTACGGTACCCTGGCGGTGTCGCCGAAGTAGATCAGGTCCTCGTGCGGGAGCCGCTGATGCAGGGCGCGCAAGACGGTCAGGCCGCCCATACCCGAATCGAAGACGCCGATGGGCCCCACCTAGAACCACCTCCGCGGGTCGAACGGCTGGTCGAGTGAGAGGTGGCCCGCCAGGGTCTCGCTCTGGGCGCCCTCCACCAGCAGCAAGCACTCCTGCACCTCGGGAAAATTGAGGGCGATGGTCTTGAGGATAATGGTCAACGTCGCCAGCTCGGCGGCGCTGCCCCCCAGGTGGTTCACCACCAGGTCCTGGCTGAAGTCCAGGACGATGCTGCCCTCGGATTCGTTGTAGAAAACCGCCAGCGGTACCGTCCCCCGTGGCAGGGAGGACACGGCCTGGTCGCTGGTGGGTCCGGCGCAGAGGGCGTTCATAACCACCAGCAGGTCGTCCTCCAGACGGTCGTTACTCGGCAGTTGCCGCTCCTCGGTGAGGTAGCCGCTGCCGTCCAGTCGCGGAAAAACCAGGGAGACCACCCGATCACCGGCGCCGCCTTCCAGCGTGGCCGCCACGTCTGATTGTGGCTGGTCGCCGGGATCGAAGGTGAACTGCCGCTGTAGGAGCAACACTGCCCCCGCTGAAACGAGCAGCACCAGGATCACCCAGAAGATAACGCCGCCGCGGCGCGGCCGGTGGTTCTGCTGCCGGGGAGAACGTGAGGTCACGATCACTCCTCCCCCTCGCCGGCCAGGAACGCCGAGCGCGCGTACCGGTCCTTGAACTCGAGCAGTGCGTCACCAAGATGCCGCGCCATCCGGCGCTGGTACCCCTGGCTGCGCAGGTTCTCCTCATCCGCTGGATTGGAGAGAAAACCCATCTCCACCAGAACGGCCGGCATGTAGGCGCCGATGAGCACCCGGAATCCAGCCTGCTTCACGCCGCGGTCGCTGGCCGACAGTTCCTGACACAGACTGCTCTGCACCACCTCGGCCAAATCGCTGCTCGCGCTGATGTACCGGTTCTGCACCAGCTCCCAGACGATGAACGAGATGTCATCGTTGGCGGGGCTCTCGTTGTCGTTCCGGTTCTCTTCTTCCGCCACCGACCGCGACCAGTCGGTCTTGGCGGGTGACAGGAAGTAGGTCTCGATGCCCGAGGCGGCCTGATTGAACCAACCGTTGCAGTGCAACGAGATGAACAGATCGCCCTCGGCCAGGTTGGCCCGCTCCGCCCGTTCGGCCAGACCGAGCTGCTCGTCCTTGTCGCGGGTGAGCACCACCTGCAGGTCGCTCTTGTCTTCGAGATACCGTTTCAATTCCCGGGCGACGGCCAGATTCACATCCTTTTCCAAGGTGCCGCCGGTCCCCACCTTGCCGGTCTCCACTCCGCCGTGTCCCGCATCGATGACCACCGTCTTGACGTCGATGGTCCGGGTCACGTCCACCAGACCGTCGTCGAGTTTGACGTTGGCTCGCCCCCGCGGCGACGGTTCCGGCAAGGCGGCGACCTGTTCCTCTTCCACCACGAGTACGATCTCCTGGCCGTCCTGGCGGGTGTAGGTACGGAAGCGATCCACCAGGTCGTCCACCTGGACGTAGACCATGGCGTAATCGGGATACTGCCGGCTGCTGATCTGTTCCACCAGTCCCCGCTGGCCGGAAGACACGGTTTTGGCATCCACCTGGCCGTTGTAGATCTTCAGGATCACATAGCCGGGTCGGGAGGCATCGGCGCGGAAACTGAGCGGTTCCTCGCAGAGCAGGTGGATGGCCGTGGCGCGGGTCAGATCCTGGATCCGCAAACGGGTGATGTTGTGCCGGGCGCTGCCGAGGAAGAGCTGTCGCGCCTCGGGATCCCAGAAGACCGCCTCGCCACTGGCCGGTCCGAGCACTTCGGTGAAAAAGATCATCGGCAACCAGAGGTCCCCGTCGATGGCCAGGAACGGCACCGGGAGCAGCAGCTCGCCCTCGTCGTAGGTCACCAGGCGGCTGCCGGCAGTGACGGTGAAGGAGTGGTCACGGAACCGCAGGCTGAGCTGCCGCACCACGCTCTGCCAGAACCGGCTGGCCTTGAAGCAGCTCGCGGCGGTGCCGAGCGGATGTAGACCTCTTCCGAACCGCTCAGGAGCATCCGGCCGCTGACGGCGCGGCTGGAACCGTCCAGCCGGTAATTCACCGTGAGCGGGATGTCCTGGGCCTCGGGATCGAGACGGTGGAACAGCAGCGGTGGGAAATCCTCCTGAGCCGTCGCCACGCCACACCCCAGTCCGAGGAGCACCAGCAG
>JBDRBC010000288.1:0-10795 GCA_043823125.1 bacterium | reverse complement strand
GGGGGGGGGAGGACTCGAACCTCCGTAGGCGTCTGCCGACAGATTTACAGTCTGTTCCCTTTGACCACTCGGGAACCCCCCCACCAGGTCCTGATCGAGCCAAATTTGTGTCACCCTTGCTTGCAAGCTGGAGCTGGCGAGAGGACTTGAACCCCCAACCACCTCATTACAAGTGAGGTGCTCTACCAGTTGAGCTACGCCAGCCCACGATTCGTTGCAACCGGCCAGCCCCCTGGTGGTCAAGCTCGCCACGCCGCAACGAGTCGCTAAACGTACGTTAAGGACAGAGAGCACTCACGCCTCAGCCATTGGCTCAAGACCGAGGAGGCAACTCCTTGTCCTCATTTCGCTAAGCTAAAAAATGCTAAAAGAATGGTCCACTGGGGACCATTTCGAACCAGGCAATATATAACGGCTCGGAAAGATATGTCAAGCATGAAAAAGTGTCAGCTTATCAAGCCCGGCGGGCCTTGGTCCCCTGGCTGCTGTCCTCCAGGACGAACCCGAGAGCCTGGATCTGGTCACGCAACGTATCGGCTTTGGCCCAGTCCTTGCTTGCCCGCGCTGCTTCCCGTTCGGTCACCAGGGCGGTTATTTCGGGCGGAATGGCTGTATCCCGTGCGGCGGTACAGGCGTCCAGACCGGCAGGGAAGATGTTCAGGATGGTATTGGCCTTTTCGAACAACGTCTGCGCGCGGATCAGCGGCTCCCGATCGATGACCTGTTCCCCCACCTCGGCGAAATACTGGTTCAAATCACGCACCAGAGCGAACAGCACCCCGAGGGCGCCGCCAGAATTGAAATCGTCGTCCATGGCGGCAAAGAACCGTTGCTCATGCTTGTCGAGAATCTTGTTCAGGGTTTCACCGCCGCTGGAAACGAGTCCGGCCGGCACCGGATCCACGTCCGCGGCCAAACGGTCGAGGAGACGGCTGACACCGCGACCGAGCCGTTCGTAGGCGGCTTCGGCTTCGTGCAGTCGATCCTCGCTGTAATCGAGCTGACTACGGAAATGGGCATTGAGCAGGAAAAACCGCAGGACCTCGGGCCGGAACTGCGCCACCACATCGTCGATGGCGAAGAAATTCCCATCCGACTTGGACATCTTCTTGTCGCCCAGGAACAGTAAACCGCTGTGTAACCAGTAGTTGACGAAGGTGCCGTTGGTTCCGCACAGCGATTGTGCCCGCTCGTTCTCGTGATGCGGGAACAGTAGATCGCGTCCCCCACCGTGGAAATCGAAGGTCTCACCGAGATACTTGGTGGACATGACGGAGCACTCTATATGCCAGCCGGGGCGCCCCGGCCCCCAAGGGGAATCCCAGGCCGGTTCCCCTTCCCGCGCCGCCTTCCAGAGGGCGAAATCGAGGGGATCCCGCTTCTTCTCCCCCACTTCGATGCGTACACCCGACCGCATGTCGTCCACATTTCGTCCCGATAGCCAGCCGTAATCGTCGAAGGAACGGACATCGAAGTAGACATCCCCTGCGGCGGCGTAGGCATGATCCTGCGAGATGAGCTGTTGGGTATAGGCAATGATCTCGTCGATATGTTCCGTGGCCAGCGGGTACCGGGTGGCGCGTTTGATCCCCAGTTTGTCGGCGTATTCGTAATAGAGGTCCATGTTGCGCTGGGCGACGACCTTGTATTCGACCCCTTCTTCCCGAGCCTTGTCGATGATCTTGTCGTCCACGTCGGTGAAATTCTGCAGATACTCCACTTCGTAGCCGAGATACTCGAGATACCGCCTGATCATGTCACAGGCCACAAAGGCGAACATGTGCCCCACGTGTGGCTTGTCCTGCACCGTCATGCCACAGACGTACATGCCGACCTGCCCAGGTCGGACCGATTCGAACTTCCTCTTGCTGCGGCTGACATGATCGTAGACATACAGGGCCATCGAGTGCTCCTTTGCGCCTAGGCGGTATCGGCTGATTGTGAGAGATTGCGAGCGGGCTGGATCAGTCGCGCGGCCTGGCAGAGATCCTCCAGCAGCGCGCCGAATTCGATGCCCACCGCGGCTGCCGCCATGGGCACGAGGCTGGTGTCGGTCATGCCGGGGATGGTGTTCAGCTCCAGACAGTAATAATCGTCACCGTCCACCCGGAAATCGATTCTGGCCAGACCACGGCAGTCCAGCAGATCGAACAGCCGCAAGGCGTCGTCACTGACCTGTTCGTACAGGGGGGAATGGAGTGGCGCCGGCACCTGATACTCGCTGGCGCCCGGTGTGTACTTGTTGCCGTAATCGTAGAAACCGTCCCGCGGCGTGATCTCCAGCAACGGCAGGCGCCGGCCCAGGAAAATTGCGGCAGTCAGTTCCCGGCCGGGAATATAGCGCTCCAGCAACACGTTCTGCCTGGTTTCGGCCATACTTGTGAACGCGGTCTCGAACAGGCTCGGATCCTCGACGATCTCGATGTTGACACTGGAGCCGGCTTCGTTGGGTTTCATCACCAGCGGGAACCCGAGTTCCGACTCCACACGCTGGCGGACGTGCTCCACGGTACAGAGTTCACCCCGCGGCAACGGCGGTTGATCGTGGGTGCTGACCAGCGTGCGTGGTGAACCGGTCAGTTGATCCCAGGTGACCAAGAGACTCTGGGGGGTCGGGATACCGGCGCCACGCATCATCCGCTTGGCAGCGGCCTTGTTCATGGCCAGACTGCTGGCCAGCGGGCCGGACAAGGCATACGGGATCTGCATCAGATCGAGGAGCGCCTGGAGATGTCCATCCTCTCCATCGCCTCCGTGCAGGGCGGGAAACACCACGTCCGCCTGCCGGACGCAGGGTAGCTCCATCACGGCGGCCACGTTCTCCAGGGTAACGGCCTCGACCTGGTGGTCGCGTTCCGCCAGGGCTTTGGCGATGGCCGCACCGGAAGCGAGAGAGATCTCACGCTCCGACGAATCGCCTCCCATCAAGACCACGATCTGCACGCTCTTCTCCTATTCTCCAGTGACAGGTGTTGTGACCAGTGCCACGGCCAGCACCGTGACGCACTCCTGTCGCCCTTCGGGCCCGAGTCCCTCGCCGCGCGTCGCTTTCACCGAGACCTGTTCGTTCGTCACTCCGAGGGCCGTGGCGATGGCGGTCTTCATGGCGTCAACTCGGGGCGAGATCCGTGGTATCTCGATCACCACGGTACAGTCGATGTTCCCGATCTCGTAGCCGGCTTTACGCAGCAACTCGCCACTCCTGGCCAGCAATCGGGTACTGTCGGCGCCCGCCCACGCGGGATCGCTGTCCGGAAAGTACCGGCCGATATCTCCCAGGGCCGCCGCCCCCAGCAGGGCGTCGATGATGGCGTGACAGACCGCATCTCCGTCCGAATGACCAGCCGGTCCCCGCTCACACTCGGAGAACTCCACGCCACCCAGTACACAAGCCCGGCCCGTCTCCAGAGGATGCCGATCCCAGCCCAAACCGACCCGATACACAGACTACTCCTCCTCTGACCGCCAGGCCAGCCGTAGAAAACAAGCATCATATCATGAATCCAGCCCAACCAGGCTGCGAAATCGTCGCGGGCCAGCGGGAATATTCCTTCCTCGAGTTGGCTCCGCGAGCAATCTACACCGAGCCTCGAGGTCGTGGCAATCAGCTTCTCCGTTTGGTTTCTTCAGGCGGGATGGATCACTCCAACCTGATATCGTCAAGTTCGATGGCGGTGGGCGCCAGCGGCGCCGGCAGGCAAAACAGCAGGGCATAGACATCGTCGAGATACAGACCACGGGTGCCGGTATTGGTGCGCTGCGAGTGCAGATCCAGGGAAAACTGTCGCCACTCGGACCCGGCCAGGTACCGTCGCGCCAGCCAGACCCCTTCCAGGTGTCCGCGATAATCGTCGAGCCTGACGATGTACCGGACCGAATCAGCACCGTCCGTGACGGCGCGTGCACGCCAGCTGAGCCGGCGGTAGGGTGACCAGTCGGCGGGAAAGCCCCGGCAGTCGATCCCCGGATACACGGACGGTGGTTCCCCTGCCAGCCGAAGCACGTGACCACCCGACCCATCGCCGCTACGTTCAACCCGGCTGTCGTACGATTCACCCCAGAGCCGGCTTTCGAAGCGGGTTTCACCATCGAACAGGAGCGGGAAGCGAGCCGCGGCCTGCTGCCTGGCCACCAACCAGAACGGCAGGTGGTGGAGCTGAAAGACCACCAGCAGCAGACAGCAGATCCCGAGCCAGATGGTTCGGCGCGATCGGACGGCGCGCCACTGGATCCAGCAACCGGCCAGGGCGACCCCCAGGGCATCCAACCCGAAATCCCGCAGTCGGGCATGCCGCCCACACAGTTCCTGAACCAGTTCAACCAGCCCCCCCAGGCCAAGCGTCACAACTGCCACCGCCACCAACCGACCGGCCAGCGGCCCCCGGCGATGGAGCAGCAGGACGATGGCCAGGAATAAAACAACGTGCAGCTGATTGCCGAGGGAGCGCAACACGTAGTTGCGTTCGAGCAACAGCGGGATGGGCAGAACAAACGGCACCAGCAGCAGCAGGAACAGCAAGCCCCACAACCACCAGAGGCTTCTCGACCCTTCGGCGGCGGCGGTAGCTTCGACCGGCGGCTTGCCAGACACCAGACTGACCTCAGATCTTACAGATGGAGAATCGATACTTGCCGGATGGTTCCTGGGGAATCTTTTCCAGCTGACGGATCTCCACCTTCATCTCCGTTCCCAGGCTGTCCCGTAGTACGTCGCCGAGCTGCCGAGCCGTCTGATCGTCGTATCCCGGCCCCGGCACCAGGTTCGCGATCAACTCCAGTGGCTGCTCCTGCACGAGCTGGAGCTGTTCGATACCGGCGAAACGGGTCAACGTGTTCTCGATGAGGGAGATGCCAGCCACGCGTGAGCCGTCGGCAGCCCGGAGGAAATCGGCCACCCGGCCGGTGACTCGTTCCAGTAGCGGCAGGGAGCGACCGCAGGGACAGACCCGCTCACTGAAGATCCCGCGGTCCCCCACTTCGTACCGGAGCATCGGCATGCCGAAGTTCACCAGCTCCGTCACCACGATCCGGCCGTCCTCGCCAGGCGCGCACGGCGAACCATCCTCACCCAGGAATTCGAAATAGGCGTGCTCGACGTTCAGATGCATGCCGGCGTGTTGCTCGCATTCGCAACCGATGAGACTCACTTCCTCGCAGCCATAGCGATTGGTCACCGGCACCGCAAAGGTCTTCTCGATGAGCTCGCGCTCGTGCTCCAGCAGCATCATGCTGGTGGCCACGATGCCGTTGGGGCGCAAGGTGTAGCCCCGGGCCGCCACCGCCTCGGCCAGGATGTAGAGCGAGTGGGCGTGTCCGTACAGCAGGCCGGGCCGCCAGTGGCGCCACTCCCGCACGAACTGCTCAATGGCCGCGTCGTCGATCCGCATGGTATCCAGATAGAACCGTCGGTCCTTGAGCATCAGGCGGACCTTGTTGCGCCAGTTCTTCAGCTTCGGAGGATTCCCCCAGACCGCCGCCACCGGTTCACCCAGCTGCCAGCCGGACCAGGTGTCGCCGCGCAGGGCGGCGCCGTTGCGTCGATCCACGCCACGGCGATCGCAGTAGACCGCCAGCGCGATTCCGGTGGACCCACCGGTCTTGGCCGGCACGAGCTGCGCCCGGTCATAACGGCTGGAAAGGATCTCGTCCAGATGCTCGCGCACATCGTTTTTGGTCAGCAGGGGGAGCGAGCGCAGGTCGTCCAGTTGACGCACCGAAAACGGATCGATGCCCGCCTCGGCGAAACGTCGACCGTAAAAAGGCGAGGTCTCGGCGGCGTGCCGCACCAGCTTCTGCAACCGGCGCGAGCGTATTTCGGCCAAACGGTCCTTCTCGTACCACTGCGACTCGAGGAGTTCGCGATAGGTACGCAACCGTTCGCTGCGCTCGTAGGCATCCCAGACCGGTTCACAGACGGCAGCAATGAATCGGGACGGAAATCTCAGCACGAACCGACCCCCTTGCCTCAGACACGAGGCTGCCAGGTGACCTGTTTCTGTCCCCGCAGGAAACGGATCAAGGCCACGGAGGCGGCACTGTTGATCACACAGAGGTAATAACAGAACATCACCAGTGTCGGCAAGTGGTGGCGCCGACGCAGATGACCGAATCCGGCCAGTAGATAGAATCCTGCTTGCGCGCCCAGTACGGCCCACCAGAACCGCGAGTCCCCCAGCAAGGCCAGGTTGGCCGCCAGCGCTCCGAGCTGAAACAGCGGCGCCAGGTAGCGCAGCACCTTGTGCGAGAACAGCTGCCAGGCGAACAGACCGTAGCGGAACGGGTTGAGTAACAGCGCCTTGTCTTTCAACGCGTGCCAGGCGCGCAGGCCGACTCTGACCCGCATCCGGAATTCGTCCTCCGCTTCGGCCAGCGCCTCCTCGTACAGGAGCGCCTCGGCGCGATAGACCACCCGGTACCCCTGCTGCCGCACCGTCAGCGGCAACACGAAATCGGGCAACTGATCCGGGCGCATGGGCTGATACAGCTCGCGCCGCACGGCATCTATGCCGCCGTCCACCCCGACCACCGAACCGATCCGGGTCTCCCAGTCGCGCAACACGTTTTCGTACCGCATGTAGGCGGAACAGCCCTCGCCGGTGAGGGACCCGTCGGCAGCCAGATAGACCATGCGGCCGGTAACGTAGCCCACCTCCGGATCGGCGAACGGCGCCAACAACTCCCGCAAGGCGTCGAGGGCGTACAACGAGTTGGCGTCGGAAAAGACGATGATCTCACCCGTGGCGTGAGGCAGGACCAGATTCAGGGCCGCTGTCTTGCCGGCGCGGGGCGACTGCCGGAACAGCTTGATCCGCGGTTCGTCGAGCTGCCTGACCAGCTCGTCGGTGCCGTCTTCGGATTCGTCGGACACCACGAGTATTTCCAACAGCTCCGCTGGATATTCCAGGGCCAGTTTATTAAGCAGGGTGGCGACGATGACGTCGGCTTCATTGTAGGCGGCGATGCAGATGGTGACCCGCGGTTGATGGAACTCGGTCCGTGGCTGCCGGCGCAGGAGACCGGCCAAAAGCCGGCACAGCACGGGATACCCCAGGTAGACGTAGACGAGCAGGCCGAGGCAAATCCAGAACAGGAGGCTCCATCCACTCACAGCGCCGCTCCTTTCGCTCCGTTGTCCGTCGTTTCGGTCGGTACCGAAGCCGATGCAGTCGCTACCGACCGACCCAGGGCGCGTTGATAGTACTCCTCGTGCAACGCCAGGGTATTGCTCCAGTCGTACCGCTCGACCGCCGCCCGGCGCGCCCGAACGGCACAGGCCTGTCGCAACTCCCGATCTCGCAGAAACCGTCCGATGGCCTCGGCCAGGGCGGCATCATCTCCGGCCGGCACCAGCAAGCCGGTCAACTCCGTCTGGATGGCTTCCCGGTTGCCCCCCACAGCGGTGGCCACCACGGCGTTGCCCCGTAGCATGTACTCCAGGACGGCGTTTGAAAACCCTTCCGAATCCGAGCAGAGAACGCCTACCGCCAGCCGCTCAAGGTAGTCGCTCACCCCGGCAATGCGACCGGTGAACACCATGCGATCACCGAGCTGCAAGGAGGCAGCCAGCGCCTCGCACTCCGGCCGCAAGACGCCGTCACCGAGCACATGCCAGGTCACGTCCGGAAAATCCGGCGCCAGCCGTCCCGCCGCCCGGATGAACAGATCGGCACGTTTGACCCGCCGGTTGAGATTACCGACGAAACCAACCGCGAGCTGCTGCTCGGTGTGCTCCACGAACGGAAAGAGCCGGGGATCGATCCCGTTGGGAATGACGGTGATTCGGTCCGGCGACAGGCCGTCGACCTGGCAGATATGGTCCTTCACCGCCTCGGAGTTGGCCAAGAATCCGGTCAGGAAGGGATAAGCGCAACGCAGCCTGAATTCCTCCTTGCGGTTGCGCCAGAAACCGAGATCACGGAAACAGCCGATACGGGCGGGCGTACGAGCCAGCCAGGCGGCCACGGCGCCGATGAGGGTGGCATCCTGGAAAAAGGTCTGGACGATGGCGATGTCACGTTGCCGCAGGTAACTCCGCAGTCGCCAGACCGCGCTGCCGGCTCGTGGCCGGAGCAGGGCGGGCAGGTCCAGTTCCAGGTGAGGACAGTCGGCGGGCCGTAACGAGCTGTCCGAACGGCGCAAGGTACAGAGGTGCGGCTGGAACCGGGTCCGGTCCAGCCGCTGCAGCAACCCGGCGAGCTGGAGTTCGGTACCACCCCGCTGCAAGCTATCGATACAGTAGAGGATCCCGATGGGCGCCAATGATCACTCCCCCGTCTCCTGATTACGGCTCACCAGATTCCTGCGTCCCCAACGTGCTGCGTGGTTGCGTCGGCGGCGGATTTCGGGCAGTCTCTGGCCATCACGGAACGGAAACTACCACAGAGTGCTTGCCCGGCAAAGCAAGCTTCGCCACGACCTTATTGTATCGGCAGATGGAGATTTGTTTTCAGGGCGGAAGCGATTGCACGAAACAGTAACCAATCGCCCGATCCGCTGACTGCCGGCGACCCGTGACCGGAAAGGAAACCGATGCCCGCCAGAGTAGCCGGTGTACCAGCGCTTTTCCTGATCGGGCTTTGTCTCGGTCTGCTCGCCGCCGGCTGTGGCGACCGCACGCCGCGACCAGCGGAGTACGGCGCCAGTGACGAAGATGTCACCGGCATCCACATCGCGCGCTGGCACGGGGATCGCCAGGCAGCCATCTCGTACACCTTCGACGACGGTCTGCCCGACCACGGCGGACTGGCTGCCCCGCTCCTGGAGCAGTACGGATTTCGGGGGACCTTCTTCATCTGTCCCGGCCTGACCGTGGAGACCGATTCGGCCGCGGCCGCCGGCGCCGTCGACGCCAGGGGCGGCACGAGCTGGGAGTGCGTGATCGACCTGGCGAGTCGTGGCCACGAGATCGGCAATCACTCCTGGTCTCATCCCGATCTGAAACAGTGCACCGAGACCGAGCTGGCGTTTCAGGTGACGGCCTCGTCCGCGGAGATCGACCGGCGTCTGGGCACGCCACCGTTCACCTTCTGCTATCCGTTCAACAAGAAGAACCATCGGGTGCGGCGCCTGGTCTACCGGCACCATCACGCCGCACGGGAATACCAGCACGACTGGGGTGGCGAGCAGTTCTCCACACAGACGGTCCGCCAGCAGCTCGAACAGGCTGTCAACACCGGGAGCTGGCTGGTGCCCATGCTTCACGGCATCGAACACGGATATCACGCCTTCACCAACCGGCAGGTGCTGGCGGATCATCTCGCCGAGGTCCGGCGCGACTCGACCCGTTTCTGGGTGGACACCTACGGCACCGTCGCCCGTTACGAGATCGAGCGCGACGAAGTGGAACTACACGTCGAGCAGCGGCCGACGACGGCGCTCTTGACCCTCGTCACCAGTCTCGACACAACTGTCTACAACCAGCCGTTGACCGTCGTGGTGCCGGTGGCCCGCGGTTGTGATGTCCAGGCGCGGCGACAGACCTCCGGCAATCCAGTGCCGGTGAAGGTCCGGGCCGATCGGATTCTGGTGGACATCACGCCGGGGAGCGAGCCGGTGCTGGTCCAATGGCAAGAGGAGTGAAATGCCGGGTATCTTCGGAGCCATTGACCCGGTCCGCCAACACGACTGGGAACGCCTGGGACAGAACGTGCTCGCCCTGCTTGGCCATCAACCGTGGTACGGGACAGCCCTCCGGACGGAGGACACCGCCTGTCTCGGAGCGGTAGCCACCTCACCCCACTTCGCCGCCGAGCGCTACTTCGCCACGAACGAGCGCTGCTCTCTCATCGTCGAGGGTCACGCCCTCGCCGTCGACGGCGAATCGCTGGACCCCCGCACCGAGGTGGCGGCTCGCCTGCTCGACCTCTACACCAAGGCGGGCGACGCCTTCATCGAACGCGTGACCGGCTTCTTCAACCTCGCCATCCATCACCGGCACGAATCCGGCTTGACCGTGTTCAACGACCGTATCGCTTATGGCCACCTGTATTATTACCACGATGGTGATTTCCTGCTGTTCGCCCCGGAAGTCAAGGCTTTCCTGGCACATCCACGACTGGACAAGAGCCTCGACGAAGCCGGCGTCGCCTACTTCCTGGCCGGACACGAGGGTATGATCGGGGACCGGACCTACCTCCAGAAAGCCAAGATCCTGCCAGCGGCCGCCAAGCTCGAATACCGCAACGGCAAGGTCACTGTCTCCCGCTACTGGCGGGCCGAGTTCCGTCCCGACGTTACCCTGAATCCGGACGACATCATCGACTGCTGCCTCGATCGATACCGGCGGTCGCTGCAAGCGCGGCTGCCGGCAGAGTCGTACGAGCGGATCGTCGTGCCGCTCTCGGGAGGACTTGACTCTCGTCTGTTGACCCGCTTGTTGTGCGATCAGGGCCGCTCACCGGCTGAGCTGTCACTCTACACGCACGGCAAACCCGACAGCCTTGATTATCGGCTGGCGCGCAAGGTGGCCGCCAAGCTCGGCCTGAGCGACCGTCACCGACTGCTCGAGGTCCATCCCGACTGGCTGGGCGAAAACGCCCTGAAAAGTGTCTGGCTCACTGACGGTCAGTTCATTTTCAGCAACGCCTATCTCATCGGCATCAACGAGCAGCTCGGCCCGGGACGGTTCCCGTTCGTGAACGGTTTCATCGGTTCTTATCTTTCCCTCAGCGCCCGTGTCACAGCGGATGATCTGCTCCCGCTGACGGACCGGGCCGGACTGGCGGATCGGGTCGTCGCTGCCCTGTCGCTGCCGATCGGTCACGCCATGTTACGTTTCTTCCTGCGGGACGAGGTG
>JBDRBC010000287.1:0-2656 GCA_043823125.1 bacterium | reverse complement strand
GCTCGACCAGTGGAATCCGACGGTACAGCGACACCCGGACGACAACCTGCTCAACCCGGTGTTTCATTGCGCCACCCGCTGGCTCGCGGACGGGTATTGCAACCCGATCCTGCGGCATTTCGATCTTGTCAACGCCGAGGGATCGCCCGGACGCGTGGCCGAATTCCTGGACAGGACCTGTGACGCGGACCAGTACACCTTCGCCGCCGCCGTCTACAACAACAGCTTCGGAACCATCGAGGGCGGGCAGGTCGTCTACCTGCCGTACGATCTCGGGTACGTCGTGCGGGATTCGCGATGTGGCGGCAACCAGGGGGGTTGCTCCTACGCATCGGTGCGGGGGGCGATCCTGCGGGATGTGCTGATGCGGTGTGGGGAACCGGTGGGCTCCACCCTCCCGCCTCCTGGTGCTGTACCGGAAGCCGCCGCCTTCACCGTCGACGCCAACTACCCGAATCCGTTCAACCCGAGCACCAGGATCGAGTACCGCATGCCGCGGGCCGGCCAGCTGCAGATCGCCATCTACAACGTGCGCGGCGAGCTGGTGAAACGGCTGCTCGACGAGGTAGTCGAGGCCGGCGAGGGATTTGTCGTCTGGGACGGCAGTGACGACGCCGGCGCCGAGGTCTCGTCCGGGGTGTACTTCTACAAGACCACGGCACTGGGCAAGACGAGCATTCAGAAGATGGCGTTAATCCGGTAGAGCGCGGCAGTTCCCAAATCGAACACCACTCGGGAGCGGTCCTTTCACTGGCCGCTCCCTTCTTGTGAACAACAATGGGAAATATCATCAAATCACCGTCTCACAATTCCATCGCAACCTGGAACGCGGACAACACCCCATCCGGGTCGACATGAGCCGGTTCGATATCAAGGAGAGGAACCATGAAACACCGTATCCTGCCACTCTGCCTCGTGATGATATTGCTGTCTGCCACGGTCCTGGCCGCACCGACCAAGCGAGCCGTGCGGGGCTACGAGGTGACACGGGACCAGACCGCGACCCTGACCAACGCCGACCACAGCGGCTTCGCCAAGTCGGGCGTGGACACCTTCTGCATGTTGAGCCATATCGGTTCGCCGGCCGGCGACGCGGTGGAGAGTTACTCTCCCGGTCCCGGCAACCTCTACGCCGGCGATTTCCAGGACGATTTCGGATTGACGAACTGGGACGACTGGAACTGTGTCGATTACACTCAGCGAACCGATGCGATCTGGCATATCGACACCTATCACGCGGTGAACGGATCGTACTCGTACTGGTGCGGTGAGAACTACCCGTCCTGCGGCGGCGGCGATCCGGATGGCGGGTACGGCAATTCCTACGAGGAGTATCTGGATTACTGGGCGGAGGTGGGCAATCCCGATCTGGCCACCAACCTCACCCTTACCGCGACGATCAATTACGACAACGAACCCGGCTATGATTACCTGTATCTGCAATACGAGAACAACTCCGGCATGCAGAACGAATTCATCTACAACGGCATCGGCACCGGCGCGGCCGTGTATGCGCCGCTGGTTTTCGATCCCGACGATTACGTGCCCCACCCCGACTCCGGCAATCCGTCTTGCCACCTGCGCTGGTACGGGACCTCGGACGGTGCCTGGTCCGACGAGGACTGCGACTATCCCACCGCCGGTCTGGCCCAGATCGACGACATCTTGGTCAGCGGCGACAACGGCGTCGTCACCGCTTTCGAGGATTGCGAGGACCAGGTGGAAGATGTCTGGCGGGTAACCTTCCCTCAGGGTGTCGGCGCGTTCTGCTGGGTCTGGCCGCTGCTGGACGAGCTGGACGAGTGCTGCCTCAACCGGACACCGCAGGTGGCGTTCATCGACGATGGGAATGTGGTGCCGGGGACGGGGGGATATCACGGGTATACCTGGACCTACGGCCCGGGTGGCTTCGTGGTGAATCCCAGGGGCGGATTGGCCGGACCGGATTTTAAAATCCACAACGAGATCTGGTCGCCCGTCCTGGAATGGGTTGACGGTGCTCCAGGATACGACGGCGCCTTCATCGAATTCTCGGTATTCAGACACTTCGGACTGGGCCCCAACTGGTCATATATTTTCTACATATGGCACGTTCGCAGCACAAACAGCATCGACCCGGATGATATAGCCCAGGAACCGTGGGTCGACAGAAGTTTCGTATACTATGGCGGACCGGAATGCATCCGGCACCGGTATGTCGTCTCGGATCTGTTACAGCCCGATCGACGATATGTGCAGATGGCACTCGGGATCTATCAGCTGGGGTGGTGGTGGTGGGGTGACGATTCCTCGCCAGCCCCCTACTACGACGACGCCCGTTTCTGCGCTTTCCAGTTCCAGGGCCCGGCCATATCTGCCCGCGAGATCGATCTCGCCCAGGACAACTTCCCTGAAAATGGCGAACTCAACTGCGCCAACCCGTGCGGCATGAACGTCCGTTTCGACATGGCCAACGATATCTCACTGCAGAACGAGCTTTACATCCTGCCCGGCGATTCCATCACCTTCGACATCGTCGCCTTGCGGGCCGGCACCGAACTCGCCGCCATGCCCGAGCTCTGTTACCGGCTCGACCCCAATCCACTGTTCGATTACTGCCGGACGGCGATTCCTGTCGGTGACGGCAATACGTCCTATCGAGGTTGCACGCTGGGCG
>JBDRBC010000286.1:0-6170 GCA_043823125.1 bacterium | reverse complement strand
TGCTGATCACCTCGGATCACGGCGAGGAGTTCCTGGAACACGGCGGGGTGCTGCACGGCCGCACCCAGTACCAGGAGGTCAAGAAGCTGGAGAGCCTGGGGTATCTGTGACGACGTTGGTGGGATCTGGAAGGCTGTTTTTGCCTGGGGTCCCGATCCTCACCAGGTCCTTGCATAACAAGATTGAATCAACACGAACGCATCGTTATAGACCAGACGCTATGCCTGGGCAGTGGATTCAGGTAAGCTGGTCTATTGAATTATCGTCATATATTTGATATCATGCCACGTCGCTGGGATTTGGGTGAACCTGCATTCCGCCATTCCCTCGGATATACCAACAGTGAATCGCACCAGCCGTCACTCTTCTCGATGCGACTCGCGCTGATCAAATGCCGATATCCTATCACTTGACCAAACGAAGGTGGAGGCCCGTGATGAACAGGACGAACACCATTCGATACTCCCTCGGACCGATCTGTCGACCACTCATCAAACTCACCGTCATCTTGTCGTTGCTTGCCGTGTTGGGATTCAGCCTGCTGTCGTCACCACCGATGGCGGTCGCGTCCGGTTTCATCGAGAACCGGGGGCAGGTCGATCAGACCGTGCGCTACTACGTACCCGGAGCCCAGGCGGCGATCTACTTCACGGCGGAGGCCGTGGTCCTGGACCTGAAGGACCCGGCGGCGGAACAGACGCCTGCGTTTGAACGAGGCCCGGGGCCCCATGATCCCGACCGGGAACTCGCCGGACCGGTGACCCGGCGTGGCTGCGCCGTCTGGTTGAGTTTCGAAGACACCAATCCCTCCCCCGTGATCGAGGCGCGTGGCCGGGAAGAAACCCGATACAACTTCCTGCTCGGCAGCGATCCCGCCCGCTGGCGGACCGACGTACCCGTCTTCTCCGAGCTGGTCTACCACGATCTGTGGCCGGGAATCGACCTCGTTTGCCGGGTGGATGGCGGCGACTTCACCTATGAGTTCTCTTGCCGTCCCGGCGTCGACCCCGGCCGCGCGCGATTCCTGTACGAGGGAGCGGAGCGAGTGACCATGGACCCGGGCGGCTTCCGGCGAATCGAGACGTCCCTGGGCACGCTTTTCGATGATCCACCGGTTGCGGGCAAACAGAAGGGAAGAATTGCGCTGGCGGGAAAAGCGTCTCCTTCTGACCAGGATCCAGGAGCCCAGTCGAAAAGCCTGCCCCTCGTCTGGAGCGCTCTTCTGGGCGGTAGTGGGACCGACATGGCTTTCCTGGTGTCAGATGATTCCGCCGGGTACATCATCGTGGCCGGGATGACGACTTCCGCCGATTTTCCCACCACACCCGGCGCCTATGACCAGACCTACGCCTCCGGCAACGATGTCTTCGTGGTCAAGCTGCACCCTTCCGGGACGGCGATCTCGTGGGGCACCTTTATCGGTGGGGCAAGCTCGGACGAACCGCTGGACATCGCGCTCGACGGTTCCAACAACATCGTGCTCTCGGGTTACACCGGGTCATCGGACTTTCCCACGACAACGGGAGCCTACGACCAATCGTTCAATGGAAGTGCTCCTGTTTACCATGATGTTTTCGTATTCAAGCTGAGCTCGAGCGGCAGCTCCCTCCTGTGGAGCACCTTCCTCGGAGGAAATGCCCGGGAGTGGGGTGAAGGCGTGGTTCTGGACGGCACCAATTACGTGATTGTCACTGGCAGCACTGAATCGTTCGATTTCCCGGCCACCCCCGGCAGCTATGATGAGATCCTGTCCAGCCATAGCGACATCTTCATCTCCAAATTCGACGCTACCTGCAGCAGCCTGCTCTACAGCACATTCATCGGCTGTACGGGAGACTGGGATCACGGCTACGACATCGCTCTCGATTCCAGCCACAACATCGTTGTGGTAGGCTGGGCAGGGAACAGCAGCTTCCCCACCACTCCGGGAACATTCGACCCGACCTGGAACGGATCCGGGGTCTACGACGACGCCGTACTGTTCAAGATGAATCCCCTGCTCAACGGCCTTGTGTACAGCACGTTTCTCGGCGGCACCGCCGGTGATGTGGCCTACCGTGTCTTGCTCGACACGAGCCAGCAACCGATCGTTTTCGGTCATACCAGTTCCTCGGACTTCCCCACCACAAGCGGCGCTTACGACACATCCTACAACGGCGGTGGTGACTTTTTTGTCTGCAAGGCAACCGCCGATGCCAGTGTTCTTCTCTGGTGCACGTATGTGGGCGGCAGTAGTTACGAGCCTCTCTGGAATGACAAATGCGGTCTGGCCCTGGATGGAGCCGGGAATCCCTGGGTCACCGGCGATACCGAATCGGATGACTTCCCCACCACCGTCGGCGCCTTCGACGAGGATCGTAACAACAGCGGCGGCACGGAGGATGCGTTCTTCGCCAAGATCAGTAGCACGGGCAGCTCCCTGCTCTACGGCAGTTTCCTCGGCGGCTCCTCATATGACCATGGCTTCGGCGTCACCCTCGCAGCGGACGGCGATGTCATCCTGGTCGGGTCTGCCGGGGGCGACGACTTTCCCGCGACTCCAGGCAGCTTTGGCATCCCGGAGAATTCAAACGGCGGTTACGTCACCAGAATCGATCCCGGCGGCGTGGCCACCACGCCCAGCACCCCGACCATGGATACCGAGCCGGAATACACCGGAGGCACCGGCAACACGGTCTCCTGGAGCGATGAGTCCGCCAGCGGGGCGGGGCTGTACATGCTCCAGCGCGCCACCGATCCCGACTTTACCCAGAATGTCTACGAGTTGGACTGGATGCGTGAAACCGAGTATACATTCAGTGGCCTCACCCACGAACAGATCTACTACTATCGCGTCAAGGCCCGGGATTACTCGATCCACGAGACGGGCTGGTCCAATGTCGTCCATTCCACCCAGGATAGATATCGCCCCGAATCGAACGTCGATGCTCTGCCCGCCACGCAGAACAGCTTGACCTTCGATGTGCCCTACACGGCGACGGACCCGGTCAGCGGGATCGCCTCGGTAGAACTGTTCTTCGAGGTCGATGGCGGCGGCTACGGTTCATACGGCGTCTTCACCAGCAGCCCCATCTACTTCACCGCCGGCGGTGAGGGCACCTACGGCTTCTACACCGTGGCCACCGACGGCGCCGGCAACGTGGAAATTCCGCCCACCAGTCCGCCCGACGCCACGACCACCGTGATCCTCGCGCCGGACACGCCGACCATGGTGGCCGAACCGATTTTCACGCCGGGAGACAGCAACCTGGTCGCCTGGAGCGACGAGTCGGTCAGCGGCGCGGTGGCGTACTGGGCGCAATGTTCAATAAACGCCACTTTCACCCTGGTCGTGCAGGAGTCGGGCTGGATCCCGGGAATCGAGCACACCTTCGGCAGTCTCGTCGACGGGCAGATCTATTATTATCGCGTCAAGGCCAAGAGCAGCAGCGATTCCGAGTCCGGCTGGTCGGCAGGTGTCTTCTCCACACAGGATGCGTCACCCCCCAGCTCCCTGGTCACGGCCTTGCCCGACACCCAGGCGGTCCTGACCTTCGATGTCGCGTTCACGGCGGACGATGCCGTGAGCGGATTCGTTGCGGTGGAACTGTTCTTCGAGGTCGATGGCGGCGGTTACATCTCTTACGGCACCTTCCCGGTCAGCCCCGTCTCGTTCACCGCCGCCGGCGAGGGGCTGTACGGCTTCTACACGGTGGCCACGGACGGTGTGGGCAACATGGAGGACCCGCCGGTGAGCCCGCCGGACGCGACGACGACGATCTTCAAGGCGCCCGGAGTCCCGACCATGGTCGCCGAACCGCTCTACACGCCGGCCGACAGCAACAGCGTGGCCTGGAGCGACGAATCCGGCAGCGGGGCCGAGGCCTATCTGGCCCAGTGCGCTGAGGATCCGGGATTCACCGCCGGGTTGCAGGAGAGCGGCTGGATCGCCGGGACCCAGTACACGTTCGGCAGTTTGGTCGATGGCCAGCTGTACCACTATCGCGTGAAGGCCAAGCTCGATCTCGTGGTCAAGAAGGGTGAATCGGAATGGTCCGTGCCGGTTTCTTCCACTCAAGACGCCTCCCCGCCGAATTCTATGGTCGAGGCCTTGCCCGGTACCCAGACCAGCCTCACCTTCGACGTCCCCTACACGGCGTCGGACCCGCTCAGCGGCGTGGCCTCGGTCGAGCTGTTCTTCAATGTCGATGGCGGCGGGTACAGCTCATACGGGCTCGTCGGGGCCAGCCCCGTCTCCTTCACCGCCGCCGGGTTCGGATTGTATGGTTTCTACACGGTGGCGACGGACAGCCTCGGGAATGTCGAGCCGATTCCCGCCTCGCCTCCCGACGCCTCGACCCAGGTCGTCTCACCGGGGCCCACCTGGACAGATGTCACCAGCGGACCACTCGGCGACACCGGGTTGGGCAGGGGCGTGGCCTGGGGCGATTACGACAGCGACGGCGATCTCGATCTCTACCTGACCTGCTGCTACGCCGACAGCAATCGGCTGCTGCGCAACGACGGCGGCGGCGCCTTTGTCGATGTCACGGCCGGTCCCCTGTATTACGCGGGCTGTGGCATGGGTGCGGCCTGGGGTGATTACGACAATGACGGCAATCTCGATCTGCTGACCGGCTACCTGGATCGCACCAATGTGTTGTGCCGCAACGATGGCGCGGGGGGATTCATCGACGTCACCAGCGGCCCCCTGGCCGCATCCAGCGCCGCCTGGAGTGTCGTCTGGGTCGATTACGACAACGACGGGAATCTGGATGTCTACGTGACCGACTACGTTGGTTCCGGCAGGTCACTATTCCGTAACGAAGGCGGCGGGGTCTTCACGGACGCCAGCAGCGGTCCCCTGGCCGAGACCGCGGGCGAGAACATCGGCGTGGCCTGGGCAGACTACGACAACGACGGTGACCAGGATCTCTACGTGACCAAGAACAGCACTTCCCTCGCCAACATGCTCATTCGCAACGATGGCGGCGGTGTCTTCACCGAAGTCACCAGCGGCCCCCTCGGACAGTCATCGGCCCGGTGCTTCGGCGCCGCCTGGGGCGATTTTGACAACGACGGCGATCTGGATCTCTATGTCACCAGTCAGTCCGGGGCCAACCTGCTGCTGCGGAACGAGGGGGGCGACGTTTTTACTGACATCACGAACGGGCCCCTGGGCAATGCCGGACAGAGTACGGGTGTCGCCTGGGGTGATTACGATAACGATGGCGACCTGGATCTTTATATCACCAACATGACCTCCAGCAACAAGCTGCTGCGGAACGACGGCGGTGATGTGTTCACGGATGTCACCGAAGGTCCCCTGGCGATGGTGGCCACCTGTATCGGCGTCGCCTGGGGCGATTACGACAGCGATGGCGATCTCGACCTCTATGTCGTCAACACCAGCGGCGCCAACCGGCTGATCCGGAACGACCTCGGCAAGCAGAACCACTGGTTGCATATCGATCTGCACGGCGACGCTGCCAACGCCGCCGGAATCGGGACACGCTTGCGGTGTGTCACCGAGGGGATGTCCCAGATCCACGAGGTGTCGGGGGGATCGGGAATCATGAGCCAGAACTCGCTGACCGCCGAGTTCGGTCTGGGAACAGCCGTTGTGGTGGACTCGCTTATCGTGCGCTGGCCTTCCGGAACGGTCGATGTCCTTACCTGGGTCGACGTCGACGACATCAGGGATGTCATCGAGAGCGATCCCCTCTCTCACACCCGGCCCGAGCCGGTGGCGCCCGCACGATACATCCTGTATCCGTGCGCACCCAATCCGTTCAATCCCCGGACGAGGATCCGTTATGATCTGCCCGAGATGACCTCGGTCCGCCTGTCCGTTTTCGACATCTCCGGACGCCTGGTGCGGGTGCTTCGGGAGGGGATCCTGGAAAGCCCGGGGCAGCACGAAGCGATGTGGGACGGCCAGAACGACGCCGGACAGACCGTGGCTGCGGGGATGTACTTCTATCGCCTCGAGGCTGGCCCGTTCAGGGAAACGCAGCGCATGGTGCTGATCAAATGACGGGGCAGCTTTTCGAGTCCGGGCAGTCGTTGCCACCACTGTCGCCGGAGGAGGTCAAGAAGCTGGAGAGCCTGGGGGATCCGTGACTGGCAGTTCACCGGTGTGATTCCCCGGTGAACGGAACCTGTAGTTGAAATACATGACCACGGTGACG
>JBDRBC010000285.1:0-6527 GCA_043823125.1 bacterium | reverse complement strand
GGCCTCGCTGAAGCTCTTGGGCGCCAGCAGTTCGGCATGGACTTCGCGGGCAGCCTGGAGTGCCTGGTCGGCTTTTGCGAAGAGTGTTTCTCTCAGTTCCTGAGCCTGGACTGCCGTCGCCAGGAGCAGGCACAGCGTCAGGCCAGTCAACAAGCGATTCAAGCTAGCCATTGATATTGCCTCCGGGAAAAGGAGATCGGATCGTGGTTTTGGGGGCGTTTCACATCCGCCACCCGAACCCGACCCACTGGTCTCTTGCGGCGGACATGATAGGTGTACGAGCTTGGATTGCAAGGATAATTCTGGGTGTCGGCCACAATTATTCACGCCGCCGCCGTGGCCAGTCGACCGCACCGGACGATACCCGAATCGAGCCTGCAATTCAACCAGGGAAGAACCGGGGCGCCACGTCGCGAACGTCTACACGGCTAGCCCGGTGAACCTCGCCGCAGAATCATTCTTCCAGCTCGTCCAGCGCCTCGGCCACGGCCTCCCGTACGTCTTCGTCAGGATCTTCACGCAGAGGCAACAACCACTCCCGGGCTGCGGCGGCGCCGATCAGGCCCAGTCCGTAGGCGGCGTCGCCACGGAAACGCGGATCGGTATGCTGCAACAGGCTGGACAGCGGTTCCAGAAAAGCCTCGGCCCGCTGCCGGTTCTGATCCTTCACCTCTTCGATGATTCGCAGGGCCGACATACGCCGCGACATCTCGTCGGCCTCGAGCAGGGCCGCGACCCCCGCTATCGAGGCACTGTTCTCGAGCACGATGCGGGTGGCCGTTTCCACATCGCCGGCGTCGGCCAGCGAGGCCAGGGTGGCGCGCCAGTCGCTATCGTTCAGTTGACCGATCACAGCGGCGGCATCCCCGTTCCCGACCCAGCGGGTGACGCCGTTCACCAGCAAAGTGGGTGTGGACTTGATCCCGAGGGCCGCCGCCCGCTCGAGGAACCGGCTCGCGTCCACCACCCAGCAAGACACCTGTTTCGAGAGCAACGCCAGGCAATTCGCCAGATCAACCAGGTTACCGCAGTGCGGACAACCGGGGGCCACCTGCAGCTCGAAATTCCGAACCGATGTAATCTCGGCCAGCATTGACAACTTGCACTGGTCGAACCGCGCCGCGGGATTGCTCGCCTTTCCGGCCAGACACCGCACGAACGGCGGCCACTCGGCGCCGTCGGGAATCATGGAGTAGCGAATCCGGCCGCCGGCATCCCCGCCCACGGCGAGGTACGGGATCTCGTCCTCGCCGGCCGCTTTCTCCACTCGATTCTCCACTCGAATATCCAGACCGATCCACGGCACGACCTCGGCGACTTCCTCTGCCAGCGCCCGCAAATCGGCGGCCAGCGGCATCATTTCGTCCGCCGCGTGGAGTTGTAGGGTCAGGTCCTGCCCGGTCCCGGCCCCGAGTTCCGAGAGGGTTTTCCGTTGCGTAGCGGTCAACACGGTTGCTTACACTTCCTTGGTTTGCTTAGCTTCCTTCTGCCGTGTACTGGAACCTGGAGGTCAGGAACCGGGGCAGCGGGCACAGGTTCAAAACCTCCGGGTCACAACTACAGGCTGTTATCGTCCTTGAGGATACCGAAGGCCTGGTGTAGATTTGGCTCGGCTTTTTGCCCTGTCAATTGGAAAGTCATCGAGGTCCAGCAGGCGTGATGGGTTTGGTGAGGGCACTATCTGTCATGAGACCAGTATCGACAAAACCGAATCCCGGCGGTGATGTGTGGGCAAGGCGGAAGAAAAGCAGTACTTTGATGAGGCCTTTGCGAGCTCTGCTCGCGAATCGGTGTGGAAATACTACACGCTGATCAGGATCTGCGAGGAAGATTACGACCAGTCGATCCTGTCCGGCTGCAAGGATAAACGGATCCTGGAGTACGGCTGCGGCGAAGGGTCGCGTTCCTTCGACCTGGCCAAAGCCGGGGCGCTGGTCCACGGCATCGACATCTCCAGTGTCGGTATCGATATGGCGCGCCAGAAGGTCAGCGATCTGGGGCTGACCAAGGCCGAGTTCTCGGAGATGGACGCGGAGAATCTGACCTTCGGCGACGACACGTTCGACCGGGTGTGCGGAACCGGAATCCTCCATCACCTGGACCTGGACAAGTCGCTGGCCGAAGTTTCCCGGGTGCTCGTTCCGGATGGCAAGGCGGTTTTCATGGAGCCGCTCGGGCATAACCCGGCCATCAACGCCTTTCGCAACCGGACCCCACATCTGCGGACCAAGGATGAGCATCCACTCAAGGCGGCCGATCTGAAGCTGTGCCGCCACTATTTCGGCAAGGTGGAGGTGCGGTACTACGCGCTGTTCGCCCTGCTGCTGGCCCCGTTCCTGAACAAACCCGGGAGCGGTGGACTATTGAAATTCTTGCAGGCCATCGACCGGGTGGTTTTCCGGATTTTACCGCCCCTCGGCTTACTGGCCTGGTACTCGGTGATAACCCTTCGGGAGCCGCGTTAGCAGGTAGTCTGGTTCGAGGCATGACATTTGCAGTCATTTCTGCGTCCCGCGCAACATGTCCTACGTTTCAAGGACTTGGAGGAAATCTTGAGGAACCACAAAGAATTCAAGGCACACCAACTGGCGGCATTTTGTAGTTGTGTGCTCCTGTTTTGCATTCCGGCTGGTCTGCTGGCGGCGCCAGACATCAATGTGGTCTCGGGCGAAATCAGTGCGGGCGAAGATATCACAATCACCGGATCCGGTTTTGGCGCTGGTGGTGAATTAATTTCCTGGGACGATTTCGAGGGCGGCACCAACGGCAGCCAGCTCGGCAGCCCGGTTTATGGGCCAACCTGGTCGTTTTTGCATCCCAGCAGCAACACGCCGATACCGTCCTACAGCAACGTCCGGGCGTATTCCGGCAACCTGGCCGCCAAGGTCGCCTGGAAAGAGCCGGGCTACAGCGGCTATTCCATCAACGCCTTCGGCTGGGTGAACAAGGGACCGTTTCCCCAGCTCTATGTCTCTGTCTGGGAGTATCACGATCCGAACCCCACCGCCCCGCCGGATAACATGAACAACAAGCTCATGTACACGTACGGCGGCGTGGGTTCCAACGAAGTCCAGCAGTGGCTGCCTCAGGTGACCAACCGCGGCGGCGACTCCTACTACCTGGCCTCCATGGTCCAGAACCAGCCCGGCGACATCTTCTACTGGCAGGACGGCATGGGGTACATGGAGAAGGTCCATGTCTGGGGTCGGTGGGAAACCTATGTCCAGTACGACAGCAGTCCCAACGCCGGTGACGGCATCGCCGAGATGTGGTGGAACGGATCCCGGAAGCTGTACGAGCCGTCCTGCAACCTGAACGACGTTGCCGGTGGCGGATTAGTTTATGATCTCCGGATCGGCCACATGTTCCAGGGCTTCGACAGCAAGATCCACGTCCGTTCGTACCTCGACAACGTCTACGTCTCCACGTCCCGAGCCCGCGTCGAGCTGGGTAACAATCAGAATTTCATGTCCTGTACCCACCGCGAGATCCAGATTCCGGAATCGTGGAACAGCAACCAGATCTCGGTGAGCATGCAGTTCTCCGGCTACGAGACCGGCCAGACCGCCTACCTGTTCGTGGTCGACGGCAACGGCGTCCCGTCGGACGGGCACGAGATCATCATCGATTCCGGCACCGTCCAGGGCGATCGGATCAATCCGGAAATCAACCTGCAGCAACCCGTGGGCGAGGGCGAACTGTACGAGGCCCTCGATCCCACCATCACCGTCTCCGGCACCGCCAGCGACAACGAGGCCGTCGCCGTTGTCGCCTGGTCCAACGACCGGGGCGGCTATGGCGAAGCAGTGGGCACCACCAACTGGGTCATCGAGGACCTGCCACTCTTCCAGGGCACCAATGTCATCGAGATAACGGCCTACGACACCGCGGGCAATATGGACAAGACCTACTTCAACGCCAGCTACGATTTCCCGGGCCAGCCGGGCCAGCCGGAGATTTTGAAGTAGGTTGTTGGGCGCCTCCAGCTCTTTTCGCGCCGACGTTTTCCGCCGGTGGATCAGCGCTCTTATGAGTAGTAGGCAGAGAGTGATTCTGATTCCAAAGGCAGCATTGCACCGGGGTGCACTCCTCATCTCCTTATCAAATAATCGTTTACCAATGTGAACACGGCAAAGAACGGCCTCGAAAAGTGCAGCCCGGGGGCGATGTCCTATAAACTCACTCGGAAAAATAACTCCCACTGCGAACGAAATCCAAGACGGACCCTAAAGCTCCGTGGACTTGGCGCCGACCTCATGGTAGGTATGGGCCGTAAGCGGCCGGATGGCAACGTATTGGGGAGGATGCGGGCAACGATGAAAATCATGATGGTCGAAACCCTCGGTGACGGGGGGATCGCGCACTACGCGTATAACCTGATCAAGGCGCTCGCCGGGCACGACCTCGAGATGGTGCTGGTCACCAATCGGCGCTACGAGTTCGAGCAGCAGGCCACGACGTTCCGGGTGCACGGATGCATGGCTAGCATGACCGGCAGGCTGCTCGACTGGTTGCCGGTGCTGGACCGCGAGACCACTCTGCCGTCACTGGTGCGCCGACTGCTCAAGGTCATCGAGCTGCCGTTCAACACCCTGTCGGCCATCCGTCTGGCGAAGCGGGAGAAGATCACGCTCATGCATCTGCAGAGCGTCAACTTCGTGGACATCCTCATCGTGCTCGGCTTCAAGCACTGCGGTCTGCAGGTGGTGAACACCATCCACAACGTCATGCCGTGGCATCAGGAGCTGAAGTGGTGGCAGCAGAAGATCTTCACGGCCATGTATGCCCATTGCGACCGGATCATCATCCATTCCCGGTCGGGGGCGGAGGAGATCCAGAAGCTGTACCGGGTGGCGCCCGAGAAGATCCATGTCATCCCCCACGGCGATTACAAGTTCTTCCTGCCAGACGAGATGCTGCCGCTGGCCCAGGCGAAGACGGCGCTGGGACTCGCTCCCGCGGATCGGACCATCCTGTTCTTCGGGGCGTTGCGCGGGAACAAGTGTCTCGGCGACATGCTGCACGCCATGCCGCGCATCCGCGAACTGGCTCCCGCGGTGAAGCTGATGATCGTGGGCGAGGTGAGTGGCGACTACGGCAAGTACCGGCGGATCATCGACGAACTCGAACTGGAGCCGATGCTGTACGAGCAGCTCGACTATATTCCCAACGAGGACGTGGCCAAGTACTTCATGGCCGCCGATCTGGTGGCCATGCCGTACAAGGAGATCACGCAGAGTGGCGTACTGCAGGTGGCGTACTCCTTTGGAAAACCCGTGGTGACCACGGATCTGGACGGATTCAAGGAAGTGGTGGAGCCCGGGAAAAACGGCTATCTCGTGCCGTACGGCGACACCCAGGCGCTGGCCGAGCGCTGCGCCGAACTGCTGAACGACGATCGACTCGCCGCCATCATGGGCGCCCATTCCCGCGAACTTTCGGACCGGAAGTACTCCTGGTCGGCCATCGCACAGCGAACCATCGAAGAGGTATATCATGACGGACAGGTCCGCTGAAACGGCCCCGAGACTGTTCGGATTTCTGGGCGCCTACGAACCGGACGGCCCCGCGCCGGATCTCGACGAGCTGAAGTCACGCCTGGCCTGGCCCGACGCCGGGCTGCACACGGGACATACCACCTGGTTGCTGCGCTCGGTCAGCAACGAAACGGCCCCTGGCAGCGCCATCGCCCGGCTGGACAACGGTCTCTCCGTGCAGTTCACCGGCTACCTGCTCAACCGGGAGGAGCTGCTCGGTCAGGTGGGTGCAGGCGCAAACGATCCGGACACCCAGCCCGCCACCCTCTGCGCCAGGCTGTATCGCAAGTTCGGGGTGAATTTCCCGGCGCGGATCAACGGCATGTTCTCCATCGTGTTACGGGACGACGATCAGGATCGGATCTGCCTGTACGCCGATCGCTACGGCTCGGTCTTCCCCCTCTTCTACCGCGAACAGCCCAACCTGGTGTTCGCCAACCAGGTCAAGATCCTGTTGCGGTGCCCTGGCGTCGAGCCGGCCATCGACGAGTCGGCTCTGGCGGTGTTTCTGAAGTACTCCTATCTGCCGGCGCCGCGCTCCATCCTGCACGGGGTGCAACGACTGGGGCCGGGCGAGATGCTCGACGTCAAGGCCGGCCGGGTTCGCCGGCGCCGCTACGACGATTTCTGGCGGGAGCGCCTCGACATCGATCCCGACCAGGCCAAGGAGAGATACCTCGAGATCCTGGACAGATCCGTGCGGCGCAAATTCCAGGGCTTCGAACCGTCCCGCACCGGCTTCTTCCTGAGCGGCGGGCTCGACTCCAGCGCCAACGTGGCCATGGCGGCGAAGGCCGGCCTTTCGCCCATCAAGACCTTCGGCATCGGGGTGGCCGACCCCAAGGTGGATGAACGCCCCTTCGCCAGGCAGGTGGCCGAGCAGTTCGGCGCCGAGTTCACCGGCTACGAGTACGACGGCTCCGAGATCGAGGATTTCCCGCGCATGGTCTGGTACCTGGACGAGCCGTTCATGGAGAACGGGCTGTTTTT
>JBDRBC010000284.1:0-6414 GCA_043823125.1 bacterium | reverse complement strand
GGTTCTTATCTTTCCCTCAGCGCCCGTGTCACGGCGGATGATCTGCTCCCGCTGACTGACCGGACCGGACTGGCGGATCGGGTCGTCGCGGCCCTGGCGCTGCCGGCCGGCCACGCCATGTTACGTTTCTTCCTGCGGGACGAAGTGGCCACGCGTTTCCGGGAACTCTCGCGCCAGGTAGCCATCGAGGCGCTGGAGGCGCATTCCCATCACACCACTTTCGGCGATCTGCGCATGGATCTGATCAGCCTCGACCTCCACCGGCGCTCGACGATCGATCTCAACAAGTTCTACTTCCACGATGTACTGACCTTCGTGGATCACGACCTGCTGCAACTCTTCCTGACCATTCCGCCACAACTCAAGCGCGGAAGACACCTCGTCCAGGAACTGTACCGCCGCCACTTTCCCGAGCTGGCGGCCATTCCCTGGGCTGCCACGGGGCACGACCTTTACGCCAGCGAGGAGATCATCGCCCGGACCCGCCAGCGCCGCCAGCGCGGGCAGCGCCTGCGCGCCTTGATCGCCAAGCTCACCCGCGGCCACCTGAATATTACCACTCGCGAACGTTACTACGACCAGGAAATCATCTTGCGAGAGAACCGCAGGGTGCGCCAGGTCGTCTGGCCGCTCCTACGCGATAGTGCAGCCAGCGGCCTGGATTACTTCGATCAACGGAAGATCAATTGGTTGTTGGGGGAGTACGATAAAGGTAAATACTACTATTATCCCGCCATCGCCAAGCTCTTCACCTTCCTGGCCTGGCACCGTCTCTTCATTCTGGAGGAGCATCGCCAACGCCTGACGTGAGCCGGCAGATCAACTCGAGGCGAACACCTTCTGGAGTCGTGTCAGCAGCATCGCCTTGACCCCCATCCAGCTCCACCTCTCCGCCAGCGCTTCCCGGATGTACGTGAGCGCCGTGTCGTAATCGCCGTTCTGACGCAATCGGTAGGCGTACCCCAGGCGCAGCGCCCGGAGCCGGTGCGCGAGGAACTGCTCGTCGGCGGGGTACCGCAGGAACGGGCGTTGCTTCTCGAGCACCCGGATGAGCGCCGGCCACAGTCGCCAGCCGCCGGCGGTTACGCCACTCGAACGCTTGTAATAGATGAACTGGATCTTCTCGTGGATGGCGAATCCGAAACCGGCCCGCCCCAGGCGGAGCCACAGATCCCGATCCTCGGCGTTGGGTAACGATTCGTCGAATCCGCCCACGGCCAGCATGGCCGATTTCTTCACCATGACCCCGGGCACACCGATGAAATTGTGCCGCAGCAGGTGGCGATAGATATCCGGTCCGGCGATGAAGTTGAGCTGGGGATCCGCTGACGGCGCCAGATCGCGACGATACTTCTGATAGGTCCCCAGCCAGCTCTCACGGATCATTTCACCGTCCGGGCCGACACACTGGCAATCGCTGATGACCACATCGACCCGCCGAAACGAGTCGAAGATGTTCAGCGCGTCCGCCAGCTTGGACGGCTTCAAGATATCGTCCGCGTCGCAGAAGGTCACCAGGCGACCGCGAGCACGTCGCAGTCCGACATTACGTGGGTTGGTCGGTCCTCCGGAATTCTCCTGGTAGATATACTGGATGCGCTCCCGGTACGGCGCGATGACCTCCCGGGTGTTGTCACTGGAACCGTCGTCCACCAGGATGACCTCGAAATCCTGATACGTCTGGCTGAAAACCGATTCCAGCATGTCCGGCAGGTAGGCGGCGGCATTGTAACTGGGGATGATGACCGATACTGTCGGCTTGGCCATTGGCCGTGAGTCTGACGGTGGCGAGGAGAAACCCATCACGACACCCCCACCTCGGACGAATCCGCCGCCGGCTCGGGCTTGGCCTGTTGCCGATTGCCGATGACCCGGGCCGGAAATCCGGCCAGGATGGAGTAAGGCGGGTACCGTTTCTTGGCCACCGCGCTGCAGGCCGCCACGACACATCCCTCGGGAAGTTGCACCCCCGGATAGATGAACACGTTGGCGCCCAGCCAGACATCGTCACCGATAGCCACCGGTTCGTATGCCAATCCCTGCTCCCGGATCGGAACGCTGGGGTCCTCGAACTTGTGGTTGGTGGTCCAGATCTTCACGCCAGGTCCGAGCACGACGTTGTCACCCAGCGTCAATCCGCCCGACGCCTGGATGAAGGCGTCGACGCCGATGGAGAGGTTCTTGCCGGCCGTGATGCGGTGGATACCCCGGAACCGCACGCCTTCGTTGACGGTGAGATTCCCGCCACAAGATTCGAACCGTTTCGAGACGGCCCGGGCGCGCAGCCAGAAACCGCCGGGCTCCGGCCAGCGTCGTAAAAAGCTGTAGTGGAGATTGAATCGAAAAATCTCGTCCTTGAAGTTCCAGTACAATTTCTTCAACATCTTCACGGCGGCACTCCAGGATGGTCCCCATTACCCGGTGCGGTCGTGCGGGCCGGAATCCTTCCCGCACTCCCTCTGTCGCCCCTAGTTGATGCATCCAAAGGTACAGATGAACGTAAATTGCCCGGTCTCACGAATGCAACTTGTACTCGGGGCGACTGCCTCACAGTCACCCCTACTGGATCGGCGAATTCCCAGGGATCTACACTAAAAAGTGGCTCTCGGCCGGTCTCGAAATAGCTGTGGATATCAGCGAGCGAAAAGTGCCCGAACCCGTGCCTGGAGCTTGCGCCATGTTTCCTCGTGAACGACTGGGAAAAAGATCACGAAGCTGAAACTGGCCAGGGTCTTGACGGTGAGCAGTGACATCAAGGCGGACTTTTCGCCCAGGATCAGGATCACCTTGCCCTCTTTCCAGCTGCCGAGCGGACCGTCCGCCAGCAGATCGATGAGTCCAGGAAAGACGTTGTCACGCAAGAAGACGGTCAATCCGAAGCTACTCAGATCCGTGCGATCGAGCAGGATAAAGATGGCCACCGCCGAACAGATCATGGTCAGGATCTTCTTGTACTCGATGAGGAAGGCGTACTTGGCCCGCGCCTTGGCGCCGCCCCAGGCCAGCAGGATGGCATTGGTGGCGCACGCGGAGAACGCCGCCCCGTACAGCCCCCACAGACTGATGAACAGATACGCCAGCCCGATCTTGAAAACCGAGGTCACGGCGCGCACCAGGGCCATGGATTTGGTGGCCTTGGCGTAATAGAGGCCGAAGACGAAGTGGAAATACGATCCTTCCAGGATCATCGTGACGATCTCGATGAGCGAGACACGATAGGCTGGCCAGAATTCCGGCGGCGTCAGCAGCTGCAGAACCCCCCGGATGTTCACCGCCATGATCAGCCCCGCGAACAGCATCAGAAAGAGGTAGTAGGTGTACATCCGTCCGATCCATTCCGGCGCCCCCGGCTGATCGGCGATCTCGGTCCGTTTGGTGTTCCACGACTGCATGAACGGACTGCTGATCAGCAGGCTCAACAGGACTGGGAACTTGTAGCCCATCTCCAGCACACCCACCGTCTCCAGGTTGATCTGGAAACGCACCACCACCCGCTCCACCTGCCGTGAGACGAAGGAGGTCAGGCTCCCCGGCACCAGCGGCAGCTGGAAGCGGATGAGTTCCCTGGCCAGACGGCGGTCGAAGACCAGACCGCACTCACGAATGGAGATGACCACAAAGATCGTCCCGGTGACGATCCCCATGACCAGCGAGCTGACGAAGTACCCCCACAGCCCCAGTTTCAGGATGATGATGAGGTAGATGTTCAGGGAAAGCCCCACGAACAACCGGATCAGGCCGAGGAGCGAGAACAGCAGAGAGCGTCGCTTGATGATGAGGATCGAGGCGGCGCCCTGCCCGGTGAGATCGAAGGCGAAACCACCCAGCGCCAGACAGAGCAGGAGGTAGTGCTCGGAATCGCCCAGCAGAAAAGTGCTCAGCGGTTTGCTGAACAACATGACTATAAGCACGAGAGAAAAGGTGGCGCCACCGATGAGCAGGGTCCCCGTGCTGACCACCCGTGCTTTGTTCTCATCGGGTTCGTCGTGGTAAAACCGGACGATGCCGCCCTGCAAACCGTACGACAGCAGACTCATCAGGAAGCTGAGGCTGATGTCCACCATGCCGATGATGCCGTAGCCGATGTCCCGGAGGATATGGGCGTAGAACGGCAACATCAAGAAACTGATCATCTTGCCGAGGATGGCGGCGAAGCTGTAGATGGCGGCGTGCTTGAAGGTGTCCTTGGTGGTTCCCATGTCAGCGAACCGCCTGGGGATCGAGATCGGCCACGTTCGTCTCGCACTCCTGCAGCAACCAGCGGCTGTTGCGAGCGGTGAGCCTAGTCAGGTTCAGCAACACGATGGCCATGCCGGCGCCGAACCACCAGTAGACCTCGTACAGATCCATGCCGAAGAAACCGAGCACCAGCCGCACGAAGATGAATCCCTCGCAAGCGATACAGACCGCCATCAGAAACTGCAACTCCCGATCGTGTCGATACAGACTGCGCCGCAGGGCCTTGGGCAGCAACCGATTCCGGAGCTGCGGCCAGATCCGTTGGCGCTGGGCCAGGAAATGCGCGTGCGAGCGCCGGTACGCCTTGAGCATACTCACCACCAGGAAGAGAAAGACCGCCAGACCCTGGATGCCGAGATTCGTGGCCACCTCCAGGTAGAGATTGTGTGTGTCCTGCTCCCGGCCAAAACGGGCGAGCCGGACCGCGGGAAACGACGCCACCCCGACGCCTACCGGATTCTCCGTGAAGATGATCCAGGCATCCTCCAGGATCTCGATCCGCTTGTCCTTGGAGTGCCCCTCCTTCTCCTCGCCGGTGATACTCTCGAATCGATCGAGGTAATCATCCGGGATGACGATGAGGGCGACAGTTCCCACCAGCAGGGCATACATCATCCAGCGTACCCGCTTCCGTGATCTATACCACCAGAAGGCCAGGAAGGCGACCAGCGCCACGTACGCGGTACGCGAACCGGAGAAGACGACGCAGACCAGCGCCGTGATGAGCAGGACGATCAAGCCGGCCCGCAGGTACCACTTGCGCCAGTGCGGAAAGAGGAAGATGACAAACGGCACCGTCCCCATGGCCAGGCCGCCCAGGCTGTTGGGATGCGCGTAGATGGCCACGGCGCCGTGTAGCCGCATGACCCCTTGATTCTGCCAGACCAGACTGCCGGAGATGAGGCCCTGGGTCGACTCCTGGGTGATGTAGAGGCAGGAGAGCAGAAACGCGCCGAGGAAAGCGAACATGTACCGCGGTGAGCGGATCAGCACTACCATGAAGAAGGTCATGAAGGCGAACTTGATGACCCGGTCCACGAAGATCTTCTGGGCGGTGTCCGGCGCCGCCGCGAACGGGAGCTGGACGATCATGGCGAAGAACAGCAACACGATGCCGATGATCACCTTGCGCGAGCGACTCACATCGATGGGTCTGGACATGACCAGCACGATGCAGATCGCCACCAGGGACATGCCGAGCAGAAACTCCACCCGGAGCACGGCGAAGATCTCGCGACGGTCGCCCCACTGCATGTACCTGGCGATGACGAAGACGAGGAAAAGCGCCAGGATGTACAGGGAAGGCTCCCGGTAGAACGGGAATCGCCCGTACCGGCGCTGTGGCTGTGCCTGCTGCTCAGCCGACATCGCGTCTCCACTCCGCCACGGCGGCCTCGTAAACCTGCCAGTACCGGTCACCCATGTGATCCAGTGTGAACTTCTGTCGAACCTGGGCCGCCGCCGCCGCCCCCAGCGCACTCGCCAGGCCCGGCTCGGTGAGCAGCCTTTTCAGGGCGTCCCGGATGGCGTCACTGTCCTGTGACGGCACGAGCAGACCGGTCTCGCCGTCCATCAACACCTCGGCCAGACCGCCCACCCGCGAGGCCAGCACCGGGATGCCCAGGGACATGGCCTCCAGCAAGGTGTACGGCAGCCCCTCGTGGAGCGACGGCATGAGCAGCAAGTCCAGATGGGCCAGATAACGGTATACATCCCGGCGAAAACCGAGGAAACGCACCGTTTCAGCCAGACCGAGCTGCCGACACTGAGACTCGAGAGCGGACTGGAGCGGGCCGGAGCCGATGACGTTCAGTCGCCAGTCCGGCAAACCATCGAGTCCGGCCAGCGCCTCCAGAACATAGGTGATGCCCTTGACGGCCGAAACCCGGCCCACGATACCGAGCTGAATCCGGTCCGGTTCGAGATCGTCGGGCCGGGAATACTCCTCGTTTCGCAACGGGTCGATACCGTTGTACAACGTCTGCCTGGTCAGGCCGTGGTGCGAGCCGGCGAAGTGCCGCCCGACGTCGTCGGTGACGTAACAGACCGCGGCGCGGGTCCGGCGGGTGGCCACCCCGTCGAGCCAGCGATTCAGCCGCGACTTGCACCAGACCAGTGGATTGCCGGCCGGTTCCGTCCGCCCGTGTTCCGTCTTCACCACGGCGAACGACTGCC
>JBDRBC010000283.1:0-6952 GCA_043823125.1 bacterium | reverse complement strand
AATACGGACAAGCTGCTTGATTGGCCGGAGGGACATATAGGCCAGCAAGCGCGAGACGATCATAAACCCATTGGCGAAATGCTGAACGGCCGAAGGCACCGAGGTCGAATCGAAGAGTGCGAGCGAACGAGCGAAAGTGGTCATCAGCTATTCCAAGATGGTCTCGCCAGTTGGTCCGTATCTTCCCAAGTTCGCTTCTATCAGACGATGTGAAGAACTCCTCAGGCAGGGCCCCGTCGGCCGCGCGAATCGCCGTAGCCAATCGGTCATTACTGTCCCAAGCCCAATTCGAGATGAGGATAAGGCGTATTGAAGGTTGGTCTGGGCTAATGCGTTCATACGCATTTAGAAAGCGGGCCAGCAGCGAGGATTTTGCGTGAATAAACTGCGGATCGATCATGGCCGTAGGGCTGTACGCGCTAGACAAATCAACATGGTATTTGACTTGATAGTAATCAGCTTTACACATCCCGCTCCCTATATTGGTGCCAGGATCGCTATAGAAAACCGCTACGTCATCGACTCCAGAGGCGGCATCATGCTCAAGGTCTACTCGTACAACCCGTGATCTTTCAACGAAGAGGGAGGCGGCATGGAACCAGAAGTACAAGCCCTGGTAGATGTCTCCCTCCATTCGGGCTGCAACTTGACCTCGTGCCATAGAACTCATCTCCTTGCTCAAAACTGTCTGCGGTGCCATAGGACAAACCCCGCTAGAAACGCAATAAAACTACTCCATCAGCGCCTTAAACACGCCATCCGCCGGATCGCTGTAGAACTCGATATTCAACTTGATCCACACGTCGTCAGCCAGGTCGTTCAGTGCCCGTCGCGCCGCCACAGGCATCAGCAGCGTCGCCGCTTTCTTGTCCACGGCCAGCTCGGCGATCTCCACCGGATTCTGGATCATCTCCACCGACCCGCCCAGGTTGAGTTGGCCGACGATGATCGTCCCTCCACGGGTACTCCGCTCCAGCAGGCCGCCGACCAGGGAGACAAGCAACGGCAGCCCAAGGCCAGTCCCTGATTTGTCCGCATCGAACGGCCGCAGTTGCACCGAGAATTCGTGCCCACGCGGGTCACGATCCCCGACCAGCATCTTCGCCCGCGTGTAGAGATTCTGCTCCCCGACCTTCACGCTCTCTCGGAATGCCGGCGGCACCGGGTGATTCAGGATCTTCACGCCGCTGCCGGGGCCAACGGTTGCCTCGATGCGGTAAAGGCCGGCTCCAGTCTCGCCGGTGCCTGGCCCAACGGCCCACACCTGGCCGGGGGGCAGGGGGTCCCCGTCGATCGCTTCATCGCTGTGCAGTTCCGGCGTAGCGACAAACTGCTCGACCCCGTCAACCCCAAGGGTGAACGAGAAATGGGTATTCCGGAATTCGCTTTTCAGGCAGCGCTTCTGCTGTTCCTTCACGCGCCGGCGGGCCTCAAGAGCTAACCGGACGATCCACTCGAGGTCGTCGTCCGGGACGGGCATCTCCGGATCGGGGAACAGCAGCTTGGTCAGGCCGGAGACCGATTTGTTCACGGCCTCAATATCCCGACCGCTGAGGGCACCGCCCCAGAACACCCGGTTCTGCAGGACGGGCACCCGGCTCGTGGACCGGATCCGGCTCCAGCACTCGCTCAGGAAGTCGCTGACGAGCCCGAAGTGGTTCGTCAGGTGCTCGTTGGGATTCAGCTTGGGGAAGTCCCAACCGGGCGCATAGGCGTGGATGCGGTCATGGAAGGCGGTGTCGTCGCGCATCTCCTTCGGCAGCGGGCTCAACAGGTGGCCGATCCGCTGCTGCTGCTCCACGTCCACGTCGAAGTTGCCGACCATGACGATGCCGCCTTCGGCCCGGATGCTCTCCTTCCCGCGGCTGAACTCACCGGAGGCCATGTAGCCCTTCATGATGTTCACGCCGTCCTTCTGGTCGAACGACACGCCCGAGACCTCGTCGAAGCAGACGACGTCGTACTGGCACACCAGGCCGCGCTGCCCGTTGGCCATATTCACGAACATCTTGGCCACGGTGGCCTTGCCGCCCGAGATCAGGTGGGAATAGGGGGAAAGCTGCTGGAAGATATGGCTCTTGCCGGTGCCGCGGGGGCCGAGCTCGACCAGGTTGTAGTTGCGCTCCACGAAGGAGGCCATCCGCAAGAGGGCGACGCGCTGGGCCTTGATGTCCAGCTTCTCGGGCTCGAGGCCCGTCGAGCGGATCAGGAAGTGTCGCCATTCCTCGGCCGTGAAAGCCTGGCGGCCCTTGGCCAGGATGTCGAGCACGTCCGGCTTCGACATCTGGATGGGGCGGAGCATGGCGATGCGGAACGGTCGGCCGTTCTTCTCCTGGGCGATCAGGGCGTCGTATTCGAGCGTGACCTCGGCGTAGAAGCCGTCGGTCAGCATCCTTTCATTGTCCATCACGATGCGGTCGGAGACCTGGACGTCCTTCAGGGTCAGGCTGGGCAGCTCGGCCACGTAGCAGTCGTTCTTGGCGTCGAGGCGCGCGCGGACGATGTCGATCAGCTTGACCGAGCCATCTTCGCGGGCCTTGGACTTGAACAGTTCCTCGTCGCCCGTGCGGACGGTGCGGCCTTGGAGCTGCTTCTCGACGATCTCCAGCCCTTCCTGAATCTCCTGGGGGTCAGTGCTTGCACAATAGCGCCCCAACAGGAACTCGACCACGTAGGTGGGGACGGGGTACTGGCGGGCGTACTGGCGCACCAGATCCTTGCGGACGAGGTAGCCTGGAAAGGCGCCAGCCGCGAGGGTGTCGAGATGGTCCATCTCCACTTTTATGTTCGTCATGAGTCTTCTCCTACTCGCGTGAGCTTGTGCGCGAGGATATTCCCGTCGGGTCCGAAGAGGACGAGGACGAGTTGGTCGTTCTCGTGCTCGTCGCCTTCAAGGACCAAGTTCACCGAGCCGTCTTCGTCGAGCGCCTTGGGCGTGGCGGCGACGGACTTCCCAGTCGGGGTCTGCAGCCTGAGGTCTCCGCGGATGCCGGTGCCCGTCGCACGGCCTTCGGCCCAGCACCGCATGCCGCGCCAGGTGATCGATGTGATCGTCGCCGAAGCCGCCTCGTCGTCCCCTCGTTCCACCAGGATGTCCGGGATCAAGCATTCCTGGAGGCTCAGGCCGCCGTGGGCGTAATCGGGCGACTTGTTGAAGCAGTGGACTCCGGGAGCGGTTGCGAACGTCTCAGCGGGATTCCAATGCCAGGGAGACCGTGTGATGTCCGGTGATGCGTTGCCAGCGACGACCGCACAGCGGGCCCATCGACTCAACGTCAGGTGCTTGGGCAGGTCGACCTTCGGCAGGCCGCCGGGCAGCAGCAGCCAGCCGTGATCGGTGACGATCCTCACTGACTTCCAGCCGGCGTCCAGGAGTTTGAGAACCCGATCAGCCAGCCGGTCGAGCTCGTCCTCGATCTGATTGGCCATGCGAATCTCGAGCTTGTGGCCGAGTTCGTCGATGGTCCCGGTTTCGGACCAGCCGTGGGCGGTGTGGGAATCCGGGAAGTCGAAGGTTCCGCCGTCGAGGATCTGATATCCTTGGCTCTTCATCGCATCGCGGAGAAGCTGGGCGCCTGATAGCTTGCCGGTGGGCATGTGGGTTGGATAGAAATCGTCTCCCAGTTTGTCTCCGGCGATTTCGTCGGCGACCGGCGTGACCGCGGGCTTGGCGGTCGCCGTCACAGTGGGGGTTGCAGACCAGCGTCGGCTCAGGGCCGTCCGGCAACCACGCGATTCGAGGCGATCACACAGGCGCTGACCGAGGTCGTAACGAAGGCCGTCCGTGAACAGAACGCACCCTTCGTCGTGGGCCCGCACCAGGGGCTGGCAGCCGGCGGCGGGAAGTGGGTGCTTTGCCACCGCCTGCTGAAAAGCCCTGGCGGACTCGTCAAGCCACGGAAGAAGCACGTGGCGAACAACGCGGCCTACCATTTCCTCGTCGCTCGCAAGGGCCTTTGAGAGAGCCTCCCAGGCCGCGGCATCGGCGACCCAGCCACGTTCGGCGTAGACCGTGGCGGCGGCGTCGGGCGTTGCTCCGCCGATCACCTTCTCGGTGGCTTCGGCGAGGCGGCCGAGGGGCTCAAGCACCTGGGCCATGGGGGACTGACCGAGACGAGCCCATACCCATTGGCGACGTCTGCCGTGTTCGACCTCGAGTTCTCCGATGGCCTTGCGAGCATCCGCGATCGGCATCCCGCAGATCTGCACGAATTTCTGGCGAATATCGGCTTCACACTGATCGTTCACCTCTGGCCAGCGTTCCCGATCGAGTGGGATCGTGCCGCTGGGGCGGGACCGGCGCAGGAGGTCGACAATGTGGGGGAATGCGGTCGGCGATTGCTGGAAACGATCCCAGACCTCGGCCCATTTGCCCGTGCCGGCGCCGAGTCGCTCGCCGGCCGTCACGTCGGCATCGGTCTCCGGGTCGAAGTCCAATGTGTCCTGGCACTGGTTCCTGAAAGCACCCCACCGATCGTCGCCGAGCCGCTGGCGAGTGCCCTCGGGGTCGCCCATCCACTGCAAAAGGTCCCTGACGACGTCGGTGCTCAGCATTCTATCGAAATCGTCGGCCGCCAGGTGCCGGCCCTGCAGCTGCCGCACCGGTGTCACGGAGATCTCAGGCAGCGCGCGCAGCAGGGCCTCAAAGGTCGCGTTGTCGCCGGCGATGTCCAGGCCGAGCGCCCTGCTCGAGGTCAGGAACGTCCGGACGCCCCAGTCGCTGCCATTGTGCTGAAGCCAGAGGGCGCCCCGGTACATCATCTCCACCAGGGGCTGGAGCGATGGTGTGCAGCTCTCGCCGGCGCGAAGATCCTGCCGGCTGACGCCCGGGAGGTAGACGATGGGCACGGCGCCATCCGGCAGACCGGGCAGCGTGCGGTCCACGACGCAGCGCAGCCAGATGGCTGGCCCGGTGCGGCGCGCCTGGTCAAACTCACCGAGGACAAGCAGTTCCTCCTCCCGGGGCTGCAGCGAGGCGACGAGCCGCCGCCACTCGCCCTTGGGGTCGGTCCAGAGGATCGCGCACGGCGGAGCCTGGCCTTCTATCTGCGCCCCCCGAGCGCGCACGTGCGCGATGACGCGATCTGCGACTGTCATGGCGTTCCCAATTTGTAGAAAAACAACAACTTGTGAAGCTTCTGCTCGGTTATGCGCGCGCATAACGTGTTCATATCGCTCATTCGGTCGGCCCTCCTACGGGGGACGGGAAGCTATCCGGCTCCGCGTACAGGAGATCATGGCTGGTCATGCGCTACCGTCTCCTCTCCCGTGTCGTGCTTTCCCCTTGGCCGCTGTCGAGTAGTGCAAGTCATTCCAGCGGTTGCCGTCGAATCCACCGCCGCCGGAGAAGTCCACAGCGCCGTCTCCCGGACACGACCAGAACCAGGGGTAATCCGCCTTCGGCCGGAGAGACTCCGGGTCGTAGCCGCGGTCCTTGCCCCACTTAATGTTCGGCTTGGACCGGAGCAGGCCTGCGCCTTGGCGTCTTCCGCTGCGCAGCTCGGCACAGAGGAAGGGGCGGATGTTCAGGCGGACGCCGTCGTTGATGTCCGGCTCCCAGCCGAGGGGCTGCTCATGGAGCGGCTTCCAGCGGATGAAGAGGTCCAGGGGCGGTTCGCCGGCCAGGATCTTCTCGAGCTGGGCCTCGAGGTCGCGGGCGTGCGCGACGCGGCTGTCGGCGCCTTCCTTGCCCTCCTGCAGGTCGGCTTTCTGGCGCTGGATCCATGGACCCAGGTAGGAGTAGAGGATGGCCTGGAGCGTACGTCGCCCGGCGCCATCGGGGCCCGTGAGCTTGTGCGCGTTCACCAGGCAGTGGAAACCGTCCCTGAGGCCGTCCCAGATGTGCCAGATGAAGGGTCGATTGTCGAAGAGCTTGCAGTGCTGCGCGAAGAAGTGGTCGCGCAGCCAGCTTTCGAGGTCACCCGGGACCCGCGGACCGTTCGCGGCGGCAGCCAGCAGCGCGCGTTCCGTGTCGTGGGACCAGCGTGCACCGTAGGCCGCTCCGAGGATCTCCCGCAGGCGATCGGCAGCGCCGCGTTCTCCTCGGATCGGGGAGAGGCAGACGATGCCGTCGTCATCGGTGAAGCGGTCCAGGACGCTGGATCGTTCAACCCACGCACGCTGCTCTGGCGCCAGGTCCATCCCGGGATCCTGTTCGGCAGGCCACCGGTAGCCCAGGAGTCGGGCGACCGCGACCTGGAGGACGGTGCTGTCCGTTCGCAGCGGCCCATCGACGACTCGTTTGAGGGAGTCGTCCCAGATGACCGATCCACAGGGATGGCCGTGGAAGAGCCACTGCGTGGGATCGTCCGAAAAGGGACGCGGCAAGCCCTGTGGGTACTTCAGCCGCGCTTGTGGCAACCAGGTATCGCGTTTAAAGGGAACTTTGGTAAGGGTTGCAGCAGTGACCTTCAGTGCTTGATCTACCGACCGCACATCATTGCGATATTCCGAGGACTGCAGATACGAATAAATCGCAAGGATGTCTTCAGGTTCGACCGGACATATTGGACAGACATTGTCGTCGAATACTTCACCACAGTAAACAAACGGCTCAAGATCTTGCATCTTGTTGACAGCCAACCCCATACGGCCCCAGACGCTCTGCCCGTGTAGTCGGCATCCATTCTGTGCATTGAGTTCGTCATCCGTAAGTGGAACCTTGCAACACTGCGATCTACCCGACCACGGAGAACCAACGGTCGGGGAGTTGAGCCAAGGTACATGGTTCTCAGTTAGGCGCGGCAATTCCCAAAATCGGAGCAGATATCGCGGAGCGTCCCCGGTAGTGCTCCCTTTTCCGTAATCAGCGATCTCGGATAGCAACGACCTTTTCGAAAGGTCCTTGAATGCGATCCGCGCGTCGGGGTTATTAAGTTGCTCCTGTTGGTGTACACTCTCGAGCGGTTGTAGGATCAGACCTTGGGATTTCATGTCGGCGCTCCGTGACTCC
>JBDRBC010000282.1:0-4084 GCA_043823125.1 bacterium | reverse complement strand
GTCCGGTTTGTTGAGCATGAAGACCTTCTTGGGCGGCGCCGTTTCGCCGGCAGTACTGTCCGCGCTGGTTGCCTCATCACCGGTCGGTTCCGCCGCGGGAGGTGAGGATGCCGCTGCCGGATTTGGCGCGGTTTCCGCCTTGACTCCGTCCAGCTTGTTGAGCATGAACACCTTTTTGGGCTTATCCTCGGCAGTCGCGACGGGTGCCGGGGCAGCCGCCTGGTCGGTGGCCGGTGTCTCCGATTCGGGGGGCGCGGTCTCACTGGCAGCCGATGGCACGGGATCCGGCGGGGCCGCCGGCTGGTTGAGCATGAACACCTTGCGTGGTTTGGTTTCCGGCTCGGCAGCGCCGGGTTTATCGGCGGCGGCCGGCTGGTTACCGGATGTGGCTCCGTCTGCCGACTTGGGTTGGTTCCAGATGAAAACCGGTCCCCCGGACGGTTTCGACTCCGCGGCTGGTTTGCTGCCAGCAGCGGGGGCGCTGGCTGCCGGCCCCGGTGGGGCCGAATCCGGCTTGTTCAGCATGAACACCTTGCCGGAACTCTTTCCCTCTGTCGCGGGCGCGGCCTTCGCCTGGGGCGCGGGTGTCGATGCTTGTGGTGCCGGGATCTCGTCAGGACCCGCACCCCAAATATTGATATCCGCGGCTGACTTTTCCGGTGCCGCCGCGGTGCTGCCCGCCGGAATGCTGCCCACCGCAACGACCGGTTCGGTACCGGCTACCCCGATGGCCGCTGGAACAACGTCGTCGGTCGCGCCCTCGCCGGTCATGTTCACAGGTGGTGGTGTGGTGGGGGGAGCGACCGGGGGGGCCGGGGCCGCGGAAATCACTGGCGCGGCCAGGAGTACCGCCTTGGCCGCTTTCAACCGGGCGGCGAAGTTCAGGATGGATTCGCCCTGGATGAAGAAGAAGATGCCGCCGGCAGCCAGCAGGAACAGGGCGAAACAGATCCACTGCAGGATGTCCGAGAGTGGCACCCCGGTGTGCAGATTCTGCTGCAGTGTCTCACTGGTGGCGGTGGTCAGCGCCAGCAGCTTGGCCCGAGTTTCCGTGAGCTGCGCGATGGTCTCCTGCCCACTCGGGCTGTCGGGAGTGAATGCACCCGCAGCCAGATCGAGCAGTGGCATGCCGACCAGCGCCCAGAGTTCATAGGTCTGTTTCAGGGACGCGATGACTTCCGGCTCGGAGACGCCATCGATCCAGATTGTCTCGCCGGCGTCGTCCTGAGTCGGGCCGCCCTTTTCCAGGGCCACCAGACTGTGTTCGAATAACCAGAGTGTTTGCGTGAGGTCCTGCCGCAGCTGGTACTTGTCACCGATGGTCTCGGCGCGGGCCAGCGCGGCCACATCTTCGGACATGTGCTGGATGAGTACTTGCTGGCGTCGGGCGAGGTTGAGCCGTTCCTCGTCGGCGCGTCGGGCCTCGGCACCAAAATACATCAGACCAGTGGTTGCCAGGAACAAGGCGCTCAGGATGCCAAGGCTCAGATTGAGAAACAGCCGCACCGTCATCAGGCCTCTCCGTCGATACCGTATTATGGACCGTTGCGAGTCCCGATCGATGAATCCATCGAGCAGGTCTAGAACTCGTTCCTGTCTCTATTCGCATTTCTGGAGCGGTTGTTTAGAAATATTCCAGGTCGGCCACCTGGGAATTATCTGAAATCTCGGGAGCGGAGCCTGCTGAATAAACCGGGTTAAGGACCCGACGGCAACTGACGATCATACTTGCAGCCCGTTGAAAAACTCCGGACCGAACCAGGTGCGCCTGTTCGGGCCGAGGTCGAGGCGCGAATTCGCAGGCGTAGCCGTAGCTACGGCGAGGATTTGGAACGAAAAGATCAGCCCGAACAGGCGTGCATGGCGACGGGAGGAGTTTTCAACGGGCTGCTAGGTGAACAGCATACAGTGCATCGCGGAGCGAATACCACATGACGATGTTGGCAACAGGCAGAGGGGAACGGACGGCGAAGCGTGCGCGGTTGGTTGTGGATATTTCGGATATCCAGGTCAGCGACGACCTCTGCTGCGAGATTGTTACCTTTGCTCTCGGGTCTTGTATCGCCGTGATCGTGTATGACCCCCGACGCAGGGTGGGGGGCATGCTCCACTACATGTTGCCCAGCGCCCAGAAAGCGCCGGCCCAGGCAAAACAACGTCCCGCCATGTTCGCCGACACCGGCATACCGTTGCTGTTCAAACAGATCGGCTGCTTCGGTTGTCGGCAGACGGATCTGATCGTGAAGGTGGCGGGGGGGGCAATCTCTACGACGCCGATGGTCAGTTCGATATCGGGCGGCGTAATTATCTGAAGCTGAACGAGTTGTTTCAGCGCAACAGGATTCCGGTCGCCGCCGCGGATGTAGGCGGGCGGAAATCACGTACCGTGAGGCTGGCTATCGACAGTGGCCGGGTTTTCATTCGCTCTGGCAGAGACGAGGTGGAGTTGTGATATCACAAGCCGAACTGCTCAACCGTATACAGAGTCTCCCGACCCTCTCCTTGACCGTGGCCCGTCTGGCAGCCCTGCTGCGCGATGTCAACACCACCGCCAATGATATCGAGAAGGTACTGACACCTGACCCCGCGCTCACGGGAAATATCCTTAAAATCGTGAACACGGCCTACTTTGCTCCCCGCCGTGAAGTCACCTCGGTACGGCAGGCCATAGTGCTGATGGGCCATGAGAACCTGTTCGAGGCAGCGGCAAGTTCCGCCTTCCACGGCATCCTGCCTGACCGCTTGCCCGGTTACGATCTCGACGCCGCCAGTTTCTGGCAGCACAGTGTCGCCGTGGCGGTTCTCGGCCAGAACCTGGCCCGGGATCTGTCCCGGGAGGCAACGGGACTGATCTTCACGGCCGGCCTGTTACACGATCTCGGCAAGCTCGCCATCTGCTCCTTCCTCCTGGAGGCGCCGGAGGAGATCGCTCTCTATTTGGCGGAGGAGGGGAACGATTTCGCCGGCGCTGAGCGTTGGGCTCTCGGTATGGACCATGCGGAAGTGGGCGGTAAACTCGCCGAAACCTGGCAACTCCCCGAGACCATCGCCTGCGCCGCCCGCTGGCATCATCAGCCGGACGCGGCCCCCTCGGACGTCGACCATTCCCTCGTGGATATCGTGCATGTGGCGGATTGTCTGGCCCACACCCTCGGTTTCGGGGCGGATGTGGGCGGGTTGGCCCGGCGGGTCGAATCCGGTGTCACCGACCGGCTGGGGATCCAGAGCCAGGACCTGGAAAACCTGACCGCCACCGCCATGGAACAGATCCTGGAGATGGGCAGAGTCTTCCGTCCCCAGGCCGTCGCCTAGCCCGGCCGTTCTCGAGTATGGACTGGGAATTGCTAAAGTGGTCAGGCACGGGGGCCGAAGTTTCACCTCGGGGATTCACCGCGACCTTTCTTAACCCCCACAATTCCGCCATGGGATTCACCCATGGATCGCCCGGGACGGGATCGTCACAGCCAGGAACCAGTTCCTGGATCCCGTCAGGTTGTTCAAGGAGGTAGAAACAATGTGGCACAGTGTTGGGAAATTTCTTACCAACGGATTCGCAGTGACAACGATCGTTTTCTTGTTCATTTGCTCACTTCCTCTACCCAGCCTGGCGGCTGACGGTGTCGTGTCCAGCTCGGTGGATCTCAAGATCTGGGGCCGAGCGGTACTCAATACCCACTACGACACTGATGATGTGCGGGGCTTCACCGATTTCGCCACCTATCTGACAGGTGAAGGAGAAGGTGAAATGAACTTCAACCCGCGCGATACCCGTTTCGGATTCGCCGGGGCGACGGAGAACGGCGGCAATAATTACCGGTGTGTCTTCGAGATGGATTTCTACGGTTCCAACGCCGGCAACAATCTGCTGCCGAGAATGCGCCTGGGATATGTGGAAATGAAGACCGCAGGCGGTTTCATGCTGCGTGCCGGTCAGGACTGGATCCCGGTGGCGAAGCAGAATCCGGGCACCATCGACTTTGGTATCCTGTCCTGGGGCGGCAACCTCTGGTGGCGCGTCCCGCAGATTACAGCCACCAAGAAGACCGGTGACGTGGAGCTGCTGGCCAGCCTCATGAAGCACCGT
>JBDRBC010000281.1:0-3791 GCA_043823125.1 bacterium | reverse complement strand
CCAGCCACGGACCGCCGCGCGGACCAGGTTTATCTCGAACAAGTGGAGCGCTGTGACATTTATCTGGGAATTTTCGGCTATGAATACGGCAACGAAGACCAGGACGGCGTCTCTCCGACCGAATATGAATACAACCACGCCACCCAGCTTGGCAAGACCCGGCTGATATATGTCTGGGGCGCCGACGAAAAAAAACGGGCCCCCAAGATGAAGATGCTGGTCCGTAAAGTCGGCGACGAGCTGATCCGCCGCCGTGTCGAAGATGTCAGCGCCCTGACTTCCGAGGTCTATGCCAGCCTCGTAGACTATCTGGACGGGATGGGCGCGCTTCGCGTCCTGCCGTTCGATGCCTCCGGTTGCGACGGCGCCGGTGTGAAAGACCTCTCGCGTAAACGTATCGACTGGTTCATGGAAACCGCCCGCCGCGAGCGGGGCTTTCCTCTCAAGGCCAACACCACGACGCAGGCCCTGTTCACCCACCTCAACCTGCTCGATGACGGAAAACCGACCAATGCCGCAGTGCTTCTCTTCGGAAGTAATCCGCAACGCTTCCACCGCACCGCCGAGACCAAATGCATCCACTGTCACGGAACGGAATACCGCCGCCCCTTCGCCTCTTTGCAGGTGTACGGCGGCGACATCTTCGAGCAGGCGGATCAGGCCCGCGATTTCGTGCTGGGCAAGATCAACCGCGCCATCGGCACCCGCGCTGCCAGCATTACTGCGCCGGCCACCTACGAGCTGCCACCCGACGCCGTGGGCGAGGCCATCGTCAATGCCATCGCCCACCGCGATTATTACAGCAACGCCTCGGTCGAAGTCCGCCTGTTCGCTGACCGGCTGGAAGTTTGGAACCCCGGGGCGCTGCCAGGCACGCTGACTCTCGATAGTCTGCGTCACGACCACCCTTCAGTACCCTACAATCCTCTCGTCGCAGAATCGCTCTACCTGACCCGCTACATTGAAAGGGTCGGTTCCGGCACTCAGGCCATGATCGAACTTTGCCGCAAGGCCGGACTGCCCGAGCCGCAATTCGAACAACGCGCGGGCTCGTTCGTCATCACCCTCTGGCGTAACTGGCTGACGGCGGAGGTTATAGCAAAGCTCGACCTGAATGACCGGCAACGACAAGCTCTTGTCTCTATTAAAGCCAAGGGCCGAATTACGAATCAGGATCTCCGTGAGAAAACCGGGGTAGTAATAAGGACTGCTTCCCGAGATCTTGAGGATCTTGTCGCTAAAGGTGTGCTTCAGAAAGTGGGGACCACGGGGCGAAGCACATTTTATATTCTGGCTCGCAAACTGAACACAAACCGGACAAACAAGACATGAATCCAGCGAACCCACAAACTGGACATAAACTGGACAAACAGGACATCCGAATGATGCGAGGGGCCAAAGGGGCCACAAATCGGCTCGCAAAAGGCTTAAACGACTCATCGGAAAACCCGTCACGAAGGGGCAACAAAGCGGCAAGGGAGGCATCGCAGTCGCTCCATTACGGACCAAAATGAGACCGTTATGAGACATATGGGACAGCAAGGATAAAAACTATGGCCAAGAAGCAAACCACCAGCAAGACCGTCGAAGTGCTCAAGCACGAGGAGGCCACGCGGAAGAACATCCCCACCGCCGAATACCAGTCGGTGATGCAAAAGAACGAGCAGGACCCGGTGCGCGTGGCCTACGAGCGCCGCAACCGCGACCTCGATCCACAGCTCGTCTGGCGCGGCAAGGATGAGAAGGACTGGAGCGACCTCGTCGTCCACGCCCCGCCGCTCTACATCCAGGAAAAAGTCCACCCCAAGGTGCTGATTGATGACCTCGTGCGCCGCACTCAGGTCGACGCAAAGGCCGCGGCCCCGCAATTCGATCTTTTCGCCGACTTCAACGGCATGCCCAAGGGCGTGGACAAAACCGAGTTCTACCAACACGACCAGAACTGGTCGAACCGCATGATCCTCGGCGACTCCTTGCAGGTTATGGCCAGCCTGGCAGAACGTGAGGGTTTGCGCGGCAAGGTCCAGTGCATCTATCTTGACCCGCCCTACGGTATCAAGTTCAACAGCAACTTCCAGTGGAGTACCACCAGCCGCGATGTGAAGGACGGCAATACCGGCCATATCACCCGCGAGCCGGAGCAGGTGAAGGCATTCCGCGACACCTGGCGGGATGGGATTCACTCGTATTTGACCTATCTGCGCGACCGCCTGACGGTGGCGCGGGATTTGTTGACCGACAGCGGATCAATCTTTGTACAGATCGGGGATGAGAATGTCCACCGTGTGAGGGCGCTCATGGATGAGGTTTTTGGAGACAAAAACTTCGTCCAGCAGATCATTTTCAGGACTACGGCACCCCTTGGTTCCGACGAATTATCCGCACCTGTGGACTACATCCTGTGGTTTGCCAAAGATAAGGGAGCCATGAAATATCGCCCATTACTTGAAGAAAAGGACAAAGGTAAGGGCACAAACTACATGTGGACTGGCACCTTCGAGCAGCAGCGTCGCCTGACTGCAGAAGAGGTTGAAGAAGGCGCTAAACTACCAGCGGACATCTTTTATCCCAGTGATTTTGCATCCTCCGGCTACACAGCGACGTGTTTTTTTGATTTTGAGCTTCTCGGACACACTATCCGCTCGGGGAAGAAAAGTTGGCGAACGAATCCAACAGGTACTGAAAGGCTCAAAAAAGCTTCCCGATTGATGTCAATCGGATTGAAGTATCGGCCTTGCTTCATTCAGTATCACCGAGATAATCCAACTCAACCGCTGAAGAACACGTGGCTTGATACGCGATCCGCAATGGATAAGATTTACGTTGTCCAGACGCAGGACGAGGTTGTCAAAAGGTGTTTATTGATGGCTTCGGATGTTGGCGATCTTGCCTTGGACCCGACTTGTGGCTCAGGTACTACCGTTTACGTCGCTGAGCAATGGGGCCGTCGCTGGATTACCATCGACACCTCCCGCGTGGCCCTGGCCTTGGCCCGTGCCAGGATCATGGGCGCCCGCTATCCTTACTACTTGCTCGCCGACAGTCGCGATGGGCAGATCAAAGAAGGGGAGATCACTCGCACCGTGCCATCGAGTCAGCCCACCCGCGGTGACCTCCGCCGCGGCTTTGTCTACGAGCGTGTGTCTCATATTCAGCTTGTCAATATTGCCAACAATGTCGAGATCGACGTCATCTGGGAAAAGTGGCAGGTGAAGCTGGAGCCGTTGCGCGAGTCGCTGAACGCCGAACTGGGACGCGGCACCCCCTCACCCCAGCCCTCTCCCGCGAGGGGAGAGGGAGTGAAAGCATGGCAGGAGTGGGAGATTCCACGCGAGGCCGAGGCCAAGTGGCAGGACGCGGCGAAGAGGCTGCACGCCGACTGGTGGCAGGCCCGCATTGCCCGCCAGAAGGAGAACGATGCCTCCATCGCCGCCAAGGCCGAGTTTGAATACCTCTACGATAAGCCTTACGATGACAAAAAGAAGGTCCGCGTGGCCGGGCCGTTCACCGTCGAGAGCCTCTCGCCGCACCGCGTGCTCGGGGTGGATGAAAACGATGAATTGATTGACCGTGTGGCGGAACCTGGTGCTGGCTACGGAGAAAAGCAGACCTTTCCCCAGATGATACTGGAAAACCTGAAGACCGCCGGTGTCCAGCAAGCGCACAAGGAAGACAAGATCACCTTCACCGCGCTCACGCCCTGGCCGGGCTACTTTATTTGCGCCGAAGGCCACTACCTCGAGACGCACCCCTCACCCCAGCCCTCTCCCCAAAGGGGCGAGGGAGAAAAA
>JBDRBC010000280.1:0-6016 GCA_043823125.1 bacterium | reverse complement strand
GTGATTCCGTGTGAATACTCGGCCGGTGGTACCTGTCGGGTCACCTTCTGCGAGTGCAGCGTCGGCTGTCCCACCTGGGGCTGTCCGACGGACGGTTGTCCGACGAACGTGGGCTGCGATACCAACGAAATATTCGGTTGCTAGATAAAGATTGGAGTCGCGGTCGCCGACCGCGACTCCTCTGTTACATCGTTAATATTACCTTGCCGCCTGCCGTGCTGGTTCAGCCCGGTCGTGTTTTGTGATGCCGCGAAATCAGTGGATTGTTAATCTTGCAGGACTCCCTGGAAAAGCTGGCTCAGCTGGTCCATCTGGTACGGTTTGTTGATGAAGCCGGAAAGCCCCTTCTGGATCAGGTGGTCCGCAACGCCGCTCAGGTCGTACCCGCTGGAAAGTATCACCCGGATGCCGGGGCGGATCTGCTGCAATTCCAGGAAGACCTCCTCGCCGCTCAGATACGGCATGGCCATGTCCACCAGCACCAGCTTGATGTCGTCCGCTCGCGACCGGAACAGCTCGATGGCCTCACGTCCGTCATGGGCGGTGATGACCTCGAATCCGAGACGCTTCAGCATTTGTGTGACCACCAGGCAGACGTGCTCGTCGTCGTCCACCACCAGCACGTTTCCCGATCCTCGCCAAAACGGTGTCCGGATGTACTGGTCGGACGAGGGGGCCTCGCTGTCCGCGCACGGGAACAACACCATGACAGTGGTGCCCTGGTCGACCTCGCTACGGACCTCCACCGCGCCCTGGTGCGACCGGATGATGCCGAGGGTGATGGCCAGGCCGAAGCCGTGGCCGCCGGCCTTGGTGGAGTAATACGGATCGAAGATCTTACCGATCTCCTCGCCGGTCATGCCGTGTCCGGTATCGGTCACTTCCAGGAACACGTACTGGCCGGCTGCCAGCGTCTCGTTGAGGTACAGATTACGCAGCTCGTCCTTGCCGAAGTGACGCGACCCGGTGGTGACGGTAATGTCGCCGCCCCCGACCTGGATGGCGTCCGACGCGTTGGTGACCAGGTTGAGGATCACCTGGCGGATCTGGGAGGCATCGGCCGAAATGGACGGCAATCCGGAGGCCAGATTGAAGGACAGCACCGCCTTGCCGATGGACAGCTCCAGCACCTTGGCCATGGTCTGGATCACCGTCGAGAGATCCACCGGCTTGGTGGCCAGGTCGGCTTTCCCGGCGTAGATCTGGAGCTGCCGGCAAAGATCAGCGGCGCGTTGCGCGGCGGCCCGCGCCTGCTCGACCCCTTCCCGTTCGGGTGACACCGGCGACATCTCCATCAAAGCCAGATCGATGTTGGCCAGGATGGCCATGAGCAGATTGTTGAACCCGTGGGCGATTCCGCCCGCCAGCACGCCGAGGCTCTCGAGTTTCTGGCTCATGCGTAGTCGGGTGTCGAGCTGCTGCTGATCGTCTTCCGAGCGGCGGGCCGACGTGACATCCTCGGCCACGAACACGATGAACTGCGGCTGGCCGGCCGCATCGCGCGCCAGGCTCACTCGCAAGGCACAATGGATCTCCTGGCCGTTCTTGTGCACGAAACGGTTCTCGAAGCGGAGCTGGTCGTGTTCGTCGGAAAGCAGACGGCCGAGGTGCCACCAGCAAGAGTCCCGCTCCGCTGGATGGGCGATGTCGCCCAGGGTGAGTCGCCGCAGCTCGTCCAACGGATACCCGAGCATCTCGCAGAAGACGGCATTGGCCATGCGGAACCGTCCGTCCGGCTGCAAGGTGCCGATGCCGACGGGTGAATTGGCCAGGATCAAACGCAGGCGCGCCTCGTTATCACGGAGCGCCTGGGCAACCAGCTCCAGCTCGGTGACATCGATGGCGACACTGAGCAACGCCGGCTCGTCACGATCCGGATGGGTGAACGGCACCCGGGTGGTCTGCAAGATCCGGGTGTTGCCGTTCTTGTCGGTGAACGGCTCGCGTTGCACCGTGTGCGGCTCGCCGGCGGCGAGGGCTTCCCTGTCCGCCGCCTCGATCTGGTCGATCTCCGGGCCCGCCTCGTGCCAGTCGCGTTGCCGGGTTCCAACCAGGTCATCTACCGTGGTCATATAGGCCGCCGCCAGGGCCTTATTGGCATGGAGCAGGGTACCGTGGGAATCCTTGGCAGAGATCAGATGGGGCAGGAGATCGATGATCAAGCGCTGGAAGGCATCACTCTCCGTCGGCCGGTCCGGGGCCCGGTCAGCATTGGCGCCAGCGCCTTGCGTTTTATTTCCGGACATGAGAATACCCCCAAACGATCCTCGGTCCGGCTCTCTGGTCGAGCTGGCCGGATCCTACCTCAGGCGGTGGTTATTGGCAACTATTTAATTTCAGATAAGTTAGCCGACGTGTCAGCGGTCTGGTCGAGGGTGTGTGAACCATCGGCGACACGAGACGGCTTAACCCGCCGCCGGGTGGACACGGGTGGTGGGGTGGTGGACAGGACCGCGGGAGAATCTGCCGACGGCGTGCTTTATCCAGGTGAAAAACAGCCGCAGCACGGCGGCCCGGCTTTTGCAACGAGATGCGGACAGGATACGGACAGGATACGTCAGGGAATCGCACACCTGTACCTTGACACAGCACGCTGAAAGGTTTCATTATACCCCTCCGTCTCTGGGCGGGGCAGACGTCTGGCGGACCCGAGGTGCGCCTGTAGCTCAGTTGGATAGAGCAGCGGATTTCTAATCCGCAGGCCGCAGGTTCGAATCCTGCCAGGCGCGCCAGCACAGCACGAACTGGTGGTGGATGTAGCTCAGTCGGCAGAGCCCCTGGTTGTGGTCCAGGTGGTCGTGGGTTCGAATCCCATCATCCACCCCATTTTTTTCTCCCCCCGATCTCGCGTTTTCGGGTCATATCTGGTACTGTCCCTCCAACAGTTTCCTTTGAAACGCGATCACTCGACCGGGCCCGGCCCGGATTTTCGACTGGATATCGGCGGAGGACGCCATTCCGGTGAAGGACACCAGATTGGTGAAGGACGTCTAGCGACGAGGAGGACGTGATGGCGAGTGTCAACAAGGTCATCATCGTGGGCAACCTGGGGGCCGACCCCGAGATGAAGTACACCCAGAACAACACCCCGGTGACCAACTTCCGCGTGGCGACTACCGATCGCTGGCGGGACAAGAGTTCTAACGAGATGCAGGAACGCACCGAGTGGCACCGCATCGTGGCCTGGGGTCGCCTGGGCGAGATCTGCAGTCAGTATCTGCGTCGTGGCAAGCAGGTCTACATCGAAGGCCGCCTGCAAACCAGAAGCTGGGAAGACCAGGACGGCAACAAGCGCTACAGTACCGAGATCGTGGCCCAGACCATGCAGATGCTCGGCCGCGCCGGTGAACAGACGGACTACGACGGCCCCCCGCGCCAGGCCTCCGGCAGCGCCGGCGGCGACGACTCCGGTTTCAAGGCGCCACCGCCACCGCCGCCCGCCGAACCGGGCATGGACGACGACGACCTGCCGTTCTGATCCCGGAAGCAGGGCGTTGACAGGGGCGGACCGGTAACCAGCGACACCCATCTGCTCGAAAGCCCGTGGGGCCTGGCGAGCGGATGGGTGTCTTGATTCCTGCCGGTCGAATCAGTCCTGGGCGAAATCGTGGTTCGATATTCGGCGTGGCCCGTTACGGTCGCGCCAGGATACAGGCGATGACCAGGAGCGGGCCACTCAGCAAAAGTGACCAGGCCGCCAGCTTGTGGTTCTTCTCGCGCAGCAAACCCAGCCCGCACGAGGTGGCCACCAGGGGACTCACCACGCAGGCGAGCATGATCAGCAGGGGGATGAGGATACTCTCCTCGGGCGGCTTGACGAAGACGGTCAGATCGTCGCGACCCAGGTGCCAGGCGACCTCCATGAACAGGAACAATGCCGGGGGAGCGAGACAGGCGCCGCCAAGCAGGCTCAGCCGCCGAGAGGAGCTGATGGCACGCCAGCGCGACTTCCAGGAGCGCCGGCTGGTGGGCGACTTCTTGCGCCGGGTCGACTTTCGCTTCGCGGTCACGCCCGGACCTCGCACAACTTGTAGATGGGACACTCGTCACAGTTCGGCTTGCGCGCCTTGCAGGTCTGCCGCCCGTGATGGATGAGCAGGTGCGAGAAATCGACCCACTCCTTTCTGGGCACCGCCTCGTTGAGTTGCCGCTCGCACTTCACTGCGTCTGTCTGGTCAGACAGGCCGAGCTTCTGTGAGATACGCCCCACGTGGGTATCGACCACCACCCCGTCCGGCTGGTTGAAGGCGTTGCCGAGCACCACGTTGGCTGTCTTGCGGCCCACGCCTGGCAGCTTGATGAGTTCGGGCATGGTCCGGGGCAGCTCGCCGCCGTGGTTTTTCATGATGGCCTGGCAGGCGCCCCGGATGGACTTCGCCTTGTTCTTGAAGAAGCCGGTGGAGCGAACGGCATCCTCTATCGCCGGCAGCTCGGCATCCGCGAAATCTGCGGGACCGGGGTAGGTCTTGAACAGGTCGGGCGTCACCATGTTCACCCGCGCATCGGTGCACTGGGCCGACAGGATGGTGGCGATGAGCAACTGGAACGGCGTCTCGTGATCGAGACTGCAGCGGGCATCGGGGAACTGCTTGCGCAGCACCCGGATGACGGCTCGCGCGCGCTGCTTGCGATCGGGGAGGTCGAGCATAGTTGATCCTCTATCTGGGCTATAAGGCCAGCGGATGGGGGTTTTCTTGACAGAATCGAGGCCCGGTGCTAGCTTAAGCGCCGCCGCGGGCAGAACCGGCAGGATAGCAGGGAATCGGCCCGGGGGCTACAAAATGTGGATAATGGTGCGCCGCTAGCTCAATTGGCAGAGCAACTGACTCTTAATCAGTAGGTTCGGGGTTCGATTCCCTGGCGGCGTACCAAGTAGATAAAGGGGTTATGCGATTTCGCGTGACCCCAATTTCTTTTGGGGTAGCAGATGGGGTAGCTGAATGCGCGGAATCCGTGCATCAGGTTATTGATTTTGATGTTATTGGGTGATTCAAGCCCATTTTGGTAGTTTCCACCCAATTCTGCATAGAGACCAGCTCTGGGGGGAAAGACCGAGGGGGTTGACATATCTCGAATGAATGTGCCAAGATTAGGTCTGCCTTCCGGCATTCGAGGAGGCTATTGGAACAGGCAAAAAACCCCGGGTACTCTCCCACCACCTAGGGTCTCGCCCCCAATTCTGATAGCCTTCTCTTTTTTTCTGCTCAATAATTGGACAATCCGGCTCTTGTTGATTAAATTTGGCCCAAACCTGCTCGCTTTAGAGGAGATCACCGGGCGCACCTTGACTTGCATCTCGCCCTGCCCGGGGTCTCCTTTTAATTTGTTTGCCACTGAACCATCGTTTTTCTTCAAGACCATATTTTCTCCATCGGGGTTGGTACCAACTCACGGTTTGGTCCTGTTCATGTCTCATGCTCTTCCCCCGCTATCACAGCACCAAAATACGGCTTGAAATATATGAGGCCCGCCTGTGAGCGGGCCCTGGAAACATAGGCCAACGATTAGTAATGGCCGCACTCATCAGTCCTTCATATTCTCATCAGTTCGCCCATCATCATAATTCCCGACCACCTTCACAATCTTCCCCTCCTCATCAAGCCCGAACCCCAGCCGAAAGTTATCCAGGTCCCCGACGCTGAACAGGTCCTCACCGATCGGTGCCAGCTCATATGGCGGCCGATCCTCCCGCTGATACCAGAGCTTCCCTTCCTCGAAGTAAACCCGCCTCGGCCCGAACGAACCCGCATACCGCTTCAGTTCCCTCTCTGAAAGCACTAACGGATGTAGCTTCGCCTCCAGCTCGGCAATCCCCCACTGATACATGGACTTGAACTGCTCGTCCTCCTCGGCTTCCAGCAACTTGCGCAACGCATCCGCGTGCGCGGCGTCGATCGCCTGGTCGGCCGGCACCTCGATGTGGGGGATGACCCCCTTGCCTTCCCACCCTTCGTTGTTCTCCGGATTATACGCGCGGCCGTATGGGACGCGGATCATCATGCGGAAGCCGTCGAAG
>JBDRBC010000279.1:0-5269 GCA_043823125.1 bacterium | reverse complement strand
GATTCCACCACCTCGGCAATTACTTTTATTTGGGACTGAACATGTTGCAACTGCCCTGTCCCATTACGTCATGCCCGAAGCACTTTCCCTGGGAAGAGTTGTCAACATCAGGCTGGAAGTGCTTACAATCCCGGCACTGCTTTCCTTTAGTCCCCATTGTTTCATATTTTATTTTTACTTGACACCCCCAGAGAATACCTGGCAGGGGTGGCAGGGCTTGAACCCGCGACCCTCGGTTTTGGAGACCGATGCTCTACCCACTGAGCTACCCCCCTGCCGTGTCCGATTCCCAGAATCCACCGGGCTCCCGTCCGACTAACGCGTTTCCTTGTGATCCGTGCGCTTGTTACAGCGCGGGCAGTACTTCGTGTACTGCACCCGGTCCGGATGGAGCCGTTTGTTCTTCTTGGTCGTGTAATTCCTCATCTTGCAATCAGTGCAAGCGATGGTAATGATTTCCCTGGGCATGATCCCGCTCCCTACTCGATGATCTTGGCGACGACGCCGGCGCCCACCGTCCGACCACCCTCACGGATGGCGAACCGCAGGCCCTCTTCCATCGCGATCGGCGTGATCAATTCGATCATCATCTTGATGTTGTCACCCGGCATCACCATCTCCACGCCCTCGGGAAGATCGGCGTTGCCGGTCACGTCTGTCGTCCGGAAGTAGAACTGTGGACGGTAACCGGTGAAGAACGGCGTGTGACGGCCACCCTCCTCCTTCGTCAGCACGTAAACCTCGCACTCGAACTTCGTGTGAGGATGCACCGACTTCGGCTTGCAGATTACCATCCCGCGCTCGATGTCTTCCTTTTTCATGCCGCGCAGCAACAGACCCACATTGTCGCCGGCCTGACCCTGATCCAGGATCTTGCGGAACATCTCGACGCCAGTGCACACCGTGTCCTGCGTGTCGCGGATGCCGACGATCTCCACCTTGTCGCCCATGTTCACGATCCCACGCTCGATACGGCCCGTGGCCACCGTGCCCCGACCGCTGATGGAGAACACGTCCTCCACCGGCATCAGGAACGGCTTGTCCAGTTCACGCTCAGGAACCGGAATGTAGCTGTCCAGCGCTGCCAGAAGCTCGATGATGCACTTCGTGTCCTCAGACTCGGGATCGCCGCTCTCCAGGGCCTTCAAGGCCGAACCTCGGATCACCGGAATATCGTCGCCAGGGAACTCGTACAGGTCCAGCAGCTCGCGCACTTCCAGCTCCACCAGATCCAGAAGCTCCGGATCATCAACCATGTCCGTCTTGTTCATGAACACGATGATGTAGGGGACGCCCACCTGACGGGCCAGCAGGATGTGCTCACGAGTCTGGGGCATCGGACCGTCGGCCGCCGATACCACCAGCACCGCGCCGTCCATCTGGGCCGCGCCGGTGATCATGTTCTTCACATAATCCGCGTGTCCGGGACAGTCCACGTGCGCGTAGTGACGCGTCGCGCTCTGGTACTCCACGTGAGCCGTCGCGATGGTGATGCCACGCTCCCGCTCCTCCGGTGCCTTGTCGATCTCGTCAAACGGCACGTAGTCCGCAAGACCGAGCTTGGCCAACACCTCGGTGATCGCTGCCGTCAGGGTTGTCTTGCCGTGGTCTACGTGACCGATCGTGCCTACGTTCACGTGATCCTTGGTCCGTTCAAACTTCTCGCGCGCCATCCTGATCAACCTCCTTCAGGTCGGGGCGAAACCTATGCGCCCGCGTAACGCCGTGTGATTTCCTCAGCGTTTTTATCCGGCACCCGCTCGTAATGGGTGAACTGCATGGTGAACACACCCCGCCCCTGGGTCACGGATCGGAGCTGGGTCGCATACCCGAACATCTCGCTCAACGGCACTTCAGCGGCAACCACTCGTAATTCGCCGCGCTGCTCCATGCCGCTGATCCGAGCCCGCTTGGCGTTGAGATGACTGGTCACATCCCCCAGGTAATCCGCCGGGGCGACCACTTCCACGGCCATGATCGGCTCCAGCAGAACCGGGCCGGCCTCGCGGGCGGCATTCCAGGTAGCCTGGGTGGCCGCGACCCGGAAGGCCATATCTGAGGCAGCGTCTTCCTCGAAATCCACCTCGAGCAGACGCAACGACACATCCACCAGGGAGTACCCGGCCAGAATACCGGTTTCACATGCCTGCCGACAGCCGCTCTCGATGGCCTCCAGAAAGTCCGTGGGCAAGATGTCAGCCTTGATTTCGCTGGCGAACTGGATCCCGGCACCGTACTTGGCCGGAGCGATGGCCAGCCTCACCTTGGCGTAGTGGCCCTTGCCGCCGGCTTCCTTGCTGAATTCGTACACGGCGCTGGTCTCGCCGGTGACAGTTTCACGATAGGCCACCTGCGGGCGGCCGATGTTGCACTGGACCCCGAACTCACGCTGCATCCTGTCGCACAGGATTTCCAGGTGCAGTTCGCCCATGCCCGAGAGGATGGTCTGACCGCTGTCCGGATCCTTGCGCACGTGGAAGGTGGGATCCTCCGAGCTCAGCCCCAGCAGGGCGTCGCCCAATTTATCCTGATCGGCCTTGGTCTTGGGCTCGACGGCCACAAAGACCACGGGCTCCGGGAACTGCATCTCTTCCAGCAACAACGGAAACTCACGAGTACAAAGCGTGTCGCCGGTGCGGATCTGCTTGAAGCCGACCACTGCCGCGATGTCGCCGGTCCGGACCTCGTCCCGATCTTCGCGTTTGTTGGCGTGTATGCGCAGCAACCGCTGGATACGCTCCTTGCGGCCAGTGTTGGCGTTGAGCACAGTCTTGCCGGACTTCAGGACCCCGCTATAGACCCGGATGAAGGCCAGCTTACCGGCGAAACTGTCGGTCAAGATCTTGAAGGCGATGCCGCAGAACGGCTCGTCGTCACTGGCGGCGCGCTGTTCCTCACCCGTGCCATCCGGCCGGCGCCCGACGACGGCGGGACGGTCCAGCGGGCTGGGCAGATAATCCACGATGGCGTCCAGCAGGCTCTGCACACCCTTGTTCTTCAGGGACGATCCGCACAGGACCGGAACCGCGTCCACCGACAACGTCACGCGTCGCAGCGCTGATTTCAGCTGCGCCACGTTCGGTGTCTGCTCGGTGACGTACAGTTCCATGATCTCCTCGTCCAGTTCCGCCAGGGCCTCGATGAGCTCGTGTCTCGCTGCGGTCGCCTCGTCCTGCAACTCGCTCGGCAGGTCCACATCTTCAAAAGTCGAGCCGAGGTCTTCCTCGTTATAGATCCGCAGTTTCATCTCCAGCAGATCGACGATGCCCGCGAAGGCGCTTTCTGCTCCCAGCGGGATCTGCACCGGGATCGGGTTGGCTCCCAGTCGTTCCCGGATCATCGTCACGGCGCGTCGGAAATCAGCGCCCATCCGGTCCATCTTGTTGACGAAGGCGATGCGCGGCACCTGATACTTGTCCGCCTGGTGCCAGACCGTCTCCGACTGCGGCTCCACGCCGCCCACGCCGCAAAAAACCGCCACGGCGCCATCTAGAACTCTCAGAGACCGCTCGACCTCCACCGTGAAATCCACGTGCCCCGGTGTGTCGATGATGTTGATCTGCCGGTCCCGCCAGTAACTGGTCGTCGCCGCTGAAGTGATCGTGATGCCCCGTTCTCGCTCTTGCGCCATGTAATCCATCTGGGTGGCACCGTCGTCCACTTCTCCCGGGCGATGCACCCGCCCGGTGTAGTACAGGATCCGCTCGGTCGTCGTCGTCTTGCCGGCGTCGATGTGAGCCATGATCCCGATATTTCGGATGTTCCGGATCCTCTCTGGTTCAACCTCGCGATCCACGACCACTCCCCCGGCAGCGCTGTCCAGCCAAGACGCTGCGACGCGCACCACACCTTTCGCAGGTTTGTGCGTCGCCATCGCCACTTGCCCTACGCCGGAGGCGCGGGAATCAGAGGGCTATGCGAATGTTGCAATCAGCCTTAAACCAGGCGCTTGCGGAAACGAACGAGAGGGACCTTTACCAACGGCAGTGGGCGAACGCCTTGTTCGCATCAGCCATTCGGTGGGTGTCTTCGCGCTTCTTGATAGACGGTCCTTCGTTCTTACTTGCCATCAACAACTCAGCCGCCAGACGTTCCGCGAACGTGTGTTCCGGACGGCTCCGGGCGAATCCGATGAGCCAGCGCATGGCCAGCTGGGTCCGGCGTTCGGCACGGACCTCAACCGGCACCTGATACGTGGCGCCACCAATCCGCCGAGATTTCACTTCGAGACTCGGTTTCACATTGTTCAAGGCAGTACGGAAAACCTCGATGCCATCCTGGCCGGATTTATCCTTGATGATATCGAATGCCCGGTAGATCGCCCTCTCCGCGATACTCCGCTTGCCCGTCAACATGCAATAGTTGATGAACTTGGTGACAAGCACATCGTGGAAACGCGGATCGGGAGGTATTTCCCGTTTTTCTGGTGAGCGACGCCTGGACATCTAGACTCCTTGTCACGAAACCGTCTGTGGGGCGCAAACACACCCCCTTGTCGACCCGCGAGCGGAGCGACAGTCGGTGAAACCTACTTATTGCTTGGGACGCTTGGCGCCGTACTTCGAACGGCCGCGTCGCCGGTCATCCACACCGGAGGCATCCTGAGTGCCTCGGATGATATGATAGCGAACTCCTGGCAGATCCTTGACTCGGCCACCCCGGACCAACACGATGCTGTGCTCCTGGAGGTTGTGGCCCTCCCCGGGAATGTAGGCCGTGACTTCGATGCCGTTGGTCAATCTCACGCGAGCGATCTTACGCAAGGCGGAATTGGGCTTCTTGGGTGTCTGGGTATAGACACGCGTGCAGACACCCTTACGCTGCGGACAGGCCTGCAACGCCGGGCACTTGCTCTTCTTCTTGATGTCCTTGCGGCCCTTGCGAACCAGCTGATTGAGGGTCGGCAACTCGAATCTCCCGCCTTGTATGTCGGGTTCACTGCCCGAAGACTACGTTTGGTCACATTTATTGCGGCAGCCCAAGGGCGGCTGCCGACATGAACGAGCAATATTATATATCACCCGTTCAATTGTCAAGCCTGGGACCCATTTTTCCCGGTTATCGGGCAGTCATTTCCGCTTCGCCGTGAGTTCCGTCCGCTTCGGCTTTGGCGGCCGACTGCTGGGCCTCCAGTTCGAGGCTATCCCGCGCCTCGCTGAGAGTCATTTCTTCTTCCTCGGGATCCTCCACCGCCAGCGACTTGAACTGGCTCAAACCGGTCCCGGCCGAGATCAGGTGCCCCATGATGACGTTTTCCTTGAGGCTCCGC
>JBDRBC010000278.1:0-14038 GCA_043823125.1 bacterium | reverse complement strand
ATCGATCAGGGCATCGGCGTGGCCGGCTGGCTCGCCGGTTTCTTCTGGTTCCGCGTTTTCGATATTCTCAAACCACCGCCGGTGCGTTCCCTGGAACGGCTGCCGGCCGGCTGGGGCATCATGGTCGACGACCTGGCCGCCGGCGTGTACGCCCACATCGCCTTGCGACTCACCTTGCTGCTGACGGGATGGTGAGCATGTCCAGTGACCAGGAGCACGATCAGTTCACGCCAGGCTTGCTGGTCTATCAGATCGCCATCGGCGATGAGCTGTTGAGCGGCCGCACCGCCGATACCAATTCCGGACAGGTCCAGCGGGCGCTGTTGCCCCACGGAGTGGCACTGTCTGGTATCCGGGTGGTTGCCGATGACGCCGCCGCCATCGAATCGGCGCTGACGGACACCTCGCGCGGGTCGCTCGTGGTGCTCACGGGCGGGCTCGGGTCCACGCCGGACGATCTGAGCCGGGAGGCGGTAGCCCGCTGGGCTGGTGTCGAACTCCGGCACGACGACGGAGTGGCGACCCGGCTGCGTCGTCTGTGTGACGAGTCGGGCTTCCCCGACAACGAGGCCATGTCGCGGCAGGCTCAGGTGCCGTCCGGTCTGGAGCCGCTCGCCAATCCACTCGGTTCGGCACCGGGTCTGGTGGGTGAACTGGCGGACCGTCTGGTGCTGATGTTGCCCGGGGTTCCCAGCGAGCTCAGGGCCATCTTGCCATTGGCCGTGGACCGTCTGGTGACCTGGGGTAAATTGCCACCCCGCCGGCCCTCCCTGTTCCTCAGAACCGCCCAGATGGCGGAAGTGGCGCTGGCGGAGCGGTGTCAGCCGTTCAGGGAAACGTATCCGGATCTGCGCTGGTCGTGGTGGCTCGGACGGTGGGGGGTGGATCTGGGCGTCAGTTCAGGTCCGGGTCCAGCCGGGGGAGCCCGTCGTCCGGATGTCCTGCCGGCACTGGCCGCGGAGTTGCGGGAACTGCTGGGGCCGTCCGTGTATGCCACGGAACTCAAGGAACTGAACGAGGTGGTCCAGGAACTGCTGATCCAGCACCGGTTGACCGTGAGTGTGGCGGAGTCGTGCACCGCCGGTCTGCTCGGCGCCCGGCTCACCGAGCTGGCCGGATCCTCGGCCTGTTTTCGCGGCGGCCTTCTGGCCTATGCCGACGAGGTCAAGCGGGATCAGCTGGCCGTGCCGTCGGCCGTCCTGGCCGAACACGGGGCGGTGAGTGGCCAGACGGCCGAGGCCATGGCCCGTGGTTGTCGGGAACGATTCGCCACCGATCTCGCCGTGGCCATCACCGGGATCGCCGGCCCCGCCGGCGGTTCCGAGGCGAAACCGGTGGGGACCACCTGGATCGCCATCGCCACCGCCGCCAGGATTCATGCGCGAAGATACCGTTTCCCCGGACGCCGCGGCCGCAACCGGACCCTCGCCGTTTCCGCGGCGCTGGACAGCATCCGCCGGCTGGTCGCCTTTCCTGCCGCCGACTCGCCGTGGTCGACACTGGATAGCTGGGGGCGCGATTCATGAGACTTTTCATCGCCGTCGACCCCGGGGAACGGTTCCGACTGGAGCTGGCTACCCGCCTGGACAGCTATCGCCGGCAACTGCGGATCAACTGGGTGCGCCCCACCAACTGGCACGTGACATTGTCGTTTCTGGGAAAGTGGTCCGAAAAGACCGTCCCGGCCCTGCAGAACGCGTTACAACAAGAGGCGATGGAACAGCCGCCGGGTCTCGTGACTCCTGGTGCGGTGGGCGCTTTTCCCAACCTCCGGCGGCCGCGGGTGCTGTTCTTGCAGATGGAAAGCGTGGGGATGCTGGAAAGGTTGGCGGCCGGAATCCGGCGCCAGGTAGACCTGGTGGCGCCGGCAGGACCGCAGGACCGGAAACCGTTTCGCTCCCACCTGACCCTGGCCCGGGTCAAACGGCCGTTACCAGCCGCACAGCGGGAGTTGCCGGTGGAGATGGATCTGGGAACCTGGACGCCGCTGCCGGTGACGGAATTCAAGCTGATCCGGAGCGAGTTGCGCCCGGAAGGTCCGCGTTACACCGAACTGGCGGTTTTGCCGCTGACCGGGGCGGTTTGACGAGTTAGCCGTTGCCTGTCCCAGTTTCCCGTGTTACCGTGAATCGCTGATTACAAGGGCCTCCACTCGCGAGATGAGTTGGCCACCAGCAGTACCCGGAAATCACCGTCAGCGCCTCCCGGTTCGACATTACCACAAGGAGAATATACCCATGGCGCAGGACAAGAAAGACGACAAGGCCAAGGCCCTCGAATTGACGCGAGCCCAGATCGAGAAGCAGTTCGGCAAGGGCGCCATCATGCTGCTGGGTGAAAACAGGATCTTCGATGAGATTGATGCCATTTCCACCGGCAGCCTGGCACTGGATATCGCCCTCGGTGTCGGTGGTCTGCCCACGGGCCGCGTCACCGAGGTCTACGGGCCGGAGGGCAGCGGCAAGACCACCATCTCGCTTTCGGTGATAGCGAACTGTCAGAAACGCGGCGGTACAGCGGCGTTCATCGATGCCGAACACGCCCTCGACCCGGGCTATGCCCGCAAGCTCGGGGTGGTCATCGACGATCTGCTGGTCTCCCAGCCAGACACCGGGGAGCAGGCGCTGGAGATCACCGAGATGCTGGTCCGTTCCGGCGCCGTGGACTGCATCGTCATCGACTCGGTGGCGGCGCTGGTGCCGCGGGCGGAAATCGAGGGGGAGATGGGCGATGCCCACGTCGGTCTGCAGGCGCGACTCATGTCCCAGGCCTTGCGCAAGCTGAGCGGCGCCATTTCCAAGACCAACACCCTGGTCATCTTCACCAACCAGATCCGCATGAAGATCGGCATCATGTTCGGCAATCCCGAGACCACCTCTGGCGGCAACGCCCTGAAGTTCTACGCCTCCGTTCGCCTCGATATTCGCCGGATCGGCGCCATCACCCAGGGCGAGGAAGTGATCGGCAATCAGGTCCGGGTCAAGGTGGTCAAGAACAAAGTGGCCCCGCCGTTCAAGAAGGCCGAGTTCGACATCCTCTACGGGGAGGGTATTTCCAAGGAAGGTGACCTCATCGATCTCGGCGTCGCCGCCGGATTCATCCAGAAGTCCGGCGCCTGGTACAGCTACGGCGAGGAGCGGCTGGGGCAAGGGCGTGAGAACGTACGGATATTCCTGAAGGAAAACGAGGATCTCTATACCAAGATCAAGGGACAGGTCTTTGCCAAGTACGGGATCGGTCGTGTGGATGTCGCCGAAACCGAAAATGAAAAATCGACTGACACGGGCGCTGCCAAGGGAGCCGAGACTGCCAAGAAACCGGCCGCGGATCCAGACAAGAGTGCTGGTAGCGGTGAGCGGCAGGCCAAGGCGTCGTCAGCCGGTTGATGATGTCCGCGCCCGATCCGATCTTGCAGGCGTGTCAACGTGCCGACGGCACGGTCACCCTGTGCCTGAGCAACGGTGAAATACTGGAGGTGGCGCCGGCGGTCCTGGCCGGCGCCATGCCACAGCTGGGAGAGCCGATTCCCGCGGAGCTGCTGGGGCGTCTCCGTCTGGCGGCTCAACGCAAACAGATCGCCCGCCGTCTCTTTCGGATTCTGGATCGCAAGCTGCATCCGGTCGCGGTCCTGCGGCGCAAGCTCGTGGACGAGGGATTCGACAGCCACGAGGTCGAAACGGTCCTGGCGGAGTTCGCGGCCCAGGATCTGTTCTCCGATCGTCGTTTTGCCGAAGCGTTCTGCCGGGATACCCTGCGGCGGCGGCCCGTGGGTCGTCGTTATCTTTTTGCGCGGCTCCATGAGCGACAGGTGGCCCCGGACGTGGTGGACGCGGTGGTGGCGGAGCTGTTGCCCGCCGATCTGGAATTGGAGCTCGCCCTGGTGGCCAGTCGGCAACGGTGGGCCAAGATCCCTGGTCCGGCGGATCGCAACAACGAGGCCCGGGTGTTTCGCTTCTTGCTGAATAGCGGTTTCCCGGCCGGGACGGCACGTCGCGCCGCCCGGGATGGAGCCGAGCCGTCAGCCGATAAGGCTGGGGAGGAGAACGGGTGAAACTCCTGGTCACCGGTGCCGCCGGCATGCTGGGGCGCGCGGTCTGCGCAGCCGGCGCGGGCCACTTCCAGGTGGTCGGCGTGGATCTCCCCGATGGTGATCTGACCCGTCCCGACCATGTCCAGCGGATCTGGGAGAGAGCGCAACCGGACTGGGTCATCCATTGCGCCGCGTACACCGATGTGGACGGCGCCGAGACCGACCGCGATCTGGCACTGGCCGTCAACGGTACGGCCACGGCGGAACTGGTGCGTGCCTGCGAGGCCACCGGCGCCGGACTGACCTATCTCAGCAGCGATTACGTCTTCGATGGACAAAGCAGCGCCGGCTATCACGAGGATGCCGTCCGCAACCCCCTTGGTTTTTACGGCTACACCAAGGCGTGTGGCGAAGAGGCGATGGCAGACAAGTCGGACCGGTGGCAGATCGTCCGGACGAGCTGGCTGTTCGGCCCGGGACCAAAGAATTTCGTGTTGACCATTCGCCGGTTGCTGGCCGAACGTGAGGAACTGCAGGTGGTGGACGACCAGGTGGGCAATCCGACCTACGCCCCGGATCTGGCGGCGACTCTAGTGTGTCTGGTGGAACGAGGCGAAAGCGGGATCTTCCACGCCACCAACGACGGCTCCTGCAGCTGGTTTCAATTCGCGCAGGAGATCGCGCGGGTGGTGGGTACGGAACCCGACCGGATCAAACCGTGTAGCTCCGCGTTGTATCCCACACCGGCCCGACGACCGGCCTGTTCCGTGCTCCACCGTGGCCGGCTCCAGTTGATGCACTGTCCGGAACCGCCGACCTGGCAGGACGCGGTCCGACGTTACTGTCGTTGGCTCGAACAACAGGAAGCGTTACAAGTAGCGCCGTCGTGAACATTACCGGAACCGGCGGCTTCACTTCCACGAGACGATTGGCGCCAGCAGTGAGAAAGGAAACGGCATGCCCTCCTCCCACGGCAAGCAGGATCGGCGAGCGGTAGCGATGCGGCTGGTAGCCGACGGCATCACTGAACTGCAGCAGGTGCTGACCCGGGTGGGGGAGGTCGAGACCGAGGTCCTCTACCAGCTGGCGGACGCGGTGTCGATCGCCTGGCGGGCCGACGGCAAGCTGCTCATCTGCGGTAACGGGGGGAGCGCCGCCGACGCCCAGCACATCGCGGCCGAACTCGTCGGCCGGTTCCTGCTCGAGCGGCCGGCTTATGGGGCGCTGGCTTTGAATACCAACAGCTCCATCGTGACCTCGGTGGGGAACGATTACGGTTTCGAGCAGATCTTCGCCCGGCAGGTAACCGGACTCGGCAGGGCGGAAGACGTCTTGCTGGTCATCTCGACCTCCGGCAATTCGGCCAACTGTGTCGAGGCGGTGTCGGCTGCCAGACGAATCGGCATGCCGGTCTTCGGTTTTCTCGGTGGCGATGGCGGTTGTTTGCGGAATCTGGTCGATGCGGCCCTCATCGTGCCCAGTGATTCCACGCCCCACATCCAGGAGGTCCATATCACCATGGGCCATCTCATGTGTCACCTGCTCGAGGAATGGCAAGCGGGTGCGAGCGACTCGCCGGACGGTGCGTCCGATGCCTGAACCGTCGACGCCCGTTGCCGAGTTGCCCTCGGATCTGCGGGTCGCGCTGGTACACGACTGGTTGACCGGAATGCGGGGCGGCGAGAAGGTGCTCGCCGATCTGTGCGCGGTTTTTCCCCAGGCCGATATCTTCACCTTGTTGCATCTGCCCGGGCAGGTGGACCCGGTTTTCGAGTCGCATCGGATCCAGACCTCGTTCATCCAGCAGCTACCTGCCGCGGCGCGGATCTATCGCTGGGCCTTGCCGCTGTTTCCCCGCGCGGTGGAGGCGTTCGATCTCTCCGGGTATGATCTGGTGCTCAGTAGCAGTCACTGTGTGGCCAAGTCGGCTCGTCCCGGCCGTTCGGCCCTGTCCGTCTGTTACTGCCACACTCCCATGCGGTATATTCGCGATACGTTCTCGGAGTACTTCGGCGGCAAACCCGCACCCATCCGCTGGCTCATCGGCCGGGTGGCGACTCGGCTGCGCAGCTGGGATACCAGAACGGCGACCCGGGTACGACTCTGGCTGGCTAACTCCAGCACAGTCCGGCAGCGGATTCTCGACTGGTACGACGTGGCCGCGGAAGACGTCACCATCATCCACCCACCGGTGGACATGGCGCTGTACGGAACTGCGGCTGCCGCACCGCCCCGCGGGCTGGCCAGCGGCAGCTATGATCTTGTGGTTTCGGCGCTGGTGCCGTACAAACGTATTGATCTGGCCATCGTTGCCGCCAAGCAGGCGGGCCGCCACCTGGTGGTGGTGGGCAAGGGGCCGGAGGCCAAGCGGCTCCAACGTCTGGCCGCGGTTGCCGCGGGCGACGGGCAGGTGACATTTGCCGGACCGGTTCCCACGGCCGAGCTGCCGGCGTACTACGGGCATTGCCGGGCGTTCCTGTTTCCCGGTCTGGAAGATTTCGGGATCACGCCCCTCGAAGCCACGGCGTGTGGTCGACCGGTAGTGGCCTATGGCGAGGGCGGTGCGCTGGACAGTGTGGTGGAAGGGTTGAACGGGTTCTTTTTTCCGGAACAGACCGCCGCCGCCTTGACCGCCGCGCTGGCCGATCCGCGGCTGGCTGACGCCTGGGACCGGGACGCCATGGCGGCGCATGCCCGCAGTTTCGACCGGTGCTGTTTCCGGCAGGCGATCCGCCGGAGGTTGGCCCGGGCCTGGCAACGGCACAGTGAGGGGGAGATGCATGTCTGATCCGGGGCGTCAGGGGAAATCGGTCATCCAGCCCACCTTGCTCCTGGTGCTGGACACTCTCTTTCTGGAAGCGGCATTTCTGCTCACCTACTGGTTCCGCTTCCACGCCGGGTTGTGGCCGGTTCCCCTCGGTATTCCGCCGTTCGGCAGTTATCTGGCAGCCAGCTGTATCGTGTTGCTGGTGTTTCTCGGCATCTTCTACACCAGCAAGATGTACACGGCGCGGGGCGGTGGTGGACTCGTGGAGGAGCTGGCCGGGCTTTTCAAGGGCGTGGTTCTGGGCAGCTTGCTCGTACTCGCCTTGACATTTTTCTTTCGGCACATGACCTACAGCCGCTCCTTTTTCGGCCTCTTTTTCCTCGCCTGTTTCTTCTCGTTGACCCTGGGGCGGATCACTGCCCGCTGGTTTTTGCGGCACATCTTGCAACGGGGGATGGGAGCCCGCCGGTTGTTGCTCGTTGGCGAGAACGCCATGAAGGAACGTATCCTGCGCGCGGCACGCGAACTGCCCGGCCTCGCCCTGTTGCCGGTGGGTTGGGTCGATGTGCCGAACTCCAGTTCACCGCCGGTGAACAGTGAGCTGGCGGAACCGCCGGTTGACGACCAGACAGCGCGACCGCTGGCGGCAGCGTTGCCCAGGCTGGGTGAACTGGACGACATCGCCGCCGTCGTGCGGGAACATCAGATCGACCTCGTGGTGTTGACCTTGCCGTTCGACCAGCTCCCGCTGATCCGGTCCATCGCCGCGATATTCGCCAACCTGAACTGCGATCTGCAGTTCGTTCCCGACCTGCTGGCATTGCATACCAGCCGGATGCGGTTGACAGAGGTGGCGGGAATCCCCTTCATATCCGTGCGCGAGGGTGCGTTGAGCGGGGTCGATCGGATCGTCAAGCGAACCTTCGACATCGTCTGCACCGTGCTGGGGCTGCTGGTCCTGGCGCCGCTGTTCGGACTGCTAGCCCTGCTCATCAAGACCGGCAGTGACGGCCCGGTCCATTACAAGCAGGCGCGGGTCGGGCGTGATGGCCGCGAGTTCGACATGCTCAAGTTCCGGACCATGCGGCTGGACGCGGAGGCGGAATCCGGTCCGGTCTGGACCGTCGAGAACGATCCCCGGATCACACCACTCGGGCGGTTCCTGCGCCGGTTCAGCCTCGATGAGTTGCCGCAGCTCTGGAATGTTCTGCGCGGCGACATGAGTCTCGTGGGACCGCGGCCGGAGCGGATGTTCTTCGTCGAGCAGTTCCGGCAGCAGATGCCGCGTTACTTCGAGCGACATCGGGTGCGGTCGGGCCTGACCGGCTGGGCCCAGGTCAACGGGCTACGTGGCCAAACCAGCGTGGTGGACCGGACCCTGTACGATCTGTATTACGTGGAGAACTGGTCCCTGGGCCTGGATGTGAAGATCATCCTCATGACCATTCAGCACGTGCTGCAGGGTGAGAACGCATACTGACCAGGAGTGAAACGAAATCCATGCAAATCTTCCTGGCCTTCCTGGAGAATCTGAGGCCACGCCAGTGGACCAAGAACCTGATCCTGTTCGCCGGGGTCATCTTCGCCCAGCTGTTCGGAACTCCGGCCTACGTCATCCAGGCGGGGCTCGGCGTGCTGGTGTTCTGTCTGGCGTCGGGAGCGGTGTACATCTACAACGACGCCGCGGACGTCGAACTCGATCGCCTGCATCCCTACAAGCGATTGCGTCCCATCGCTTCGGGCCGGTTGCCGATCCGCCTGGCGTTCTATCTGGCGGGGCTGCTCATGGTGGCCTGCCTGTTCGCCGCCTATCTGCTGGGATCGAACTTCTGCATCGTGACCGGGGTCTTTTTCCTGCACAACATCATTTACACCCGCCTGTTGAAACGGGCCGTGATCCTGGACGTGGTGGGGATCGCTTTCAGCTTCGTGATCCGCGCCGTGGCCAGCGTGGAGGTGCTGCGGGAGGTCGTGCCGTCCATTCATATCTCGAACTGGCTGTTGCTCTGTACGTTTTTCCTCTCGTTGTTTCTGGGGTTCGGCAAGCGGCGCCACGAGGTGATCAATGTCCAGCCGTCCGGTCGGAAAACGCGTCCGGCCCTGGCGTCCTACTCGGAACCGTTGCTCAACGTGATGATCGGCATCACCTTCGCCTTGACCTTGATGGCCTATTCGCTCTACACCGTCTGGCCGGGGACCATCGCCCACTTCGGCACCAACAAGCTCGTGTACACCTTGCCGTTTGTCTTTTACGGCATGGGGCGTTATCTCTTTCTGGTCTACAAGGAAGGGCGCGGAGGTCGGCCCCACGAGATTCTCTTGAACGACGTGGCGCTGCAGCTCGGCGTGGGCGGCTGGATCGCCTCCGTCATTCTGATCATCGGTCTGCACGCCTGATCGAACAGACCGAGCAGAACAAACCGAGTCGAACAGCTTGGAGCGAAAACAATGAAAGCCAAGGTCGCCCTGATAAGCACCCGCCCCGAAACCGTGCTGGACGACTACCGGCGCGTCATGGAGCTGGCGGACTACCAGCAGCACCTGGCCCCGAGCGAGGATCTGATTCTCAAGTTGAACCTCTCGTGGACCAAGTACTTTCCGGCTTGCAGCAGTCAACCGTGGCAGGTGGAAGGGGTGGTGAAGACCTTGCTCGAAGGTGGCTTCACTCCGGAAAATCTGTTCCCCCTGGAGAACAAGACGGTGGTCACCGATCCCCACAAGGGGTGTCGGAACAATCTCTGGCGACCGGTGCTGGACCGGTACGGTCTGACCTTCCGGGCCTTGCCCGAAGAGGAGTGGGTGGTCCGGGAGTTCAAGGGTCTCAAGAAGCTCCACCATATCTTCCCCCAAGGGATCGAGATTCCGAGACTGTACCTCGGCAAGAACATCCTCCACCTACCCACCGTCAAGACCCACGGGCACTCGATCACCACCGGCGCCATCAAGAACTCCTTCGGCGGCCTGCTCAAGGAGGTTCGGCACTACGCGCACAAGTACATGCACGAGGTATTGCACGACTTGATGGTCATGCAGCGCGAACTGCACCCCAATGTCTTCGCCGTCATGGACGGCACGGTCTGCGGCAACGGGGCCGGCCCCCGCACCATGCAACCGGTGGTCAAGAACATCCTGCTGGCCAGTGCCGATTCGGTGGCCATCGATGCCGTGGCCGCCAAGTTGATGGGCTTCGATATCCAGAGCATCCCGTACCTGCAGTTCAGTGATGAAGCCGGGCTGGGTACGGCGCGGATCGAAGAGATCGAGATCGTGGGGGAGCCCGAATTGATGGGGCAGAACTTCGGGTTCGAGACCAAGAAGAGCGTCGTCATCTGGGGAGATCAGATGCTCCGCAAGGGGCCGCTCCGGTTCCTGGAGAAGATTGCCCTACACTCGCCACTCATGGGGTGGGCGCCGTTCGCGTCCAACGTCTACCACGATTGGTTGTGGTATCCCACCGTCGGGCGTCGCATCATCAAGCGCTATAACGAGACCCCGTGGGGGCGGTTGTTTCAGGAGTACCAGCGGCGCGGGTATCTCGGCGAGGATTCGCCGTGAGCACATCATCCACACCGGACCGATCCTTGCTGCCGAGACAGGTGATCGTCCGGTCTCCGGCCAAGGTCAATCTCCACCTCGAGGTCCTGCGTCAGCGGCGGGACGGCTACCACGATATCGAAACGGTCCTGCAGGCCGTCCAGCTTTTCGACACGGTCAAGGTGACACTCCGCAAGCGATTTTCTAACGGCGCGCCCCAGGTGGAACTCCGGGTCGTTCCCACAGGCGCTGCGCCCACGGGGCGGGAGAATCTCTGCTGGCGGGCGGCGCGGCTATTCTGTGCCACCACCGGCGTAAGCGGACGGCTCGGTGTGGAACTGGTGAAGGAGATCCCCACCGCGGCAGGGCTGGGAGGCGGCAGCAGCAACGCAGCCGCGGTGCTGGTGGCGTGTAACCACCTGTTCGGCAGCGAGTTGACTCCTGCGGAACTGGAGTCCATGGCTGCCGAGCTCGGCTCTGACGTCCCTTTCTTCATCCGTGGCGGCACCCAATTCGGACACGGACGCGGCACGGAACTCACCGCCATGCCAGCGGTCCGCAGAGGCCAGTTTCTCCTTATCAAGCCGGATATAGACTTACTCACGGCGAACGTGTATACTACCTTGAAAATGGGATTGACTTCCCGAGCGCCCAAAGCTAACATCCCAGGTATGAAATCATTAATTGCCAGGTTTCCAACGAGTTCCTGGTTTGGTTTTAATCGACTAGAGGAGGTGGTGCTCCCTTCATACCCGGAATTGCAACGACTCGTATTGCACCTGCGTGAGCTGGCCCCGGTGGTCATGCTTTCCGGGAGTGGCGCGGCTGTTGTTGCAGTTTTTCCGGATCGGTGCGACATACCAAAGATCTCTGAAGAATTCGCCCGTTCTGATTGGTTTGTTCGCGTAGTCGGGCCGCACGCGGTCGGTGTGGAGATCAGGGATGGATGACCATTCCACCGCAACTGTGCTTCGCATTTTTGAAATGACTTCCTATGGAGGGGTTCAGTCTTGGAGATCTCTGAAATCAGAATAACATTACGCGACGACAATAAGCTGAAAGGGTTCGCCAGCATAACACTGGACAATTGCTTTGTGATCCGGGGCTTGAAAATCATCGAAGGTGCATCAGGACTTTTCATCGCCATGCCCAGTCGCAAGCGGAAGGACGGAACCTTTCAGGATATTGCCCACCCCATCAACATGCCGACCCGGCAGTGGATGGAGAATCAGGTCATCGCGGCCTACAAGCAGGAAGTGCAACGGGTGGAGAATGGTGAGATCCCCCCCCCGAACATGCGCGATGACGATGACGGTGATCTTGGACCTGCTCTCGAGGAGAGCTACTAAAGAAACCCACTGGGGCGTCGTCAAGTGGTAAGACACAAGGTTTTGGTCCTTGCATTCGCAGGTTCGAATCCTGCCGCCCCAGCCAGCTTCCCGCGCCCATTCCTACCCGGGCGAATGCTTGATAACGCCGACCACGCGCTTGGACTCACTCGGTTTGCGGCTGGAGGCCGTCTCAGTTGCGACTCGCTCCGCCGGAGGACAGGTACCGATGTACAATGAGTTGGTTCTCATCAGTGGCACTGCACATCCAGAGATGGGTGAGAGGATCGCGGACAATCTGAACGTGAGTCTATTGGACGTCGAACTCGACCACTTCTCCGACGGCGAGATCCAGGTGAAGATCAAGGAGAACATCCGCGGCACGGATGTCTTCATCGTCCAGCCCACCATGCCGCCCGCCGACAACATGATAGAACTGCTGTTGCTGCTGGACGCGGTGCGGCGCGCCTCGTGTCGACGGGTGACGGCGGTGATTCCCTATTTCGGCTATGCGCGCCAGGACCGCAAGGACCAGCCGCGTGTGCCCATCGCGGCGCGGTTGATGGCCAACCTCATCACCCAGGCGGGAGCCCAGCGGGTACTGACCATCGATCTGCACGCACCGCAGATCCAGGGTTTCTTCGACATCCCGCTGGACCACCTGTACTCGGCGCCGGTGCTGCTCAAGCACTTCGAAAACTGTCCCCCGGACAATCTGGCCGTGGTGGCGCCGGACGTGGGCAGTATCAAGATGGCGCGCGCCTTCGCCAAGCGACTCGGCGCGGATCTGGCCATCATCGACAAGCGGCGGCCACGACCCAACCAGGCCAAGGTGATGAACTTCATCGGCGAGGTGGCGGGGATGGAGGTCATCATCTTCGATGACATGATCGATACCGCCGGCACCCTGGCCGACGCCGCCCGGGTCTGTGTGGAGGAGCAGGGCGCGATTTCGGTGACCGCCTGTTGCACGCACCCGATCCTGTCCGGGCAGGCGCTGACGCGGCTCAATGATTCGCCCATCAAGGAAGTGGCCGTCACCAACACGATTCCGTTCCACCGTGGCGATGAATGTCCCAAGATCAAGGTGCTGGATATCACTCCCTTGCTGGCCGAGGCCATCGAACGGATCCATCTCGAGAAGACGGTGAGTGCGCTGTTCGTGCGTTGAGTGGGCACTTCGTGGCCGCCTCCCTTGACATTCGCCGAAACAGATGCTTACTTAGGCGGTCGAATTTTGGACAGAGAATCACGGCTTCCGTTCGGATGGACAAACCGGTATCACCAGCACCGGCGAGCCGTGTCCAAAGCAGGTCTGTGGAGGCATAAACGATGGGACTCGTAAATCTCGATATTTTCCCGCGTCAGACGAAGGGGAAAAACGCCAACCGGAAAACCCGCGCGGCGGGCAAGATCCCGGCCGTTCTGTACGGTACCGGCCGTGAGCAGACGGAGAGCGTCGAAGTGGATGCCGTCCAGTTCGGCAAGATCCTCACGAGGCTGGCCGGAAAAAGTGTCATCTTTTCCCTGAAACTCGAAGCCGCTGACGATGAACCCATCGCCCTGTTGCGTGATGTGCAGCGGAATCCCGTCACGGACGAGATCCTGCATGTCGATCTGTACGAGATTCCGCGGGGTAAAACCATCGAGGTGCCGGTACAGATCGAAGTGGTGGGCGAATCGACGGCCGTCAAGCGGGGCGACGCCAATGTCTCCCTGGTCATGTACATGGTGGAGCTGAGTTGCTTGCCACGCGAAATGCCGGAAGTCATCACCATCGACATCACCGAGATGGGATTGAACGACAAGATCCACGTGAAGGACCTGAAGACGGAGGTCGGCGAATTCGTTTCCGATCCCGAGGCCCTGGTCCTGATGCTGAAGGCGCCGACCATCTACGTGGCCGAGGAAGCAGTGGCCGCCGAGGGTGAAGAAGACGAAGCGGGCGAAGGCGAAGCGGGTGAAAGCGAAGGCGAAAGCAAGGATGGCGCCGACGCCGCGAAAGGCAAGTCTGACAAGGACTGATCTGTTCTCGCTGCGGGTCCGTCGCCTGCGGACCGGGAGCTGCCTGGATTCTGCGAGGTGAAGCTGCGGCTTCACCTCGTTTTTTTTTGAGGAGGAAACGGCGTGCGTCTGATCGTCGGGTTGGGCAATTTCGGAGCCGAGTACGAAGGCACCCGGCACAACGTCGGGTTCCGGGTGGTGACGGAGCTGGCGTCTCGTCTCGACCTCTCCTTCGTCAAGTCGGGACCCAACTACCGGGAAGCCACGGGGGAAACCCGTTTCGGTGAGCTGGTACTGCTCAAGCCCATGACCTACATGAATCGGAGCGGGAACGCTCTGCGGGCCTGGGCGGCGCGAACCGGCAACCGGCTTGCC
>JBDRBC010000277.1:0-7562 GCA_043823125.1 bacterium | reverse complement strand
ACGGCCGCCGCCGGCAGCCTTCCGTGAGTCGAGAGTATACACAAGCCCCGCCCCTGATTGGGGGCGGGGTTTTTCTTGCGTGCGATCGAGAGAACTGGCGTTGAACTCGTCCACCTTTTCAGTCCCGAAAATTCAGCCGCGGCCTACTCGGGTACCGGATGGGCGATGGCCGCGAGCGACTCTTCGTAAACGAACTCCTTGTAAGTCGGGCTCTTCTCGTTATGGCACAACAAGCAGTGGTCCGCGGTGATCTCGGTCAAACCGGCCGCCACCGCAGCAGCGTGGTCCTTCATCACCTTGTTGGACTTGTATGCGGATCCGGCCCCGTGACACGCTTCACAACCCACACCTTCGGAGGTGTCATAGGTCGCGGCCACCGGAGCGTCCGTCCCCAGCACTCCCTGGGTGGTATGACAGACGAGGCACTCGGCCGCTTCCTGGGGATTCCCCAATCCCATCTCGGTCGCGATGGCCTGCGATTGTTCCGAGGCCAGAGTCTCGAACGCCCGGGCGTGAGCTCGTCCCGACCAGAGGTCGAACTGGTTGCCGATCTTGTCTGGCTTGTGACATCCCTTGCACTTGTTCGCGCCGATGATCTGCGGCGACTCTTCCCCTTCGGCGCCCACTTCGAGAAACGCGCCACAAACCACGGCCCCGACGATGAAAAGGGTGATGGGAATGCTTAACTTCCTGCTCATGGTTCCTCCCTGGTTGAAAAGGAATGTCTCACCATCGACCCGGGGAGGATGTGAACATCTGCTCCCGCGGGTCGAGGATGTCAGATTATCCTGGATGTTCAATAGTTTTTTCGGCGGGATCGGCCGCGGCTTGAGGAAGTGTGCATTCAGAGACGAATGGCTTTCGAGCCAGCCGTTATCTCCCCGGCACAGCTAATACCGCTTGTGAGGGTCCAATCGACCTGGCATAGTCCTCTTGAGAGGAGATGCCGGAGGCATTTGATGAACGTCCACAAAGCCGATCACCCCGGGTCCACGCCGCAGAGCCGTCACCGTCTGGAGATCCGAGGACAGGTCCAGGGTGTCGGTTTCCGTCCCATGGTCTATCGGCTGGCCGAGGATCTCGGTCTGACCGGTTTCGTCGGCAACAATGCAGACGGGGTGTTCCTGGAAATCGAGGGCCGGCAAGCGGCCGTGGAGACGTTTCCCGATCAGCTCGCCGCCGCCCTGCCTCCTCTGGCCCAGATCAGCGAGGTGACGCGGACCGTCATCGCTCTCCAGTACGAAGGCAATTTCCGGATCGTCCCCAGTGGAGACGGCAGCCGACCCAAAGCCGCGGTGACGCCTGACATGGGCTGCTGCCCTGATTGCCTGTTCGACATAAACGACCCGGCCAACAGACGTTACCGCTATCCGTTCACCAACTGCACAAACTGCGGGCCACGGTATTCCATCATCCAGCGGATACCGTACGATCGTTTGCACACCACCATGTCCCGCTTCCAGATGTGTCCCGACTGTCAAGCCGAGTACGACGATCCTCGCGACCGTCGTTTCCACGCCCAACCCAACGCCTGCCCGCTGTGTGGCCCACACGTGTGGCTCGTCGACCGACACGGCCAGTTGCTGGCCGGCAGTCCCGCCCCCCCGGACAGCCCAAAGCCCCCGGGTGACTGGTCCGCCGATCCGGTGCGGATTTGCGCGCAGCTCCTGGACGCGGAGCGGATCGTGGCCATCAAGGGGCTGGGGGGATTTCATCTCGCCTGTCGTGCCGACAGTGATCGGGCTGTCCGGACCTTGAGGGAACGCAAGGGACGCGAGACCAAACCGCTGGCCTTGATGGTGGGCTCCCTGGCCGCCGCACGCGCACTGGTTCAACTCGGCCCGGAAACCGAATCGTTGCTGCTGGATCAACGACGGCCCATCGTCTTGTTGCCGAGACGCCCGGGAACGGCGGTCAGCGCCGACGTTGCCCCGGACAGCCATACCCTCGGTGTCATGCTGCCGTACACCCCGCTGCACTGGCTCCTGTTCAGCGAAGGGCTTGGCCCGCTGGTGATGACCTCGGGGAATCCGAGTTCCGAGCCGATCTGTTGTGGCAACGAGGAGGCGCTGGCCGGTCTGAGCCACATAGCCGATGCGTTGCTCCTGCACGATCGAGATATCGAAAGACGGGTGGACGATTCGGTGATCCAGTGGAACCCGGCCCTGGGGGGAAACGGGAGTCAGCCGTTGCGCCGAGCTCGCGGCTTCGCCCCCGCACCGGTCGATCAGCTCACCCCCGCGCCGATCCCCATCCTGGCGGTGGGTGGCGATCTCAAGTCCACGGTCTGCCTCCATACCGAAGACCGCACGCTGGTGAGTGAGCATCTGGGCGACCTGTTCAATCCAACCTCGTATCGGAACTTCGTGCGAACCGTGACCGATCTTCAGGTTCTGTTCGCCGTGACACCCGAGCTGGTGGTCTGCGACTCCCATCCAGCTTACGCCTCCACCAGGTACGCCCGGTCCCTGGACCTGCCGCGACTCGAGATCCAGCACCATTTCGCCCACGTGGTGAGCTGTCTGGCTGACAACCAGGTGGACGAGCGGGTCATCGGCGTCGCTTGCGACGGCACCGGCTACGGCGACGACGGCGCGATCTGGGGATGCGAGCTGCTGCTGGCCGACCGGGTCGAGTATTCCCGCTGCGGTCATCTCGACTATTTCCCGCTGGCCGGCGGTGACCTCGCTGCCCGGTTCACCTGGCGCCCGGCGGTTGGGTTGCTCAAGGAAACCTATGGTGCAAGCTGGCTCCGGGAAGTCGGGACCGCCGGAACTTTGCTGGCGAATCTCGATCCGGAGGATCTGGAAATCACGGCCGCCACGCTGGAGCGTCCCGATCTCGTCACCCCCACCTCGAGTCTCGGTCGGCTCTGCGACGCCGCGGCCTGTTTCCTCGGTCTATGCGGCGAAAACTTTCACGAAGCCGAGGCTCCCCAGACCCTGGAGGCCGTGGCGGAGACCGCCGACCCGGCGGTACCGCCTCTGGCATACGGTATACTCGCCGGGGACAACGGTCCCACCCGCATCGATTATCGGCCGATGATCCGGGATCTCCTGGAACGACAACGTGACGGTCAGCCAGTCGCCCGGATCGCCCGGGCCTTTTTCCTGGGCATTAGTGCAGCCCTGGCCGAGGTCATCGCCTCCCAGGCAGCGGCCACCGGTTTGACCAAGGTAGCTTTGACTGGAGGTTGTTTCGCAAATCGATTATTGTGCCAGGAGCTGGTCCGGCGCTGCCGCAAGTCGGGCCTGGAAATCCTGAGTCATCATCAGGTCCCAGCAGGCGACGGCGGCCTGGCCCTTGGCCAGGCAGTGATCGCCGCCACGAGACGAACGAGAGGATTGTCCTGATGTGTCTGGCCGTCCCCGGCAAGATCGTTGCCGTCCCTGACCCCGGCAGGAAAAGTGATCTCTTCCCCACCGGGCCTGGTCGGGTCGACTTTCAAGGAAGTGTAGCCGAGGTGAGCCTGCTCCTGGTACCCGAGGCCCAGATCGGCGACTGGGTGCTGGTGCACGCGGGCTGCGCCATCACCACCCTGGACGAAACCGAGGCGCTGGCTACCTGGGACTACCTCAGAGAAGCTGGTCTCGATGGTTGAACAGAACCACCCCCCCCTGGCCGGATCCGACGATCTCCAGCAACTGGTGGTGCAGATCACCACGGTGAGCGAGGAGGTTGGGCCGGTGCGGTTGATGGAGGTGTGCGGCACGCACACGGTCTCCTTGTTCCGGAGTGGAATCAGGTCCATTCTCCCGGCCAACATCCGCCTGATCAGCGGTCCGGGTTGCCCGGTCTGCGTGACCTCGCAAGGATATATCGACGCCGCTTTGGACCTGGCTCGCTACTCGCGGGTCGCCATCACCACCTACGGCGACATGGTCCGGGTGCCCGGTCGCGACGGCAGTCTGGCGGACCTGCGCGCCCAGGGAGCGGACGTCACCGTCTGCTACTCCGCCCGGGATGCGGTGCAACACGCCGTGGCCAATCCCGAGCGGGAGGTCGTGTTTCTCGCCGTCGGCTTCGAAACCACCGCCCCGGCCACTGCCGTGGCCGTACTGGAAGCCGAGCAACTCGGTCTGCAGAATTTCTCCCTGCTCACCGGACACAAGCTGGTCATGCCCGCCCTGAACGCTTTGCTGGCAGCCGACGATCTGCCCGTCGACGGCTTTCTCTTGCCGGGCCACGTGAGTGTCATCATCGGTTCGGATGTCTACCTCCCCCTGGCGCGCGAACACGGCAAGGCGTGTGTGGTGGCGGGCTTCGAGGTGCGGCAGCTGCTGCTCGGTATCCTGCACCTGCTGCGGCAGAAGGCGGCGGGCCAGCCGCGAGTGGATAACGTCTATCCCGTGGCGGTCCAACCGGAGGGCAACCGCCGCGCCCAAGAGCTGCTCGAACATGTGTTCCAGCCCGGCGATGCCGTCTGGCGCGCCATGGGCAACATCCCCGGCAGCGGGCTGGATCTGCGACCTGCCTTGGCGCGGTTCGATGCCTGGCAACGGTACGATATGGAACCCGGTGAGGATTACGAGCCACCCGGTTGCCGCTGCGGCGAGGTGATCCAGGGTCGCGTGGATCCCGGCGACTGTCCGCTGTTCGCCACGGCATGCCGCCCCGAGTCCCCCATCGGTCCGTGTATGGTTTCCAGCGAAGGAAGTTGTGCCGCCTGGTATCGATACGCCCGACGGACAGCGCAAGGGTGACCGAGGGTTTGCAACCGCATCTGGCCAGCAGCCGGAACTGGAGTTAATACATTGGTTCCTGATGACATCGAACGGATCATCCTGGCCCACGGCGGCGGCGGAGAGCTGACCAGCCGCCTGCTGGCCGAACACATCCTGCCCCATCTGGGCAACGAGCTGCTGAACCCGCTCGGTGATGGCGCCATCCTGCCGGCGGAATCCGGCCGCCTCTGCCTGACCACCGACTCCTTCGTGGTGCAACCGTTGACCTTCCCCGGCGGCGACATCGGCCGACTGGCCGTGTGCGGGACGGTGAACGATCTGGCCATGATGGGCGCGCGACCACTGGCCTTGAGCCTGTCCTTGATCATCGAGGAGGGGCTTCCCCTGGCGATGCTGGATCGGATCATCGGTTCCATCGCCGACACCGCCGCCGAGGCGGGGATCCGCATCGCCACCGGCGACACCAAGGTGATCGAACGGCAACGCGGTGACGGTCTGCTCATCAATACCACCGGGCTGGGTAGTGTCGCCGATTCGACGGATCTCTCCCCCGGCCGGATCGTGGCGGGTGACGAGCTGGTCATCACCGGCAACCTCGCCGAACACGGTCTGGCCGTGATGGCGGTGCGGGAAGGACTCGGCCTGACCACCCGGATCGAAAGCGATGTCGCCCCGCTGGCCGACCTGGCACAGCAACTGGTGGTCGGCCGTCCAGCCGTGAAGTTCCTCCGGGATCCGACGCGGGGCGGGCTGGCGGGTGTACTGGCCGATCTCGTGAGCGAGACCGGTCTCGGTATCGAGGTGGATGAGAACGCGTTACCCATTGCGCCCCGGGTCCAACACGCCGCGGAGTTGCTCGGTCTCGATCCGTTGACCGTCGCCAACGAGGGCAAGATCGTGCTGGTGTGCAGCCCGGAGGCCACCGCTGCCGTGCTCGCCATCTGCCACAGTCACCAGTACGGGCGGAAGGCGACCCGTATCGGAACGTTTGTGGCCAGCGAACCGCCCCTGGCGGAACTCGTCACCAAGATCGGCGGACACCGCTTGATTCAACGACCGTACGGCGAGGAGCTGCCGCGGATCTGCTGACCGGCTGCCGGCTATTGGCGCCTGTCCGGAAGAGATGTCATGCACGAGATGTTCCTGGCCAACGCCCTGCTGCAACAAGTGCTCGAGATCGCCGGCCAGCACGATCTCGAAACGGTAGAGGAAATCGAAGTCGAGATCGGCGAGGGACAGCATGTCGATCCGGAAGCGCTGGCCATCGGTTTCGAGGCCCTGAGCCAGGACAGTCTCGCCGCCGCGGCCGAGCTGCGTCTGACCCCGGTCTCGTTGCAGGCCAGATGTCGAGAGTGCGAGACGCTCTTCGCCCCGGAACTGCTCAGTTTTTCTTGCCCGAGTTGCCGTCAGGCCGATGCGGAAATCATCGCCGGTCGGGATGTCATCCTGAAGTCCCTGTCGGGACCGACCCGCGACCCCGAGGAGACACCATGAAAGTCCAGGTCGTCGAGAGTGTGCTGAAAGCCAACGACGCCATCGCCGCCACCATCCGCCAGCAGATCCAGGCTGCCGGCGTACTGGCCCTGAATTTCACCAGCGCTCCCGGGAGCGGCAAGACCACCCTGCTGGAAAAGACCATCACCGCCCTGGGCGCCGAGAACCGTTGTGCCGTGCTGGTGGGCGATCTGCAGACCACCCGCGATGCGGAACGGCTCGCCGACGCCGCGGCCCAGGTGGTTCAGATCAACACGGGCCGTGGCTGCCACCTGTCGGCCACCCAGGTGAGTGAAGGCCTGGCGCAGCTCGATCTGACCGGCATCCGGTACCTCTTCATCGAAAACGTGGGCAACATGGTCTGTCCGGCTGGATTCGATCTCGGCGAGGCGTTGCGGGTCGTTCTGCTGAGCGTACCGGAAGGCGACGACAAGGTGGCCAAGTACCCCACCCTGTTCCAGGCCGCCGATATCATCCTGCTGAACAAGGTCGATCTGCTGGCGGTACTGGAATTCGACCGTCAGCGGGTTCACGACGACCTGTCCCGGATCAACAGTCGGGCGGAGTTGCTGGAAATTTCAGCTCAGACCGGCGACGGTCTGGAACAGTGGCTTCAGTGGCTTCGGAAACAAGCGTCTGACCAGTCCAGTTGACCGCGACTCAATAGCTGACGTACCGGATCTGCGGCGCCAGATCCTCCAGATCCGAGACCGGGGTCACGGAGTGGCTGCCGATACAGCGAATGTGCGGGTGCCACCGTTGCAGTTACCGGAGGTCGGCCGCCGTGAACAAACCGTTGGCTTCGCGAGAGAGAGGTCGGGCGTCCACGTATTTCAGGAGGAAGCTCCGGCGCAGGATGTGCTTGAACGTCATGCCCGCGGCTTTCTCGATATGGACAGGGAGAGCCTGCTACTCGGCCTCCCCCTTCCGGATATGACCGGCGGCCGCCATCAGCACCCTCGCCTGCAGCAAAAGGAGCTCGCGGTCAGAGAAATGGTGGGTTCGCTGGGCAGGGAAGGATCAGGTGGTGAGAAAAACGGAAACTTCGCGCGGAGTTGTCAGTGAGGTGCCTTCAAACAAAAAGGACGCCACCACTCGGAGTCGACCTGAGAACAGTGCTCGAAATCAGGGAGCGACCCGCAACACGAACCAGGTAACATCGTCGAGTTTGGGGGCGTTCGCCACGAAGGTCCGGATCCGTTGTTGCAGCCGCACCAGAATCTCGGCTGCGTCCAGATTGGCGGGCAACGCATCCACGCAGTCGAGGAGCCGGCGCTCACCGAACTCCTGACCGTACTCGTCGTTGGCATCGATCACACCGTCGGTGAAAATCAGGAGCAGATTCCCCGGCGCGAGATCCACCGTGGCATACGCATACCGCTC
>JBDRBC010000276.1:0-4513 GCA_043823125.1 bacterium | reverse complement strand
TTCATCTGAAAGACGAACAATGTACTTCTTCTTCATGACAGCCCTCCTTGGCTGCCGGGAGACTCTCATATCCCACAGGCTGATGCAATCCCTGATTTCATGATTGACAGAGCACTAGCGCCAAGGGCGGGGTGGGTAAATCCTCGGTGGCGGTGAACCTGGCCCTGGCCCTCAAGGAGAGCGGACACCGGGTCGGCCTGCTCGACGCCGATGTGTACGGTCCATCCATCCCTTCCATGCTCGGCTGTACTGAACAGCCCAAGATCACGCCCGATAAGCGGATCTTGCCGGTGGAGGTCCTGGGTTTGCAGATGATGAGCATGGGGCTCATGGTGCCGCCCGATCAGGCCGTGATCTGGCGCGGGCCCATGGTGTTCGCCGCCGTGAAGCAGTTTCTGCACGATGTGGCCTGGCACGATCTGGATTACCTGGTAGTGGATATGCCGCCGGGGACCGGCGACGCCCAGCTCACCCTGGTGCAGCAGGTGCCACTCTCCGGGGCCGTCATGGTGACCACACCCCAGGAGATCGCCTTGACCGACGTCCGGCGCGGCATTCAGATGTTCCAGTCGGTGCAGGTGCCGGTGCTCGGCGTGGTGGAGAACATGAGCTACTTCCTCTGCCCTGACAACGGCCAGGAGTACGACCTCTTCGGGCGTGGCGGGGGCAAGAGAGTGGCCGATCAGTTCGGGGTGCCGCTGCTCGGGGAGATTCCCATCGAGCCGACCATCCGGGAAGGTGGCGACAACGGCAAGCCGGCCATGATCAACAGTGAGAGTCCGGCGCGCGGCGCTTTCCTCGCCTTGGCGAACCAGGTCCATGAGCTTTGTGGATAGCTTGGGTTACTCGGCGTATCCCAGTTCCTGCAACCGGCGGCGGACCGTTTCGGAGATGTCCTGCCAGCCGCCGCCGGTCTCGTCATCCTCGCCCGCCAGCCCTGCGGTGGCTTCCCGCCAGGTGGCGAGGTACGCACTCAGTTTCGTGACCATCACCGGTTCTTCAGCGCGACGATCGTCCTGTTCCTGCGGATCGGTCCCCAGATCGTACAGCGCCAGCGGGTCACCACTTCGGGTGGCTGTCAATTTCCAGTTTCCCTCACGTATGGCCACCAGATCCGGCCCGTAGGCGATGGCTTCCGCCAGCAGGATCCGGTCCGTCGCGGTTTCGGTTGCGTTCGCGGTTGTGGACGACTCGGCCTGTGAGCGGCCCACCAACGGCGAAAAAGCCGGTGTGGGCAGCGGCAGCGGCGCCACTCCCAGCCAGTCGGCCAGGGTGGGGGCGATGTCGCACAGCGAGACCGGCGTCGTGATCTCGGAACCACTCGGTAAACCCGGTCCCGCCGCCAGCCACGGCACGTGCAACAGTTCCTGAAACAGGGTGTGTCCATGACCGATGCCGTGTACACCGCGTGGATCGTGATGCCGACCGCAAACGTCCGCCGCGTGGTCGAGAAATTCCTCGCCGTGGTCGGAATAGAGAGTGATCACGGTCTGATCCGTCAGATCCCAGCGCCCGAGCTGTTCCCGCAAGGCACCCACCGTCTCGTCCACGAAGGCGATGGCGCCGTCGTACAGGGCGAGCTTGATGGCCAGCCACTCCTGGTCGTTCGGCGAAAGTGGCGGTTGGAGTTGCCCCAGGTTGGGGCAGCCGGCGGTCGGATCGCCCCAGCGCGCCAGGGCGCGGAGCTGGTCGGGGGTAGGCGACACACCACTTGCTGTCAGCTCTTCCCGGAACGGCAACCAGGCGTTCGGCGGCGGCATGGTCGGCTCGTGGGGATCGTTGTAGAGCAGGAAACAGAAAAACGGCTTGTCGGCGTGCCGGCGGATCCACTCCAGCGCCAGGAAAGTCAAGTCGTCCGCCGGCAGGTTGGCGTACCGGTAGTGGTCGAACGATTCGGCCAGTCCAAAGGCGAAGAACTGGTTGGCGTAGAAGGCGGCGGTGCGGTATCCCTCGCCCCGCAAATGGCGAGCCAGGGTCAAGGTGGATTCCGCTAAACGACGAGGTGGCTGCTGGTCCATGTTGCGGATAACGCCGGTTAACGCCGCCCGGTGCAGACCGGGGGTGAGCCCGGTGAGTGAACTGCAGAAGGACGGCAGGGTCCACGGGGCCGGCGCCGTGACATCCCGGAAGACGATGCCGCCTGCGGCCAGGTCGTCCAGATGAGGGGAGGTGGATCGCGGATAGCCGGCCAGACCGAGGTGATCCCAGCGCAGGGTGTCCACCGCTGTCACCACCAGGTTGGGCGGTCCACTGGTGGTTCGTCGCAACCGGGAGGGCGCCAGCGGCCGTCGCCAAAAACTGTACCAGCGCTCGAGACGGGAGGCCAGACGTTTACGCCAGGTGAGGGACAGGAATGGATCTATCGACATCAACCGACTCCCGTGCGTCGTCACTGGACAGGACGTACTCAGCAGCTTACGTTGCGAGCCATGAAGTTGCGCGATCACATACCGGCTACCGGGCTCTTACCACGGATGGCCTGTCGGGACAAGGAAGAGGTGGTCACCTCTCTGGTGACGGCTCTCGGTCCCACCGGCGGCATCACCGAGACCGGGGAACTGGTGGCCGACATCTTGCGCCAGGAAGAGCGGGGACAGACCGCCATCGGGCGGGGACTCGCCGTGCCGCATATCCGGACCCTCAAGGTCAACACCTTCCAGATCGCAGTGGGTACCCTCGAGCGCCCGCTGAACATTCCTGCCGCCGACGACCAGCCGGTGGATGTGTTCGTGCTGATCCTCTGTCCCTCCCGGGATGCCCGGCAGCTGTTGCTGGTGCTGGCGAGGCTGGCACGTATGGTCAAGCAGGACCAATTCCTGGACGATCTCCGCCGCGCGGAAACACCTCAAGGCATGCGGGATATCATCACCGCCTGCGAAGCCAAATTGATCTGAGACGACTTTCACTCCCCGGCCCATATCATTCGCTGCCGCCCGGATGTCAGTACGGTATGACGAGCTGATCCTCCACCCGTTGCGCCAAACTGCGGATCTGGGCGGTGGAGAGCGCCAGCTTCCGCTCGCGATTCCCGGCGGCTTCGATGAGTTCCTCCACGTCTACCCGGATGTCGTTGATGGCCTGGGCGAATTCTTTCCACGACCGATCCTGGGCGTCCTGGAGCCGGCCGTTCACCTTCTTGAGCGAGGCCAGAGCGATGCCGAACAGCCGTTTCTCAACCGCATCCTGGGCCCGCGCCAGGTGCCACTGGCTCTCGGTGATGTAAGCGCCGATGTTCAACAGCGAGATCAGGTTGGCGGCGTTTTTCAGCTCACGGCGGGCGTCGCCGTCTTCACCGGCGTTCAGGTGCGCCAGGGCGGCTTGAAAGTGGGTCTGGGAGTCGTTCATGGGCCCGTCGATGTTTATCAGCCCCACCGCTGCGTGCATGGTCTCAATGGCGGCCTTGCACTGGGGGATCTTACCGTTCTGCTGGGCCCGGAAGATGGTCCCGAGCATCTCCCGCAGATTCATGAGCGGGTAGAGGTATGCGAATTTCTCCAGGTCGAGTTGCACGCTCAACATGGCGGCGGAAGGATTCCCGTTGTCCTCGTCCTCGATGGCGTGTTTCAGGTCCAGCAGATGGTTGCGGAGTATGGTGCTCGGATTGCTGGCCGCGAGCAGTTCGAACAGCAGCTCGCAGTTCTCGCGATCGTACCGTATGGACTGCCGGTCGTTCTCCACCACCGAGATCCGCAGATGCAGTAACCAGTCGTACGAGGCGTTGGCGATTTGCCGCAGGTAACGGATGGTATTGTTGCCGCTTTGCAGGGCGGAGTCGGACAGTTCCAGGATCTTGCCGATCTCCCGCGGCATGCCGTCGGCGGAATCTTCCTGATCGGTTATCCCCGTGGTGTTGCGCTGTTCCATGCTGCCCCGCTTGCTCGTTTGCTGCGCCGGACAGACGGTGTTCCAGACGACCAGCAACACGATCAATGACAGCAACCAGCAGAGTCGACGGGCGCGTCCACGGCCAGAAATTTTCTGGCGACGGGGTAGGTTTCGATCAACCATGGTGAACCTCCAGCGCTGGGGGAATATGGCCGGGCGCACGGTGTCATCTCTTGTTGCCGGATACAGATAGCGGTCCAGCTTGGTCTTGCTTCTCTTGGATTCGCGGCTTATTGTAAACGTCCTTGCGAGGCATCACAACTCTTTAACCCGGATTGGTCAGGGATGGCCGCTGGCTGGACTGATCGGTTCGGGTTTCGAGCCCACGAGTTATTCCCGCCGAAGGGAGAGTATCCCGATGTCCTACCTTGCCCGGAATCTCTGTCGGACTGCTCCACTTCTCCTGCTGACGCTGCTCTGGATCTGGCCGCTGACCGCTCTGGCGGCGGATGCCGACCATCTGCTGTTCAGTGAGGTGGTGGTGCTCGATCGTCAGGGCGACACGGATACGAAGTACATCGAGATCTACAATCCGACTGCTGTAGAGATCGATCTGTCCGACGTCTACCTCACCGACGCCACCAATTCCACGTCGGCCATCGGTTACCACAACATCGTGACCGGCCAG
>JBDRBC010000275.1:0-5868 GCA_043823125.1 bacterium | reverse complement strand
CGCCTGGGCCGAGGGTGGTTGCGGCCTGGCGCCGTACATCCTGCGGGCGGACGGCAGCGGGCACTTCGCCACCATCCAGGACGCCATCGACGCGATCCCGGCAGGCAGTGTGGTCCTGCTGGAGGACGGCGTCTACACCGGCGCCGGCAACCGGGACATCAATTTCAGTGGCAAGGCCCTCACCATCCGATCCCTGAGCAAGGGCGCGGAGAACTGTATCATCGATTGCGAGGGAAGCGATCTGGCGCCGCACCGCGCGTTCCTGTTCACGTCGGGCGAGGGCGCTGGATCACAGCTAGAGAACGTAACCATTCGTAACGGGTATGCCAATGCCACGATTCTCGAGGAGGGGGGCGCCCTTCGTATCCAGTCCAGCAGTCCGACCATCACCGGCTGTTTCTTCGAGAGCAACCACGCCACCGATTCCGGCGGGGTCGTGTACTGCGAACTGGCCTCGCCGCTGTTCAGCGACTGCCAGTTCACGCTCAATACGGCTGATTATTACGGCGGCGTGATGTATGTATTCCTGTCCAGTCCCGTCTTCACGGACTGCGTCTTCGCGCAAAACAGCGCGCCCTTTGGCGGAGCCGGCACGAGCGTATTTCCCAACAATCCCGGCGTGTATCACAATTGCCTCTTCTTCGCGAATCAGGCCACCGTACGCGGCGGCGCCATGTTCCTCGATACCGCCGCCTACGACAGTCTGCTCGGCTGCACTTTCTTCGGCAACAGTGCGCCCACGGGCGGTAGCATTCACGTACGCGAAAGCGCGGCCTACTTCAGCAACACCATCATCGCGTATGGCCAGGGCGGCGGTGCGATTTTCGTGGAATCCCCCTCCGGTTTTACCAACCTCGAGTGCTGCAACCTGTTCGGCAACAGTGGTGGCGACTGGACCGGCCTTATCGCCTCGCAGATGTCCGAGCCCGGGAACATCAGCCTGGACCCGCTCTTCTGCGACACTCTGATCGGCGATTTTCATCTGAGCGGCCTGTCGCCGTGCGCCGCCGACAACAATCCGCTGTGCGGCCTCATCGGCGCCTGGCCGGAGAACTGCACCCCGACCGGCGTGGACGGACCGCTGCTACGGCCGGTGGCGTTCCGGTTGCACGCCTGCTATCCCAATCCGTTCAATCCGCTCACCACCATCCGTTTCGACTTGCCCCGAGCCGAACGGGTGAAGTTGACCGTGTACGACCTGAGCGGTCGGCAAGTGCGCACCGTGCTGGACGAACCGCTCCCAGCGGGCTTCCACGAGGCGGTCTGGGACGGCCGAAACGACCGTGGGCGGGCGCTGGCCTCCGGCGTCTACCTGTTCCGGATCGAGGCGAGTAAGTTCAGTCAAAGTCGCCGGATGGTTTTGCTGAAATGATCGGACCGGCAGAGTCCACATAGACATCCCCCACCCCGTGGCGATACCATATCCCCGGCAGGCTGTTCGAGACGGCCTGCCAGCTTTCACCGGCGTTGCGGGGGAACGTTCTTACCGGTGGCGGAGCAGACATGATCGGCCAGACCATTTCCCACTACAAGATTCTCGCCGAGATCGGCAAGGGCGGCATGGGTGTCGTCTACCAGGCCGAGGATCTGAAACTGGGGCGCCACGTGGCCATCAAGTTCCTGCCGCCGGCACAGGTGAGCGATCCCGAGGCCAAGGCGCGCTTCACCCAGGAGGCCCAGGCCGCTTCGGCTCTCGACCACCCGAACATCGGCGTCATCCACGAGATCGACGAGACCGGCGACGGCCGGCTCTACATCGTCATGGGGCATTACGAGGGTGGCACCCTGAAGGAGCGGATGCGGCGGCGACCACTGACGCTGGGCGAGGCCCTCGATTACGTAGTTCAGGTCGCGGCGGGGCTGGCCCGGGCCCACACCCACGGCATCGTGCATCGCGATATCAAGCCGGCCAATCTGCTGCTGGCCGCGGACGGTGTGCTGAAGATCATCGATTTCGGCATCGCCAAGCTGGCCGGTCGGAGCCGGTTCACCCGCACCGGCATGACCATCGGCACCATCGCCTACATGTCGCCGGAGCAGGTGCGGGGCGCCGCCACGGATCAGCGTGCCGACATCTTCAGTCTGGGCGTGCTGCTGTACGAGCTGATCACCGGCGAGCTGCCGTTCACGGGCGACAGTGACGCCACCGTCTTGTACCAGATCGTCAACGACGCGCCCACGCCACTGGCCGATCACCAGGCCGACGTACCGCCGGCACTCCAGCAGGTCCTCGACCGGATGCTGGCCAAGGAACCCGACCGACGGTACCAGCATGTCGACGATCTGCTCGCCGATCTGGAGTTGGTGCGGGCCGGCCGGGAACCGACGGTGGCGGTGCCGTTGCCAGAGACCGTGCTCATCACACCCACCGGAACCGCGACGGCGCCCACTGCCTTGCCCCCGCCACAGGTAACGCCCCAACGATCCTGGCGTCTGATCCTGCTCGCGGGACTGGCGGTGGCACTGCTGGTCACGGGATATTTCCTGCTGCGGCCGGAAACTGACCGGACCGAACCGGCGGACCTGGCCATCGCGGTCATCGACTTCCAAGACCTGGCCACGCCGGACGATCTGACGGTGAGTGCCGGACTGACCGGCCTGATCCAGGTGGGTCTGGTGGAGAGCAGTCCCATCCGCGTGGTGAGCCCCGCCTACCTGTACGACCTGCGCCGGCGCCTTTTCGGAGCGTCGCGTGGACCCATCGCACCGGAACAGGCTCTGGAGATCGCCCGCGAGGCCGGCGCCTCCCTGTTGCTCTCGGGTCAGCTCGCCGTGCTGGACAGCACTCGTTACGTGAGCTGGATGCTGGTGGAGACCGCCGAGGGGAAGAGTCTGGCCGCCAATCAGTTCGAAGTAATGAACCTGGCTCCGGTGGCGGACCGGATCATAGCCGAGACTTTGCCCGTGATCACCAATCAGAGCGGGATCCAAGTGGCGGGCGCACCAGTACCGGTGACGAGCCTGACCACTCAATCGCCGCAGGCCTACCAGTATTACATCGCGGGAATCCTGGCACGTGATGGATTGAAGGATCACGAGATACTCGTCAATCTCGAGCAGGCGGTGGCACTCGATTCCACCTTCGCGCTGGCCTACTTCGAACTCAGTCGAACCTACTACTCGGGAACCAATGTCGGTGTTCAGTATGGCCTGGCCGAGGAGAACGCGCACAAGGCCTGGGAATTGCGCACCCGTCTCGGCGTGAAGGACCGAATGCGCCTGGAGGCGTGGCGAGCGCAACTCGATTATAAGGTCGCCGAAGCCATCCAGACGTATCAGGAAATGCTCTCACGCTGGCCCGACGATCGGGAGATCCTCAACAACTACCACCGAATCCTTTTCTATTACCGTTACGGGGGTGAGGCCCTCGCGGTAGCGACCAAAGGTATCGAGCTGTATCCCGAAGACCTCTACTTCGGATGTTTCTACCAGATCGGCCTCTCCAATCTCGGACGGTTCGACGAAGCTTTGGCGGCGACGCGGGATTACCTCGCTCGCCACCCGCGGGAGCCGAATGCCTGGGACGAACTCGGTATCCGCTACCTCGGTCTGGGTTTCCCCGATAGCGCTGAAGTCGCCTTCCGGTCCGCCTTGCGTCTGAACCCGGATTTCTTTCCTTCGCAGCGTGGCGTGAGCTGGTGTGCGTACAGTTCTGGTGACCTCGACTCCGCCATCATCCTCAACGAGCGGCTGCTCGCCAAAGACAGTCTGCTGCCGGGACAGCGAGTTCAGATTCTGACCGATATTACCTTCTGGCCTGGTCTGGCCCTGTTGCACCTCGAACTCGGCCAGTACGAGCAAGCATTACAATGCTTCGAGACGGCCCGCTCCCCCGACGCCGATCCCACCAGCGAGTTCTGGCTGGAGATCGGTCGTAACCTCCTCTTGCTCCGCATGGGACGGGCGGCGGAGGTGCTGGAGTGGGCGGAAACCTTGGTGGATCACCCGGCGAAAAGACTGGCGCCCATTACCATGATCCGGTTCCGCGCCCAGGCGCTGGCCGCCACCGGCGCCCTGGAGCAGGCCAAGGCGGCCGTCACCGAACTCTTCGCCACGGAAACGGAATGGGGTGGCGTGGCGCGTTTCGAGGCGCTGAAAGCCACCGCCGCCATCGCTCTGGCCGAGAACCATCCCCAAGCAGCCCTCGACGCCCTGGATCAGCTGGCACAGCACGGTATCATCGAGGGTGGCATCGTCGATCTGGAGTACCGCGACACCCGCGCCCGCGCCCTGCACCAGGCCGGCCGGCCTGAGGAAGCCATCGCCATCCTGCAGCAGATGCTGCGGGTCTACGGCGGGCACGCCCTCGCCCACTTCGAACTGGGGAAAATCTACGAGGAACTGGGGCGAACCGACGAGGCGAGGTCTGCATACATGGCGTTTCTGGAAACCTGGGCCGGCGCCGATCCGGGGCTGGCTCAGGTCGCTGAAGCTCGAGAGCGACTCGACCGACTTCGATCAGCGCCGTAACCAAACTCTCGTAGCGCCGCCCTTGCTTTGCCGGCCTTGTGTACCCGGGTACACTCCCACTGCCGCCACCGCCGATCGAGTGTACACGTGTACACTTTGAGAACGGTTTTTAATACGCGCCCTTCAGATCACCGCACCAGCGTCAGACGCTGCACCGCCACGAAGTCCCGCACCTCCAGCCGGCACAGGTAACTTCCCGACGGCAGTCGTCGACCGCCGTCGTCCCGTCCATCCCAGCGGAGGCCGTGGCGGGTAGATACCTGGACCCGATCCAGCAACGTCCGCACTCTTCTGCCCCGCACATCAAAGATGGCCAGGGACACCGGGCCGGGGCCGGCCGGCGGCGTGAACTCGATCCAGGTGCCGGGATTGGCGGGATTCGGGTAGACCGTCAGGTGGGATTCGCGGACCGGTGGGGGGTTCTGGCCGTCCACCGCCACCACATCCGAGCCGAAGATCCGGAAGTCGAAGATTTCCACTTCGGAACCGGCATAATCGTGGGCTCCAGTGACGGTGAGCCGTATATACCGGGCAGCGGTGGGCGTGACGATATCCAAAAGCAGTGGGCCGGCAGTTGTGTTGGCGGTGCGATCGACGAGGGTTTCATACGTGTCGCCCGGGGCCAGCTTGACCTCCACCAGGTACTGGTAAGCACGATCCGCGAACGGGAGCAATTCCAGCCAGAGCAGATCCACCGTTTCACCCAGGTCCAGCTCGAGCCAGGCCGGGTAGCCCGAGGTGGCCCAGTAGGAGGCGAAGTCGTCGTCCACGGCCAGCATCGCCTCGTGGTCGGGCAGCTCCGCCGAGTAGTCGCTGAGCTGGCCCTTCGCCAGATTCGATCCGGGTGGTGGGACCGTCACGCCCGCGGCCAGCTGATAGACCTCGCTGCCGGCCAGCAGGAAGGAGCCAGTGCCGTAATCGGTGCTGGACTCGTAGGTCACCGGCTGCGAGTCGGCCGGCTGGCCGGCCGGCCCCTGGACCCACCCGAATACACCGTCGGGATGCACCGCTTCGGTGGCCAGGGCATGCCAGGCGCGGGCTACCACCGGGGTATAGGTGGCGGCGTCCAGATGGCCGTTCCGTATACCCCACGCCATGCCGTAGCTGAAGAAGGCGGTGCCACTCGATTCGGGGCCGGGATAATCGAGACTGTCAGCCAGGCTCACGTTCCAGAAACCGTCCTCACGCTGCACGGCCGCCAGGGCGGCGGCCATGCTCTGGAAAGTGGTGAGGTACTCGTTCCAGTGGGGATCCGTCGGCGGCAGTTCCCGGAGCACCCGGCAGTGGGCGGCGAAAACCCAGCCGTTGCCGCGCGACCAGAAACACGGCAGTCCATTGGGGGTGAAAAACGGCGGATCGTAGTTCTCGTCCCGGTGCCACAGCCCGGCAGTGGCGTCG
>JBDRBC010000274.1:0-3457 GCA_043823125.1 bacterium | reverse complement strand
TTCGATCGGCTGCCCATTCCGTTCCGTTGCGTGGCCATCGACCTCATCACCGGCCGGCAGGTGGTGCTCGGGCACGGTTCACTGGCGCGGGCCATGCGCGCGTCCATGGCCATCCCCACCGTCTTCAGCCCCGTGGCCTGGGGCGATTCCCTGCTGGTGGACGGCGGGACGGTGAACAACCTGCCGGTGGACGTGGCCCTGGAGATGGGCGCCGAGGTGATCGTCGCCGTGGACGTCTCCAAGATCCGGGAGCGACAGCAGCTCGATTCGGCCCTGGCGGTCATGGGCCAGTGGTTCACGGTGGCCGACTACGAGCGGCGGCGGCTCAACATCGAAAACGCCAATGTGCTCATCCGGCCGGATATCTCGGAGTTCACCATGCTCGATTTCTCGCCGGAGCGAATCCGGGAGATCATCCGCCGTGGTGAAGCGGCGGCCCGGGAATTCCTGCCGGAGCTGCTGGCCTTGCAGTCGGCCCACGGACTGTATCCCGAATCGGGTGAGACGGTCCGCGCCCCGGGCGACTCGCTGGCGCCGCCGCCGATCCTCGCCGAGGTGACCATCACCGGCGCACGCTCCATCGGGAGTGACACCATTCGCCGGCTGCTGGGACTCGAGACCGGTGACGAGCTGGTGGTGGAGGACCTCAACCGCCGCATCGACGAGATGTACAGCCTGGGCTACTTCGAGCAGATCCAGTACGAGTTGACCCCGAATGCCGGGAGCTCCGGACAGACTGGCGAACAGGCCGGCGAACAGATCGGCACCCAGACACCAGTAGATCTACGGGTGACGGTAAAAGAACTCCCGCTGCAACAGCTCCGCCTTGGCCTGCGCTACGACGATGTCCACCAGCTCGTGGTGGCCGTCAGCGCCCTGGCGAGCAACCTGCCGTTGCCGGGGCTGCATCTGGAGAACGAGCTGCTGTGCGGTGGACAGATCCGGATCAGCGGCAAGGCGTTCCTGCAGTCACGGACCCTGGACTTTCCCCTGTATCCGCTGCTGAACGTCGATTATCGCAACATCGCGACCCCGTTGTTTAGCGAAAGCGGCGCCGAGGTGGCCGAGTATCAAGATCGCGCCACCAGAGTGAACGCCGGCCTGGGGCTGGTGCTGTTCAAGTCGTTCAACGCGGAACTGCTGTACCAGCACGAGTACCTCGATACCGAGCTGGGTCCGGGGCCGGCCAATGTGGCCGCCATGATCGAGAGTCGGGACCGGTTGCGCCAGATCCGCACGACCGTGACCATCGACACCCTGGACGATGTCCTGCTGCCCAAGCACGGGATCCTGCTGCAAGGGGAGTTCGAGACGAGCGACCGGCGACTGGACACGTCCCGGACCTACGAGCTGGCGAGTCTGGCGGTGGACTGGTACCTGACGCTGCACCCGCGGCACACCATCCGCTTCTACGGATTCCGCGGCGCCACCGCCGGTGGGGCGCCGGCCTACAAGTCGTTCAACCAGGGGCGGCACGACACCTTCGTGGGCGCCCTGTACAACCAGCTTTTCGCCAGCCGCCTGTCACTGATCCGGATCGATTACCGCTTCCGACAGACGGAGGAACTCTACCTCGAGCTCATGGCCAACCTGGCGCCCGACTATGAATTCCACCAGCCTGACGGACTTCATACGGCGCCCGGGAGCTGGGGGATCGGCATCGGCGCCAAGCTGCTCACCCCGGTGGGTCCGCTGGAGTTGATCGGCGCCCGGGGGCATCTGGAATATGAGGATTCCCCCAGGCAGCAGTATGTCCTGAAGTTTCGATTCGGTTACGAGTTCTAGCCCAGGCTGGAGGAGCCGAAATGCCCCCGAAGATCTTCCGAACCGTCTGCCTCTTATTGCTGCTGGGGTCTTCGGTCCACGGCAATCCCGCCCCGGACTCCCTGTTGATCGAGGCGCCACTTTCCATGGGGCTGCCGGACCGGTCCCTCGTCACCTGGGGACCGGTCTCGGGGTACGACTTTCTGCGGGAGGAGGTCACTTCCCGGATCTACTTCGACGTCACCAAGAAGGGGCCCATGGGAAATTTCGGCGTCGGGGACATCACCTTCGAAATCGCCGGGGGACACTCGGGCGACCGGTTCGACGGCGCCCTGGGCGCCTATCTGAAGATGCCGTGGTTACGGGCCGGCGGCGAGTACAGCCATCGCGACAAGCGCTGGGTGTGGGGGCTCTCCGCCCAGATCGCCCTGGCCCGGGGTGGTCTCCTGCAACGCGGCGACGAACTACGCATCGAGTATCGACCGCAATACGGGGAACTGCTACTCGGCTTCACCTTCGCGCGACCGTTCCGGCGGTACTACATGACCCGTCCCCGCTCCGATCACGCCAAGCTGCCGGACGGCGATATCCCGAAGGCTCCACGCCAGTTCAAAGGTCAGGTCTTGCCCGACGAGCTGGCAGAGTCCCTCGCCCGTATCGAGCAGGCCATCGACTGGATGGACCGCCTGTTGACTCCGCATTTCGAGACCGGCAACGACTTCGGCCAGAGCGCCAGCGGGTACCGCGAATTCATCCGGCAGCCGGGGCGTGGTTTCCACGAGGAGGACGCCGCCTATCACCGGGAATTACGGCGAGCCTTCGCCCTGATCGCCGCCAGTGATTCCGCTTCGCCCACGGGAGCCGCCGCCGCCGACCTCGGGGAGCAGCTGGCGACGTTGGCCGAACAGGTCATCTACCGGGACATCCTGCTCCCGTTCAACCGGTTCTTCGGACAGAACAAGTCGCCGCATCACCTCGGGGGGCTGGCGACCAGCGCCCTGGCCAGCTTTGCGGATTCGCCGGTGATCACGGCCCTGTCGCCGGAGCAGCAACCATTGGTGCGCGAGCTGTTTCGACGAGTGGTGGCTCGCATCGACCGGGTGGCCCGGGCCGCGCGCAGCCGCTGGCAGCAGCCGATCCTGTTCTGGCTGAAGCAGTCGCGGCTGGTCTGGCTGCCGCTGAACTACGGCCTGCGGCCGGAACAGTACGACAGCCAGGCCGAGTGGGACCGCATCCTGGCCGATCTGGCGGACCAGGAGTTCAGCGCCGCCAACACCATCAGCTATCTCTGCAACGAGCAGTTCCATCACGAGCTGAAACGGATGATCCTGGAGACCGAGACCTACCAGGTGCTGATGATCCACGATTTCCGGGGCCAGTACGGTGACGGCGAGACGGACCGCATCGGCTGGGACCTCATCGTCGAGGGGTACCTGACCGCCTTCCAGCACGCCGTCGCGGCCATCGATGACGGCCGGCGCCGATCCGTGCCGCAGTTTCATGTCTTCTTCGACGAGAATTACTTCCAGGCCAACCGTTCGCGACCGGTCATGCGCTTCCTGGAGAACATCTACACGGCCGGCATCCCGGCGCTGAAGGACACCACGGTTACCTGGCAGGTCCGCAGCGCCCTCGCCAGGTTGCGGGAGGCCGTTGCCGCTTCGCCGATACTCGGCGGGCTGCCGCCGGCGCG
>JBDRBC010000273.1:0-2035 GCA_043823125.1 bacterium | reverse complement strand
ACTGGTGCGTCGGTCCGGCCGTGGAGGCGCCGGTGGCGGGGATCTGCCACCGGCGCGGCGGCAACGCGGCGATGCCGCCGGGCTGGATCATGTACATCGTCGTCGCCGACCTCGATGCCAGCCTTGCCGCGTGCGCCGCGTGCGGTGGCCGTGTCAGCGCGCCGCCGCGCAGCATGGGTTCGGCGCGCTACGCCGTGATTGCGGATCCGGCGGGCAACGCCTGCGCGCTGTATCAGGCCTGAGACGAGGTGCCCCCCGGGTGCGCCGGTCGCTCTTCTACTTGGGTTATTCCACGGAAATTGTATCTGGTAGCTTTCCTGCAGTCCCGACTGCATGGAAAACAACGAACTCTACAAGGCGAGCTGGACCCCTCCCCACTGTCCATCACCCACCTGCAAGTACCACAACGACTTGCAGCCCGACTGGCGCTGGAAGCGCATGGGCTACTTCCACCGTGACGCCGAACCCAAGCGTATCCGCAGGTTTCAATGCCTGCACTGCAGCGTCACCTTCAGTTCACAGACCTTCTCCACCACCTATTGGCTCAAGATGCCCCACATCGTCGCCAACCTCATGACCAAGGTCGTCGGCGGCATGTGCAACAGCCAGATCGCCACCGATCTGGGCGTCGCCCCGGCCACCATCGACCGCCAGATCTACCGCCTTGGTCGTCACTGCCAGCTCTTCCATCTCGAGAAGATGAAGGCGAGACCGAAGTTACCGGAAGTCGTCATCGACAGCTTCGTCACCTTCGAGCAGAGCCAGTACCACCCTTATCACATCCACCTGGCCGTGGACAAGGACTCCGCCTTCATCCCGTACTTCACCGACAGCGAGGTCCGCAGGTCGGGCCGGATGACCGCCGAGCAGAAGCTGAAGCGCGAGATCATCGAGAAGACGCGAGGCAGACCGGACCGGCAGGCGGTCCGCAAGGACGTGGCAGAGCTGCTCAGGGTGATCACCGCCCACGCGAGCGAGATGATCATCCACAGCGACGAGCACAAGGTCTATCCGTTGGCGATGCGGGACGTTCCGTGCCGGATCCACCACATCGTGACGAACTCGAAGGAGCACCGGGATCGCTGGAACCGTCTGTACGAGATGAACTTGCTGGATCTGTTGATCCGGCATGGGGAGGCGGAGCACAAGCGGGAGACGATCGCCTACTCGAAGCGTCGCAACTGCGGCGTGTGGCGGCTGATGATCTTCCTGGTGTGGAAGAACTACATGAGGCTGAAGCGGGTGCGCAGGTGCGACCAGACGCCGGCGATGCTGATCGGGGTGTGTCAGCGGCGGTTGACGGTGCTTGAGATCCTGGGCCGGCGGTTGTTCTGGGCTCAGGTGGGATTGGAGGGGCGGTGGCGGCAGTACTACTGGGCGGAGGTAGAGACGCGGGCACTCACGATCAACAGGCGGCATGAGTTGAAGTATGCGGCGTGACATGGGTCCTGAGCTCGTGCCCAGGACCCAGAAACAATCTCAGTGGAATAACCCACGCTTTGCACCGGTCTCTTCCTCGGCTATCGTTGCCTCCCTCAGGGTGCGGTCCCTGAAGAGCATGGAGGGAGAGCCATTTTGGTCGGATCACGATTCCGTCGGGGATGCGGACGCATCCCGCTCGCCGCGACGGCGGGCTGGTTTCTGCTCGGCCTCGTCAGCTGCCCGCCCGGCGGCCCCGGCGCCGCCCGCGGCGCGACCATCGCCGTGCCCGATGATGTGGCCACCATCGGCGCTGCGCTCGCCCGGGCCAGGAGCGGCGACATCGTCCTGGTGTCCTGCGGAACCTACCGCGAACACGACCTCGTGGTGCCGTCGGGCGTGACCATGTGGAGCGGCACCCTGCGCCCCGAATGCGTGGTGATCGACGCCGGGGGACGCGGCCGGGTCCTGGTCTGCAACGACGCCGATTCGACGACCGCCGTCGTCGGTTTCACGCTCACCGGCGGCATCGCTGGCGGCACCGGCGATGCCGGCCGCGGCGGTGCGGTCTTCTGCCGCGATGCCGCCGTCAAGCTGGCGCGCTGCGTGCTGCGCG
>JBDRBC010000272.1:0-4220 GCA_043823125.1 bacterium | reverse complement strand
CGGGTCATCCCGGTCATCCGGATGTCCTGATGATCCTGCTGGACGCAGCGCGGCCGGACCACTTCAGTTGCTATGGGTACCACCGGGAAACTTCACCGAACATCGACCGTCTGGCGGCGGACGGTCTTGTGTTCCGGGAGGTGTTCGCCACGGCCCCGTACACCATCAATTCCCTGGCGAGCCTCATGAGCGGGTACTCCTGGCGAGATCACAACATCCACGACGAGGGCGACGCCCTCTCGGATTCGTTTCTCACCCTGGCCGAGCTGCTGAAGACGCACGGGTATCACACCATCGGGTACACAGCGACTCCCAACTACTCCGTCGCCACCGGAGGCGACCAGGGATTCACCGAGTTCCATGAGGTGTGGAAACATCCAGACCACGGACCGCGAATCAATCCGGAGTTTCCCGAGAAGATGCTCACGGCACGGCCGCCGACGGACTTCGGCGACAAGCCGGTCTTCTGCTACATGCACCTGATCCCGCCCCATGAGCCTTACTTGCCCGGACCCGAGCACGATCTCTGGCACGACCCGGATTACGAGGGCGATATCGACGGGTCCTATCAGATGATCATGAAACTGATCCGCGGGGAGCGCGATTGGGACGAGGCGGATCTGCAGCAGCTCATCGACCTGTACGACGGGAACCTGCACCGCATCGACGCCTCGGTGGGGCGGATCTTGGCCTACTGGCGCAGCCTGCAGCGTTCACGTGAGCTGCTGGTGGTTTTACTATCCGACCACGGTGAGGCGTTCCAGGAGCACGGCAAGTTCACCCACAATTCCACCGTGTACGACGAGATGATCCGGATCCCGCTCATCATCAGTCCCGGGTATCTGGCGGAGGCCCTCGCGCCCGCCCGGGACTCCTTCCTCGCCACGACGGATATCGTTCCGATGCTGTGCCGGAATCTTGGCGTCTTGCCCCCCGGCGGCTCCAAGTGGCCGAGCCGTTTCCTCCGGGTCCTGGAGGATCCGACCGCGTTTCGGGCCGGCATCTTGCTCAGACCAGCTCCCGGGAGTCCCCATCTGGGATATCGCACTTCCCGCTACCTCGCCATCTGCGACGGCTGGAACCGACAGGAGCTGTACGACATGAAGGTCGACCCGGCGGCGACGCTCAACCTGAGGTTGCGCTATCCGGAGACCTACACCACCATGATCGGTCAGCTCCGAGCAGTCCTGGTGGATACTGTTCACAGCGCGGCGGCGGTGGAATCCGAGCTATCCGAGGAGGATATCCGGACCCTGCGCGCCCTGGGGTACTGACCTGATTGCGTTGCAGCCATGTTGGTTGGGGAGGGATGGGCAGTACGGCCTGGTTCCGCATGGGAACGAGTGCTGGCGCTCCTTACCGGGAGTTTTGAGGTGATACCGGAACAGTCGATCCTGCGGACCTTTCGGCTCTCGGCTATGCTGGTCGCGTGTTGTGTCTGCTACGGTTCGAGTGGCGTTCCTTCCCGAGCCCTGGCTGGTGATATCCAACCGTACAACGTGGTGCTCATCGTCGTCGACACCCTGCGTCCCGATTACCTCGGTTGCTACGGGGATTCGCGCCAGATGAGCCCAGGTATCGATGTACTGGCAACCGATGGCATCCTGTTCGAGATCGCCCTGGCGCACTCGCCCAGCACCGGGCCCAGCCACGCGAGTCTGTTCACATCCCGGCTGCCGTCGGAAACGGGCGTTCTGAACAACATGCGGGCACGGGTTTCTTCCCGGCTACCCATGCTGGCCGAACTGTTACGGGCACGGGGGTACAGCACGGGGGCGGCCGTCAGCATCTCGCCCGTGTCGCGGAAATACGGTTTCGGACGAGGGTTCGATACCTACGACGACCGTCTCGACAAAGCCTGGATCATCAACGCGGACGTGGTCTTGCCCCGTAGCCTGCAGATCCTTACGGACCTGCAAGCTCCCTGCTTCTTCTGGGCCCATTTCTCGGATCCCCACGAACCGTATGACGCCCACGGTCTGATGGAACACACGGCCACGGTGACGGTGGCGGGCGATACCGTGGCCAGCATCCCCACCAGCAGGTACTCGCCCACGCTGCTGGAACTCGAGCTGCCCGAGGGAGAGACCGAGGTGGTGCTGAGTTCGCCTCACCCCATCATCGTGCGGAATCTGGCCTTGCGGAACCTGGATGGTGAGTTGCCCACCTTGACGCCGGCCAGGCCGCCGGTGGGGGCGTACGAGGAGTGCCGGTTCATCATCGGCGCCGCGGGGGCTCGCCGGGTGGGCCTGGCGCTGGGTCTGGTCGATCTGATCCTGGATGAAGCCGAGCGACAGGATCGTTATGCTCGTGAAGTGGCCTTCACCGACCGACACGTCGGCCGGCTGCTGGATGCCTTGCGCGAGCGGGACCTCTACGAGGAGAGTCTGATCGTCTTCACGGCCGACCACGGTGAAGCGCTCGGTTGCCACGGCCGCGTCGGTCATATCGAGACGGTGTACGACTGCATGGTCCGGATTCCCCTGATCATCAAGCCGCCCCGCAGCTTCGGGCTGGAGGCGGGAATGAGGCGCAGCGATCCCGCCGCCCTGGTGGACATCCTGCCGACGATTCTGGCTCAACTCGACCTGCCGATTCCGGCTGATACCCGCGGCCGCGATCTGCTCGCGCCCGGCGCCGTGCAGGTCCACCCCGTCATCTTCCTGGAAACCCACACGCCGGAGGCTGAACGGACCCTGTATGGTTTGCGTGGAGAGCGGTACAAGATCATCTGGTGTCCTGACCAGGAGAGCTGGGAATTCTACGATCTGGTGGCGGATCCCGGGGAAAAGTCGAATCTGTACTCGCTCTCGGACAGTCTGGCCGTCGTGTGGCGGGATCGCCTGCGGGAGCACATCGCCTGGCTCGAGCAGGTGTCGGCAATGGAACTCGAGGAAGTGCCGCTCGACGCCAAGACGATCGAGACGCTCGAGAGTCTGGGATACTGACAGTACGCTGGCGGCACTGGTGTGTCAGGTGGGGGTGCTGACACTTGACGCTCCCTGGGAGAGATTCTACGATTCCGCCGGTCCGGCCTTGGCGGGTCGGCGGAATCGCCGGCCTGATCACCGAAGGGATTCACACATGAGATGGTTCATCGCCCTACTGGCTGTAGTCTTCTTTGCGGGATGCGGCGCCAAGGATCAGGATGTCTGGCACCGTGTCACCCTGGCCGATTACAGCTTCCGCGGCGGTCAACCGGACACGGCGTTCGGCCTCAGCTACGGGCGGGATCACGGCATCCACTGGTTCGAGGTGGGGTGGGTTCGCCAACCCGACGAGAACGGTGTCTGGTCCGTCAATGAAGAATCCGCGCTGCACCTCTACCTGCTCGGGCGCGACGTCCGCCTGCGCGCCGTTTGCAGCACCACACCGGAGCTGGCCCACGCCGGGCAGACCGTGACGATCGCGATCAACGACGCCGATCTCGATGAATTCCCCCTGGCCGATCAGTGGGGCGAGGTCGAGTGTGCGGTCACCATTCCCGACTCGTTGATCCTGCAGGGCTACAACCTGATTACCTTCCGGGCTACCCATATGCGTGAACCCGCCACCGCCGATCAGGACCGGCGGCCGCTGGCCATCTATTTCCGCGAGCTGCGGGTGCAGGCAGAGCTCGATTCCCGGCAGCTCGCCACCTGGCGGGAGATGACGGCGCCCGCGATCTTGCCGGGCGACTGGCGGTCCATCACCCGGGAAGGGGAGGTTGGCGAGGGGGAGGCGACCGGCGCGGATTCCGGCCAGCAGCCGCGACCTGTTCTTCCGGATCATCCGGATGTGCTCGTCCTGTTGCTCGACGCCGCCGTGGCGGAACACTTCTCCTGTTACGGATACGAGCGTCCCACCACCCCAGCCATCGACGCCCTGGCCCGCGAGGGATTGAAGTTCGAAGCCGTCTTCTCCAGCGCCCCGTTCACCCTGACCGCGGTGCCGAGCCTGCTGACCGGCCTGCCGTGGCGGGATCACCGGGTGATCCAGAAGGGGGAGGCGCTGGCCACCAGCTTCACCACGTTGGCCGAGGTGCTGCAGGGGGCGGGATATCTGACCCTGGGCTATTCGGACAATCCGTTCGTCTCCCTCGCCACCCAGGCCGAGCAGGGTTTCGACGAATTCAACGAGGTGTGGAAGCATCCACGGCACGGGGAGCCTGGTGACAACCCGGAGCTCATCGAGAACATGCTCCGGGTCCGGGCGCAGAAGGGCTTCGGTGACCAGCCGGT
>JBDRBC010000271.1:0-3896 GCA_043823125.1 bacterium | reverse complement strand
CCCGTGCCGGCGAGGGTGTAGCCCACCTCGGTACTGTCGGCGGAACTGCCAAGCGCGTTGAAAGCGCCGTTGACGTAAGCTTCCTGCGAGGTGCTCCGGGGGAAATAGTAGTCGGTGAGGGAGATGGCACTGGCGCTGTTTGCAAGGAAAATAATGGAAGCCGCCAACATCACGGAGAGATTTCCGAGAAATTTCATGATGAAGCCTCCAAGGACAAAATCAGCCCCTGTCCAAATACCAGGTCTGGCCCATTTCCACTCGCGTCAGCGGGGTCGGCCTCGACCATCAGGTTGCCCGCTCCTGTGCCCACAAGCACCGAACCGGGAAGAAACAGAATACCGTCCGAAGAAGGACGGTACATCACTGTTGAGCGCATGATAGGTTTCCTGAGAACCCTGTCAACTCAAATCGGCTGCTTCCGCCAATTATAAACCCCGCATGCTCATGGAAGGCTTTCCTGGGTGGATCAGTGCCATCTGGATACTGATCGAGTTTCGATCTGTCCGCGGTTCATCGTTTCGCTCTCTCGCACCTGCCCGATGAATCCCGCCACCTTCTCCTCATCCAGCAACCCATCCGTCCGCACGCCGCTGCAGACATCCACCGCGAACGGCTCGACCTGTCGAACAGCCTCGGCGACATTGCCGGGATTCAGCCCCCCGGCCAGGAAAACCGGTACCGGCACCAACTCGACAATGCGCCGGCTGACTGCCCAGTTGTGGGTCCGCCCGGTCCCTCCCAGCTCCTTGACGGCAGCGGCGGGATTGCCGGAATCGAGCAGGATACCGTCCACGTCCGGCGCCACGGCCTCGGCCTCGGCCAGTGACTCCTCACCGACCACATGGATCACCTGGACGATGGCGATGCCCGGCAATCGCTGCCGTAACTCTGCATGGGCGCCCGGTTCCAGCCGATCGACGAGTTGCAGGGTGTTGGTGCCGCAACGCCTTTGCTGAGCCACGATGCCGTCCACGTCCTGACGGCTGGTCAACAGGAACGACCCGATGCCAGGCGGAATGGCGGCGGCGATGTTGGCGATGGTTTCCTCGCTGATTACCCCCGGGCCACTCGGCATTGCCGAAACGAGCCCCACGGCGCTGGCGCCGCACCGAATGGCGGCCCAGGCTTCGGCGATGGAAGCAATGCAGCAGATCTTGACCCGGGTCATGACACTCCATTTCTCCAGTCCCTGGTAGCGAGTTTCCATGGTACCTTCTCCAGCGAGTCGGCGCCATCACAACCACGCCGGATGGTGCGTGGAAGCGGTACGGTCCTTGCAATGGCGACACCTCGGAGTCGCCGATCAGGAGGGAATCATGCCTTATTCAGGATCGTATGGAAAAAGCGTGCCTAATGCCCTTTTCATAATGCTCGTATCCCTCCTGTTGGCGACCGGTTGCGGGGACGAGAACAATCCCACCGATCCCTCCGATCCCGGCGACAACAACCCCTGGGTTCCCGATACCACCGCCACGGGGCTCATTGTTGCCGGTCACGACGCCGTGCCCGAGTTCGACCAGATTCCCGATACTGTTTTCCAGTACATTCGAGACACCTTCCGGATCTACTATGGCCATACCTCTCACGGCAGCCAGATCGTCAGCGGGCTCAACATGCTGGCGGCGGCCAAGGATCCCGACTATTCGCTGCCGGACCTTCACGAGCCGGGCGGCGATCTGGGACACAACGGCGACCTGACCTGGTACCACACCACCCGCTCCTACCTGGACGCCCATCCCGGACAGTACAACGTGGTGATGTGGTCGTGGTGCGGAGGCTGCTCCGATAACACGGCCAACGGCATCCAGATCTATCTCGACGCAATGAATCAACTCGAGACCGATTACCCAGGCATCACCTTCGTCTACATGACCGGGCACCTGGACGGCGACGGCCCGGGCGGCATCCTCTACGCCAGCAACCACCAGATCCGCCAGTATTGCCAGGACAACGACAAGGTCCTGTTCGATTTTGCCGATATCGAGAGTTACGACCCCGCCGGGAACTACTACCCCGACGAGTCCGACGGCTGCGGCTGGTGCGCCACCTGGTGCGCCCAGCACACCTGCCCGACCTGCGCCTCCTGCGCCCACTCGCACTGTTTCAATTGCTATTTGAAGGGAAAAGTGTTTTGGTGGATGATGGCTCGGGTGGTGGGATGGGAGAATTCGTCGGGACTGAAAACCTGGTCCCCGCTGCGAACTTACTACGACTGATCTGCGTCCTTGTCTGCGAGTGACGAGGCCCCTGGCGGACCTCCCCCGATTCTCAGCCCGGATTTTTCACGTCGCTGCGTATGGCCGAGAGTGCCGCGGTCCGTCGATCCGGGTTCGAAACGTTCCGAACTACAAGGAGAAATCGTGATGAAATGGAGTCGATATCTGCTCTGGATGCCGGCGGCAGTGATGATGATCGCCGGCCTGGCGCTCTTGCATCCGGGCCAGCCCAGTGCCCAGACCGGCGAGAAGATCAAGATCGAGACCATGGACGACCTGCCGGTGCACGCCTACCCGGTGGCCGGCAGCGCCAGCGCCCTGCTGGCGGACAATGTAGCGTTCGCGGCTTTTCTCGGTACGTTGCGAGCCAACGTCGAGTCCGATCTCGCCACCTACGAGATCGAAGACAACGCCACCCTGCAGCGCATGTACGGCACCCTGATGACCATCGACATGCTGGAGGGCAAGTACGACGACGCCCTGGCCAACCTCGCCAAGGGCAAGGAGTACGAGGAGAAGGAAGCCAGCCGCCTCACCATGGGCATGTCCAGTCACGCCCTCATCGCCGCCCGGGCCGAGACCGACTGGCAGAACGACGATGCCGCCTTCCGGGCCGCCTTCCAGAAACACCTCGCCGCCCGGGTCGACGAGTTGCCGTGGGACGTGGTCCAGGACGACATCCAGTCCAACAAGGGCCGCCTGGAACTGTACAGCGAGAATCTGATCCTCGGCATGGTCCAGGCCAACATCGACCCCATCGTGGCCAACTCGGGCGAGGTCAGCGGTGACGTGGCGGCGCAGATCGCCGGGATCCGCCGGCTGATGACCCTCACCCTGCCGTACAAGGCGGAGATGATCGCGGTCTACCAGGCGTACATCGACAACAACCAGGTGGAGAAGGAAGACATCTGGGCCAACCGGGACGTGGCGTTGGATCCGGGCCAGGACCTGGAACCGGTGGTCCTCGGGATCTGGGACTCGGGCGTCGACGTGTCGGTATTCGGTGACGCCATTTTCGTCAACGCAGACGAGAAGCTGGACGGCGAGGACACGGACGGCAACGGGTTCGTCGACGACATCCACGGCATCGCCTACGACAAGGACGGCGTGGTCTCCCCCCATCTGCTGCACCCGCTGGAAGAGGTGGGCGACCGGGTGTGGACGGCGATGAAGTACACCAAGGGTTTGACGGACCTCCAGGCGTCCATCGACAGTCCGGAGGCCTCGGAGCTGAAAGCCCACATCGGCGGTCTGCAGCCCGAAGAGGTGGAGCAGTTCATGACCGATCTCAGTTTCGTCGGCCTGTTCGCCCACGGCACCCACGTGGCCGGCATCGCCGGCGCCGGCAATCCGTTCGCCAAGCTGCTCGTGGCCCGGATCTCCTTCGATTACCGGAGCATCCCCAAGCCGCCTACCCGCGAGATCGCCGAGCAGCACGCCGCCTCGTACCACGCCGCCACCAGGTACTTCATGGAGAACAACGTGCGTGTGGTCAACATGAGCTGGGGCTGGAGCTTCAAGGAGATCGAGGGGATGCTCGAGGCCAACGGTGTCGGTGAGACGGGCGAGGAGCGGGCCGAACTGGCGCGTAAATTCCTCGACATCCTGTCCACCGGCCTGCACGACGCCATGGCCAGCACCCCCGACATCCTCTACGTGGCCGCCGCCGGCAACGACGAC
>JBDRBC010000270.1:0-4552 GCA_043823125.1 bacterium | reverse complement strand
TGGCGATGAGCGCCGCATCCACCGTGGCCGGCATCCGCTCGCTCACCTTTTCACTGGCCGCCAGCAGCGCCGCCCTGGGTTCCGCGATGCCGAAGCTGTGGGCCGCCGCGATGCAGTAGCTCAGGATCTTCACCTTGGTGGCCAGATCCGGCGCCGGGATGATGGCCACGTCGCTGACGAACAGCAGCTTGTCGTGCAGCTTTCGGTACGCCGGCAGCTCCACCACCGCCAGATGGGTCAGGACATTACCCTTGGGTAGTAGCCCGTTCTCCTTGTGCAGGATCAGGCGCATGTACTTCTCCGTGCCGATCAATCCCTTCATCAACACGTCGGCCTCGCCGCCGCGTACCATGGCCACGGCGCGGGCTCCGGCCGCCAGCTCGTCCGGCTCGTCGATGATGTCGAACAGTCCGGCGTCCAGGCCGAACTCCTGACACAACGTCTCGATCTGTTGCTGATCCCCCACCAGGGTCACCGCGGCGATATTCTTTTCGGCAGCACGGGCAGCGGCCTGGATGGTGTTGGGATCGTGTCCCGCCGCCACGGCCAACCGCCGGGACGGCTGGTCCTGGAGATCGGCGACGAGCTGATCGAGGGAGCAGATGGGATTCATGACAACCACCACGTAAACAAGCTATTCCGGGTCGTACCGTCGCGCCGTTTCCTTGCCGTTCAGCACCCGCAGCGCCCCTTTGACCAGGGCGACCATTTCGTTCTCGCCGGGATAGGCGGTGACCCCGCACCCGAGGGCGTCCACACCCTTGGCGATACCCGCCACCAGCAACTCCGAGCGCGCCAGCCCGCCGGTCAACAGGATCCGATCCACCGGTTCGCCGTCAAAGGCCGGGACCAGGGCGGCGATGCCCTTGGCGAGCTGATAGATCATGGCCTCGAAGACCTCGCTCACTTCCGGATCACCCGCCTGCACCCGTCGTTCCACTTCGCGGAAATCGGCGGTGCCGATCAGGTCGATCAAGCCGCCCCGCCCCTTATTCAGCTTCTTCATCTCGTCGAGCGTGTACTTGCCCGAGTAGCAGAGCTGAATGAGCTGGCCGGTGGGCAAGGAGCCGCACCGCTGCGGTGAAAACGGTCCCTCGCCGTCGAGGCCGTTGTTCACGTCGATGTACCGCCCCTTCTTGTGGGCGCCGATGGTGATGCCGCCTCCCATGTGGCAGACGATGAGGTTGAGGTACTCGTAGAAGGTCTCGTGCTCCCGGGCATACAGCCGGGCGGTGGCGATCTGGTTGAGGGCGTGGCTGATCACCTTGCGGCGGATCTCCTTGATGCCGGTCACCTTCACCCGGCTCGGCGCTTCGTCCACCACCACCGGATCGACGATGAACGCCGGCTTGTTCTTGCCCACCAGCTCGCCGGCGATGAGGGCGCCGAGATTGGAGGCGTGATCCCCACCGACGCCGGCCAGCAGATCCTGGCGCATCCGCTCGTTGATCAGGTAACTGCCGTGGGGAATGGGCCGCAACAGGCCGCCGCGGGCGGAGATGGCGTCCAGATCGTCCAGGGTCAGCTCGTGCTCGCCGAGTGTCTTGACGATGACGTCCTTGCGGAATCCGAACTGCTCGACGATACGCTGACCCTCGAACGGTTCCAGTTCGGCCGCCGAGTGCTCGATCTCCTCGCTGAAACTTTCCAGGTCCCCCTCGTACACCGCGATCTTGGTGGAGGTGGAACCGGGATTGATGGCCAGGATCCGGTGCCGCTTGAAAAAGGTATCCCGGGGTGTGCGGTGCCAGTGACCGAATCGATGCAGACGCAGGACACTCGCCTTGACGGCCAGCATGGCGTCCTCGGGGGTGCAGTCCATGGGGCAGATCCACGCCCTGGAACCGGACGCCGAACACCACGGCGAACTTCTTGGCCTCCGGATATCGCGCCGCGTAGATGTGGAACAGGAAGTTTCCCAGATCCAGATTGGGCGCGATGATGACGTTGGTGCCGCCGATGAAGGTGTTCTCCTGTCCCTTGCGATAGTAGGTCGCCGAACGCCGGGACAGCGCCACGCTCACCTTCACCTCCCCCTCGATGCGGATGCTCTTGTAGCGGCGGCCGCGGCGGATCCGCTCGGCCAGGATGTCGGGCACCAGTTCGGTGGCGTCCCGCACCATCTGGGGCGACGGTCCCTCGTCGGAGCCGCGGTTGGAGTAGGAGACGATGGCGCCGTTGATCACCGGCAACACGTCCTCGGGAATGATGTCGCGCACGGCGGCGCAGGTGCCCACGGCCACGTGGGCCAGGATCTCCGGGGTCATGGTGGCGTTGACCCCCACGTCGCCGAAGGCCACGATGTTGTGGGGGAAGATATCGCCGGGATGGTTGTCGGGCATGATGAAGATACCCGCCTCGCACATGACCTCCTGCTTGGCCAGCAACCGCAGCATGGGCCGGAAGTAATCCTTCGGCTCGTGCTGGATGCCCCCCACCACCATGTCGGCATGCCCTTGTCGGACGGCCATGATGCCGAACCGGGCCGGCTCGCTGACGAAACGGCGCGCCTCGTCCAGGTCCCGGGTGCGGTTGATGGGCGCCGGCAGTTCCACGTACGCCTGGGCGAACTCTTCCAGCAGATCGGTCCGCTCATCGATGTCGATGAAGGCGCTCTCCGACAGGGCGAACTCGATCCGGGTGGGGTCCACGTGCCGCAACTCGTTGGCCATGACCGCCTTGACGTGCTCCTCCGGCGCCACGAAGACCGGGCGGACGAACCGCGGCAGGTAACAGGCGGCTTCCACCACCCGCGCATCGTACGGCTCGGTGAAGACCACGGTGGGACGGTTCTGCATGACCTCCTGGATCTGGTGATCCAGGGCCGAGTCGATATCGTACATTGCGGCCGACCTCCTCGGGATTCTCCGCGCTGGTGGTTCCGATTGAACCCAGGTTACCCCATGCCTGGGCGCCTGAATAGTGGTCAGAAGTCGACGTCAGGGCAAGAGCCGCCCGGGACGATGCGGTGAGATGGTTTTCCCTGCCCTTTCCTCGGAATTGACCTTGGCCGGGGACGGGAAACCTGGCTACATTCGTGCCAGTTCGCGGCGCCGATGAACCCCCGGATCGCCGTGGTCCCGGATCACTCGACCCTGCTGGACGGAGGATAACAGTTGCCTGCACCAGACTGGCTCCACTTCACCGGCATCGGCGGCAGCGGCATGAGCGCCCTGGCCCAGTTCCACGTTCAAGCTTCCGGCCAGGCCGGCGGTCGCGCCACCGGCAGCGATCGGGCCTTCGATGCGGGTGAACGCCAGCACATCCGCCAGAAACTTGAGGACCTCGGCATCGACATCGTGCCCCAGGACGGCAACGGCCTGACGTCGGACTGCGCCGGCGTGGTGGTGTCGACGGCCGTGGAGGACTCGGTGCCCGACGTCCGGGTAGCCAAGCAGCTCGATCTGCCCATCCTGCATCGGTCGGAGTTGCTGGCCAGCTACGTCGCCGATTTTCGCACCATCGCCATCAGCGGCACCAGCGGCAAGTCCACGGTGACGGCCATGACCTTCACCATCCTGCGGGGCGCCGGCCGCGACCCCTCCCTGTTGACCGGCGGCAATCTGGTCTCCCTGATGGACGACGGCTACCTCGGCAACGCCTGGGCGGGCCGGAGCGATCTGCTGGTCATCGAGGCGGACGAGAGCGACGGCAGTCTGGTCCGGTACCGGCCGTGGGCGGGAGTGCTGCTGAACCTGCGCCTGGATCACAAGGAACCGGAGGAGCTGGCGGAGATCTTCCACACCTTTCGCCGGCGCACCACCGGTCCGTTCCTCGTGGGCGAGGACCGCAACCTGGCGCCGTTCGCTGAATCGGCCACCCGTTTCGGCCTGCGGGCGTACTGCGACGTGAAGGGCGAAAAAGTCGCGTTGACCCGGAACGGCTCCAGCTTTCGGGTGGCAGACACCGAGTTCACCTTACCGGTGCCCGGCCACTACAACGTGTTGAACGCCCTGGCGGCCATCGCTGCCTGTCAGGCCGCGGGGGTGGAACTGTCGGCTATGGTCGAACCGCTGGCGCGGTTCAAGGGCGTATCACGCCGGTTCCAGAGTGTTGGGACTTGCAACGGCATCGAAGTGATCGACGACTTCGCCCACAATCCGGACAAGATCGGCGCCGCCCTCGCCGCGGCCCACTCCCGCCTGGACCGCTCCACCGGCGGCCGGTTGCTGGCGGTGTTCCAGCCCCACGGGTATGGCCCGACGCGGTTTCTGCGTGACGCGCTCATCGAGACGTTCTGTCTCAAGCTGCGCGCCGTGGATCAGGTCTGGTTGCCGGAGATCTATTATGCCGGCGGGAGTGTGACCCGGGATATCTCTTCACGGGATATCGTGGAGGCGGTGTCGGCGAACGGCGCCACGGCACATTTCCAGGCGCGGCGTGAGGATATTGTCGGTGAGCTGGCCGCCGCGGCGCAACCGGGCGACCTGATCCTGGTCATGGGGGCGCGGGACCCATCCCTCACCGACTTCTGCAAGCAAATCGTGGATACACTGGCGCGGCGGCACGGTGCTGGCGACACAGCTCCTTAGCTGGAACCCCGGGCAGGGAC
>JBDRBC010000269.1:0-2752 GCA_043823125.1 bacterium | reverse complement strand
GGGGGACGACACGGATCTCGGCGGATTCGGCTGGCGGTTCCCGACCCCGGCGGAACTGGCGACGGCGGATGTCGGGAGCATCGGGATGCCCGCAGCGCGCGCCCGGGCCATCCGGGAGCTGGCGGCGGCCATACGAGACGGCGAACTACAGCTCGATACCGCAGCCGATCCGGCGGACGTTCTGGCGCAGCTCCAGTCGTTGCCCGGCATCGGCGCCTGGACTGCTCAGTACATCGCCATGCGTGCTCTGGCCGATCCGGACGCGTTCCCATCCACAGACCTGGGACTGCGGCGCGCCCTCGGCAGCGGCGACGCCCTGGCGCGACCGCGTGCGATCGTGGAGCAGGCCGAACAGTGGCGCCCCTGGCGGGCCTACGCGGTACTGCATCTCTGGCACAGTGAGGAGTGATCCGATGACGACCCATCAGATGACCACCGAGTACACGTACACCGATACTCCCATCGGCCGGTTGTTGCTGCACGGCGACGAGCGGGGGTTGGCCGGCATCCTGTTCGCGAAAAACGGCAAGACGGCGGAACCACTGAAGGGCTGGCGGAAGTCGGCGCCGCCGTTCAACGAGACGATCGACCAGCTCGCTGCCTACTTTGCCGGCGAGCTGCGGGAGTTCGACCTGCCACTCGTTCCCGAGGGGACGCCGTTCCAGCTCGCGACCTGGCAAGAGCTGCAGCGGATTCCGTATGGCCAGACCATCTCCTACGGCGAGCTGGCCCGCCGCATTCGACGACCCAAGGCGGTCCGCGCCGTGGGCGCCGCCAACGGACGCAATCCGTTGCCCATCGTCGTGCCGTGTCACCGGGTCATCGGCAGTGGCGGCAAGTTGACCGGATTCGGTGGCGGCCTCGACACGAAGCGGTACTTGCTGAAACTGGAGGGTGCGCTGTCGCGGTGACCGCGCGGTTTGCCGAGATCCGGCTCACATTCTATTTTACCAGACTGATACCAAATGCTACCCCTGGCGCCACTCAGCGGAGGTTGATCCCGTGACGGATTCCCACGCCAACGATTCCATCGCCGTCCTGTTCACCCGCGACGGCATGGGCCAGGCCGAACCGGCGCTGAGCCACAAACTCGCCAGTACCTATCTGAGTCTGCTCGATCTCGACGGGAAACCGCCGGCGTCCATCTGCTTCTACGGCGAGGGAGTCAGGCTGGTGGTGCAGGACTCGCCGGTCCTGGAAGAGCTGCAAGCGCTGGCCGCCAAGGGAGTGCGCCTCGTGGCCTGTGGTACCTGTCTGAACCACTATCAGCTCGACGGGCAGGTCAAGGTGGGCGAGGTCGGCAGCATGAAGGACATCATCGCCATCCAGTGGGCGAGCAGCAAGGTGATTTCGGTCTGATCCAGTCGGTCCCCATAACGCTGGCTTTTTTCTTGCATCGATCATTCGCGGGAAACAAGCCCAGTCGTGCTCAAGGTGTGTCTCGTTAGGGCCGAAACTGGATAGAGGCCCTTGCCTGGAAAGCCTTTACGCGAATGAGGAGGCGTTACGATGAAGTGTCCAGCATGCGGGAATGTATTGCAGGAAATGAAAATCGAGGATATCACGCTGGATGTTTGCAAGGGTGGCTGCGGCGGCATCTGGTTCGATCGGTTCGAACTGCGCAAGATGGACGAACCGCACGAATCGTTGGGCGAATGTCTGCTCCACGTCGAACACGACCCGAATGCCACGGTGGATCACGGCGATCGTCGCTTGTGCCCCAAGTGCAACGGCATGGTCATGATGCGCCACTTCTTCAGCATCAAGCGAGAGATAGAGGTGGACGAGTGTCCAAACTGCGCCGGCTTCTGGCTGGACCACGGCGAGCTGGGCAAGCTCCGGGACCAGTTCGAAACCGAGGCCGAGCGCGACGAGGCGACCCAGGAATACTTCGCCGAAGTGTTCGATGAAAAGCTGGCGGAGCTGTCTGCCGAGAGCGAGGAAAGTGTCGGCAAGGCGCGCAAGATTGCGCGAATATTTCGATTCCTCTGCCCGAGTTATTATCTCCGCGGGAAGCAGCGCTGGGGCGCGTTCTAGATTTTGCCGGATTCCTGCCGGCCTGAGCCTGGTGCTCGGGCCGGGGGGTCAGATTACCGTCATGATATTTCCCTGAACAACAACATTTTAAGCTTGATTTTCGCTTTGTTTTCGCGTATAATATAGACCTCTGAAAAACGCACATCCTCCTCCCGGAAATGGCTCGTTCTCATGTCAACTTCACCTCCTGTTTTTCGTGCGGATCTGCCCGCCCGCCAGGTCCACGCGTCCCTGCTGACCACCATCGACCACACGGTTCGCGCCGAACGGAATGTCGTGCTCTGGTTCGGTGAGGTGATACGCCGCCGGCTCTACCGCGACCTCGGCTACTCGTCGATCCTGCAGTACGGCACCGAGGCGCTCGAACTCTCTCAGGCCAAGGTCTATCAGTTCATCCGTCTCACCGAACGGCTCGAGTTGTTGCCGGAGGTGAAGGACAGGGTGGCTGCGGGGGCGCTTCCGTGGACCAAGGCCCGGATCATCAGTGGTGTGGTGACGGTGGCTACCCAGGCCGACTGGTTGCGGGAGGCTGAACGGTCGAACTGCCGGCAGCTCGAAGCGAAAGTGCAGCAGGCGAAGTCTGGTGGGCGGCAACGGGCGAAGGTGCGGGCGGCTCAAGTCCTGGGAGTGATTCGGGAAACGGCTCGGCAGGCTCGAGAGGACTCTGCTGCCGTGGATAGGTCCCCACCAGACGATTTCACGACCGAGACCGCCC
>JBDRBC010000268.1:0-3991 GCA_043823125.1 bacterium | reverse complement strand
GATCGTCTGCGAGGTGCCTCGCGACGGCAAACTCCACGTCAGGATTTTCAACGTGCGGGGCGAACTCGTGGCCACGTTGATCGACGAGGTCGTCCAGCCCGGTTCACATGACGTGTTCTGGGACGGGAAGGATGCCGGCGGCACGGCCGTATCCTCCGGGGTGTACTTCTACATCGCCGAGGCGGCCGGCAAGAGCATCATCGACAAGATCGCCCTGATCAAGTAGCCGAACCCGCGTCTCCCGCAGGCAGAGGACCGGACATCATCACCGCCCCGAAAAACCGCCCCGGATATCCGGGGCGGTGATTTTTGGTGGAAAGACACCCTCTCGCCCACCTGGTGCAATTCAGTGGGAGATGGCTTCGAGAATGGAGGCGACGCCGGGCGAACCGGATCAACCGTGGCCGTGGCCTTCGTGGCCCTCGGAATCGTCCGCTTCCTCGGCCTTGGGGACGCAGCCGGCGCAGTAGAACTTGCCATCGACCTCGGTCAGCTGGTCGATGGGCACGTCCTTCATGCCACAGGCGCCGTCGCAATCGTGGGTCGTCGCGACGGTTTCAGCTTCGGTCGCTGCCTCGGTCGCTGCCTCGGTGGCCGCCTCGGTCGCCGTTTCGGTTGCGGATTCGGTTGCGGAGTCCGTGTTGTTGCCGCATCCGGCCGCCAGGATGAAAATGAGACCCAACAGTGCCAGAACAGCTAATTGCTTCTTCATGGTACCAGACTCCCTTGGTTCGAGTGTCCGGTCACTCTAGCCGATCCGGGGCAAATGACCAAGACCGGAGTCGGACCGGAGGCCGATGAAAAGAATGGCGGATCATTTCAGGAGCACCATCTTCACGCTCTCCCGCGCCTGTTCGGTCTCGACGCACATGAAATAGACGCCTGACGGGGTGGCGCGGCCCGCGGCGTCACGGCCGTCCCACTCCACGGTGTGGCGCCCCACCGACAGACCGCTGTCGAGCAGCGTGGCGACGGTGCGACCCGAAAGGTCAACGACTTGCACCCGGGTGTGCCCCGCCACGGCCAGCGTGAACCCCACCGTGGTCCGCGGGTTGAACGGGTTGGGAAAATTGCGCAGCGAAACCGAAGCGTGTTGCGGTGTCCCGTCCTCCACGCTCGAGAGCGAGCACCAGTGCAAGTAGAAGGATCCGCCGGGACAGTAATCGATGCAATCCATGCCGTAGGTGCCCGACATGACCGAGTTGCCGTACATGGCGGCGTCGAGCAGCATGATCTCGGCAGGGGGTCCGGGGCCGATGAGTTCGAAATGTCCGGCCACATGATCCTGCTCGGTGTAGATCCGCCCGTCTACGATCCCCGGAAACCCGGTGGCGGAGGCGATCATCCCGTAGGCGTCGAGGGTCAGGGTCACGTCCCAGACGGTTCCCGTGGTGTCTTGGATGAAATGTCCCGACCAGCACTCTTCCAGCGCTCCCAGGTCGGTCACCTTGAGCACTTGTATGGGCCCGAACCCGATGTCCATGTCGGCCAGGGTCTCGGAGTACACGTGACCGGTGAAAGGCACGTAGCCATCGGACCAGATGGTGCCGGTCAGATCGCAATCCGCTTCGATGGCGTAGGTGCCAGCCGGGTCGGGAACGCTGTAGGCCCCCATGTCGATGATGGTCCCCAGGCCGTCGAAGTGCATCCACACCGCGTAATCGTACACCTCGACACCGGTGACGATTGCCATCCAGACGCTCGACATGGAGGCGTTGGAACATTCCGCTGTGGCCGGTCCCAGCGTGAGGCCGTAGATGGCGCCCACACCCGAAGAGAGAATCACCTCGACGCCGGTCCCATCCAGGTTACAGCGCTTGATCTCCGAGTTGGCCCCGCCGTACTCCGAGACGTAGAGCTTGTTGACCGATAGATCGAGGGCGACGCCGATGGGCGTGCCGTAGACGGAGAACAGGATCTCCTCCAGGTCCGTGCCGTCCAGGTTGGCGCGCCACCAGGAGTCGGTGCCGAGATCGGACCAGTACATCTTGCCCGCAGTCAGGTCGAGTTTGATGACCTGGGGAGCAATCAACGGATCATCCACGAGGGTTTCCACGCTCGTGCCGTCCAGATTCGCCCGCTGGATCTTGGCGGAATACTCGGTGGCGCCATCCGCCCAGTATATCTTGCCGGCTGTCAGATCGAGGGCGATGCCTGCCGGATGCGATAGCCCCGAGGTCACCAGATCCTCCATACCGGTGCCGTCCAGGTTGGCGCGCCTGATCACATTGATGGAGAACTCGGTCCAGTACATCTTGCCGCCGGTGACATCCAACGCGAGGCCGTAGGGACCGCTCAGGCTCGACAGCAGGGTCTCGATGTTTGCACCGTCCAGATCGGCGCGTTTGATATGTGCTGTGGCCGACGCCCAGTCCGTCCAGTACATCTTACCGCCAGTGCGATCGATATCGATGCAGCCGACGACCTCGATGTCCGTGGTCACCAGTTCTTCCAGGTTCGTGCCGTTCAGATCGCAACGTAGGATCTTGTCGTTGCCGTTGTCGGCGAAGTAGAGTTTTTCCCCGGCGGAAACAGGAAAGGCGAGCAGGAGCACGATCAGCAGGACAATACCGGCCGGGACTTTATTCATGGCGACACCTCCGGTATTTGCAGATCAAGTTGTCACTCAGCGGTGCGATACCCGGCTTCTGGTTCCTCCCTGGGCAGGTATTCGGTTCGGATGTCCGCCATTGTCTCACAAAATCCGCTTTTATTCAACTTCACCCCCCGGTACCAGGATGTGCTACAAATGGGAGAACCGCCTGGACGGTGCACAAGAACGGCACCACCTACTACGAGATGATCTCGCTCGAGGGCAGTAACCAGGCCCCGGACCCGTCCCTGTTTGCGCCGCCAGCGGAATTCGGGGAGTGACGGACACGGGAGGATGAAAGAATCATGCGCTACCACTATCTCGTCTGCGATATCTTCACCAGCACCCGCTTCGGCGGCAATCAGCTGGCCATCCTGCCCCACGCCGACGGCCTGAACGACGAGCAGATGCAGAAGATCGCCCAGGAGTTCAACCTGCCCGAGACCACCTTCGTGTTCCCGCCGGAATCCGGGCATACCCGCAAGGTGCGTATCTTCACGCCCACCAACGAGGTGCCGTTCGCCGGGCATCCCAACATCGGCACCGCCTTCGCTCTGGCGTTGAAGGGGGAGTTCGGTGAGATCGGGTCGACCGCCCAGGTCTACTTCGAGGAGCAGGTGGGAGTGGTGCCGGTGTCGATCCTGAAGCGCCGGGGGAAACCGCTCTCTTGCCGGCTGGCGGCGCCCGAGAAGCTGTCGTTCGGCGAGGTGGCCCCGCTGGAAGCGCTGGCGATGGCGGTCTCCCTCGAGCCGACGGACTTCGTCACCAGAACCCATCCGCCCCAGGTGGCCTCGGTGGGCCTGCCGTTCCTGTTTGCCGAGTTGAGAGATCGTGACGCCCTACAACGCGCCCAGATCGACCTGAAGAAGCTGAATGCCCTGGCTGATACCGGAATGACCCCGGACATCCATCTGTATGTGCACTGTGAAGGCGATCACGACATCCGGGCCCGCGTCTTCGCCCCACTGAACGGAGTGCCGGAGGACCCGGCGACCGGCAGTGCCAACTGCGCCCTGGCCGGTATCCTCGCCCACCACGACGTTGCCGCCAGCGGCCGCTTCCAGTGGTGCATCGCCCAGGGGGTGGAAATGGGCCGCCCCAGCATCTTGAATGCCGAGGCGGAAAAAGTGGACGGCCATATCGTCAACACCAGCATCGGCGGCGCCTGCGTGATGGTCGCCGAGGGCGAGATCGAGGTGGACTGAACTGGTGGACCGACTTACTGGAACAGGACTTTCACCTGCCCCCGGGTCGTATTCTCCGTGGGGACCGACGGCCCGGTGCCGCTCAACACCCCGCGTGGGGAACGGATATCGACCGGCGGGAATACGGACCGGCTGCAGTGAACAGGAGAACTCCAGAGATTATCTGAAAAAGCGTGAGCTTTTCACCATTCCA
>JBDRBC010000267.1:0-4007 GCA_043823125.1 bacterium | reverse complement strand
CGGCGATGCCGGGAATGTCCAGATCCGTATCTTCCGCTCCATCCGCCAGCCGGATTCTGACCTTGACCACCGGCTGACGGTCGTCCAGGGACAGGCCGAAGAGGTACTCGAGCTGCTCCTCGGTATACCTCGGACCGTCGTAACTGCGATCAGTCGCCGCGAACTGGTCGTACAGCACCCGCAGATCGGGAGCCAGCTTGTCGAGATCACTCTCGCCCCGTTTGGCCAGCGTGACGGTCCAGGCCTCCGGATCCGGTGGGGTGAACTCGGGCTTGGTGGCGGCGTCTTCGGCCAGGGCCGCCAGGGAGGTCACCATCATCAGGCAGCAGACGACCACGGCCAGCAGCCAATACTGCTTTCGGTGCGGTTGTGGGGTCGACATCAGTTTCTCCTCCATCGGTTGATCGATACTTCTCGCGTTATTGCGGGGTGAGTTTCCAGAATATCCGTCCCTCACGGGTGGCGCGAGTCAGGCCGCGGGCGTCGGGGCCGATTCCCCGGAGTACACCCACCAGATCCGCCAGAACCCGTAACTTGCTGGCGTAATAACTGTGAAATTCAGGCGCGCTCCACGGCGTCACCTCGACGCCGGTGGCATCGATGCACTCGATGCCGTCGGCCAGGGACAACGGCGTGCCGAGACGACGAGCGCTCAGCAGTCGCGACGCCTCCAGCGCCACGTCCTTGTCCGAGGCATACAGCGTCCAGCGATTGGCCAGACCGGCCACCGCCGGCGCTATCTGCTCCGTGAAGACCTGGGCGTCGAAATCGGGCGCGGCCAGGATGACATTGTCGAATAGCGGCTGTGTCGCATCCTGTCGCAACGCCATGCGGAACAGCGCCTTGATGAGCACCTGATTGCCCATGCTGTGGGCCATCAGGTGCAGCCGGCCGGCCGGTAGTTGTCGTCGCAGTTCGGCCAGGAACTGCTCGAGGTAGGCGACACTCCACTCCGCGTCCTCGCGGTCGGAAACGTACTGCAGCAGGCTCCCGTCCGACGGCCAGGAGAACAGGATCGGCGCCCCGGTGAATTGCAGGTCGTAACTCATCTGAGCCGTGCGCCGCGCCGCCTTGGCGAAACTCATGTTGTAGCCGTGGATGAAGACCAGGACGTCGTTGGCGGTGTCGTCCGCATCGTTCGCCACAGCCGAGTTGGGTCCGGCATTCAGCATGGACCAGAAACTCCCCCGCTCGAGTGGAGTGACCGACTGCAGGACGACATGTTTTCGTGGATCCGGTTTGAACTCCAGCTTGAAGAACCGGGGCGACTCCAGCTCGCCGAGCTGGTGCACCGCCACCGGGATGCTCACCTCGCACACGCCATAGTGCAGTCCCCGGCCGGTAGTCGCTCGCTCGCCGCCGTAGAAATGATCCGGACTGCCCGGATCGTCCATAGCGCGCGAGGTGGTATAAAACACGGTCTGGAGATGGATCGGCGCCGGATCGTGGCTGGTCGGCGACCCTGTGGCGGCGCCGTCGGGTGTCAAACGGCGGCGCATGCCCTCCACGTACTGGACGATCTGGGCCACCACGGTGATGTCCTCGCGTTCGAGGACCGGCACTCCGTGTTGCTCGCAGATCATGGCCAGCAGTTCCGCCAGATCCCGTGGGTCGGCGGCCAGGTCCCGCTGCAGATCGGTCTGGGGGGTGATGTGATCGGTGGGCACGCCGAAGTAGTCCGCCAGGAGCGCCACCACGTTGTCCAGGACCTCGCTGGTTCTGGCCTTCCCGGTCTTGATTTGCTGATGTCCGGAGCCGGTGGCCAAACTATCCGAGGACACGGATTGGGCTCCAGCAGGAGTCGCACCCACCACCAACCACATCGCAACCAGCATCACGAACTGAAACGAGTGGCGTAGAAAAATCTGGCGTGGAATCAGTAACCATCTCTGCATCTGTCACCGCCAGTTCCCGATGAGGATGAATGGCGCCCAGTAGTACGGGTGGCTGTACTTCTCGCTCTGTCGCATGGCGAGCTGGGCGCTCCGCAGTGCCTCCACCTTATCGACCCCACCCTGACGCAGGGACTCGTAGAGATCAATCATCAGCAAGGCAGTGCTTCGGTCACTGACCTCCCAGAGACTGGCGATGACCGCGGCGGCGCCGTTCTGCTCGAACTTGTAGGCGAGGCCGGCGATCTCCGTGCCCTCGCTGTTTTCTCCTACCGCGGTCTTGCACGCCGAGAGCACCGCCAGGTCGACGTCCAGCAACGGCAGCAGGGTGATCTCCCGGAAGGTCAGCTCTCCCGCCTTCCCTTCGCCGGCTAGCTTGATGTAGGACGCCTCGGGCTGCTGGTCGTTCAGGTGCCCGTGGGTGGCCAGGTGCAGAATGCTGTGGCCGGGCAAATCCGTCTGCAACCGTTCCTTGGTGGTGCCGTCGCCGATGATGACGGTGACTGGCCCGGGCTGCCAGAGCAGCTCCAGCTGCTCCACTTCCCACTTCGCCCCGTCCAGCGAGCTGTCGGGGTTGCCGATGGCCAGCAGGGAAGCCGCGGCGGTCAACGGCTGGCGCGGCGTCAAGGCGCCAGCCATGGTCAAAACGCTCACCCGGAACCGATCGATGAGGTACTGCTCGCCATCAAACAGGGCCGCGAACGGCACGTACCGCAACCGCCCGCTGGGGCTGACGATCAGGGTCTCGATCCCGGCCAGGTCACCGAGTATCGGTGCGATGAGCAGCTCGTACAAGGCCCGCGCCGGTTCGGTGGGATCCACCGGTTCAGCCACCGGTCGCGCGGTGGCCAGGCTGGTGCGCCGCTGCTCCCACGCCACACCCGGGTTCTCGAGACTGGTCCGCATCTCTCCGATCAGGTCACGTACCCGCTGCTCGTCCACCAGCACTTCCCGGTAAATGAGCACGTCCTCCCCGCCACCACGCACCACGAACAGGATGATCCGGTCGGGCAGGATCAACGGCTCGCAGAACGCCTCGTCGGCCCGCAGGCTGCGCTGGAGCTGGTGGAAACTCGGCGGCTGCACTTCCAGACGGCGATGCAGATCTTCATACTTGTCATCGAGCCTGTCCACGAAGTCCTGGAATCGGAGCTTCCAGGTGTTGATCGCCTTCTGCCACTCCCGGATCAATTCCGGCCGTTGCTGGGCCACGGGCTTGTTCAGCTCCTGGCGGAGCCGGCGCACCAGCACCGCCTCGCGAGAGAACAGGCTGTCGACGTGGGCCTGGACCTGCTCTCGCTCGCCGGTTCCCGTGTCCGGCCGTAAGGCCCCTTGCCGTGTATCAAGGTCGCGAAGCTCCTGGGACTTCATCAACCCGAGCACTTCCCACGCCTCTTGCTGGCGTCCGAGCGAGACGAGCAGGTCCACCAGCTCCCGATAGACCTCGCCGTGGGAAGATTGGTACTGCCCGGCGGCTTCTTCATCGGTGATGCTGCTGCGGAGCTGCTCGAGAGTGGTCACGGACTCGCGGAACACCGCCACGGCCGCCTCGTGATCACCCAGATCACGTCGGGCGCGGCCGTGGTACAGCTGCAGCTCCCATAACAGATGTGGGTTTCTGACTTCCCGCACCGCGGCGATGATGTCGGCCAGCTCCGTGGCGGCCCACTGGAAATCACCCCGTTCCCAGGCCAGGGCGCCCAATTCACCGCGTGTTTCCAGAAGCGCCACCGTCATGCCGCTGGCCTCGGCATCTGCTCGCGCCTCGAAGAGGACCACTTCAGCTTCATCCAGCTCGCCATGTTCGCGCAGCGCCCGGCCGAGGATTTTCTGCAGACCGAGGGCTTGCAGCGGCCGTTCATTCTCACGCGCCACGGCCAGTCCCTGGCGCACCAGGTCGAGTCCTGCCTCGTACCGACCCAGCTCGAAATAACACCGGGCCAGATTGCCGGTGGTGATGGCCAGGACATCGATGTAGTTGATGCGCCGCCCGATGACGAGGGCCTGTTCGAGCTGCTCGATGGCCTGCTCGAAGTCACCACGCGCGATGTAGACCACGCCGGTGTTGTTGTACGAGCCGGCCATGCCGTACAGGTCGTTCCACGCCTGCCGGAT
>JBDRBC010000266.1:0-3903 GCA_043823125.1 bacterium | reverse complement strand
ACGAGAGATCACGAGAGATCATGAGGGGTGAATATGGGGCGTATTATCCGCTGGTTCCTCTTTTTGATCGCGGTGGCGGCCGGTTCCGGTCTCTGCTTTTTCGTGCAGTCGGTGGCCAACGGGGCAGGATACCTGCTTGGCGCCGCCTTGCTGGTGATCTTTGCCATCACTGCCAAACGGTTCGGTCTCGCCGACGCCGTGGGCAGTCACGGATTCCTGTACAGCTACCTGGCCTGGGTTCTCGGCGGCACCTATTTGATCGCCAACCGGAGCAGCGTGCTACTCGGCGTGATCTGGCTCGTGGTCTGGCTGGCGATGGGATTCTTCCTGCGAAGGCAGATCGTGGCGACCTTTTTTCCGCTGGGTCACTTGGCGGATCAATTCGCCAAGACCATGGGCTGGCAGCCGACCGTCAGCCGCGACCTTCCGTCGGGCTGTTTCACCTGCGGAATCAGCATCGTTCTGTTCTTCCTGTTTTTTATGGTGTTCGGATTGAACGGTCTGCCCATGTGGGTGGTGCAGATGGCGATGCTGCTCTGGTTCCGGCGACGGGTCCAGCAGGGCAAGGGCCGTACCGGCATGACCGTGCTCGGCCTGGTGATCACCAGCGTGTTCGTGCAGATCATGCTTTTCACCGTGCTGGACGCCGTGAACTTCCCGGGGCTGTTCGGGTCATCTCCCTGATGGCCTGGTCATCAGCGATACAAGGCTCGCAGATACCCCCACGACCGCTTCTCATCCTGCACCTCGACGAGGTCGCCCAGGTTGGACACGAGCCCGGTGTCGGCATCGGCGCCTCATACCTTATCGTCCACCATGGTGTCCCCCTCGGTGTGGCCAGGTCTCTATTGATCGATTTTGAGCGATTCAGGTATGACACATGGTGTGGTGAAGTCAAATCTGTTCCTGGATTCGGCCCCAATTATCCAGAACTCGCAATAAATGATTACCAATGAGGATAAGAATTGACCCATGACGCGTTTTCGACTTACAATATCACTCAGTTTTTGAGGGTGATTGCTCATCGATGCTGACTACGTAAAACGTCCGATACATTAAGGCAATGAACCGCTGAAGCCCCTCCGAGAATTTCAGCGGTCACCGCGCCCGAACCTCCGCCAGGTTCGGGCGCTTCTCCTGACGCCCTCGCCCCCCGCTTGCGATCTCGCGTGATTTGTCGTTCAATGACGATTCCCTCACCATCAAGGACACGAACCGGGAGCGGATCATGTCGAACTCTTCGCCGTCGAAACGCCTTGCCCGATTCCTCCCCCTGCTGTGGCTGTTGCTGTTGCCCGCCATGGCCGTCGCTGGCAACGAGTACATCCAGGAGATCGACGACTGGCACGCCCAGCGCGTGGAACGGCTGCGCAGCGACACCGGATGGCTCACCCTGGTGGGACTCCATCCCCTGGCCGAGGGAGACAACAGCGTGGGTTCGGCCAACGGCATGGACGTGCAGCTCATCCACAAGGCGCCGCGCGAAGTGGGCCGATTGACGATTCACCGCGGCAAGGCGGGCCTGCTGGTGACCCTGCACCTCGTGGAGGGGATCGAGGTTCAGGTAGTGGACCCGGTGGCGGTGGCGGCGGCAGCGGAAGCGGCGGCCAGGGCGGCGGCGGAAAATACTACGGAAACGACTGCGGCAGCCGAAGCGGCCGCGGCCAGACCGACCACCATCCAGGGCAGCCTGGAGCTGATCCCCGATTCGGCGGGGCGTCCCACCCTGGTGGAACTCGGCTCGCTGCAGTTCCATGTCATCAATCGCGGCGACCTGATGTTCCTGCGGGTAAAGGACCGCCAGAGCGAAGTCCTGCGCGATTTCGAGGGCATCGATCGCTTCCCGGTGGATCCCGCCTGGCGCGTCACGGCGCGGTTGGAAGTACCGGACTCCGCCCTCACCGTGAGCATCCCCAACGTGCTTGGACAATCAGACGACCAGACGAGTCCCGGCGTCCTGGTGTTCGAGCTGGCGGGCCAGGAGTGCCGGCTCACCCCCATCGGCGATCACGGACAGGATCTATTCATCATCTTCGGCGACGAGACCAACGAGGTCACCACCTACGGCGGCGGGCGGTTCCTGTCGGCGTCGGCCCCGGCCGAGGACGGAACGGTACAGCTCGACTTCAACCAGGCGACGAATCCGCCGTGCGTGTTCACGCCGTACGCCACCTGTCCGTTGCCGCCGGAGTGCAACAAGCTCACGGTGAAGGTTGAAGCTGGAGAGAAGATGTGGGGCGGGCATCACTGAGGGTTGCCGGCCAGGATCTCCGCCAAGAACGCTTCCGGATACCGCTTGATGTGCACGATGGCGGCCCGGTTGCCCTGATCCACGAAGTGGGGACAGACGAACTCCCAGACCTTTTCGCCCGCCGGGGTGACCTCGAGGGCCCGCCCCTTGTCCGACTCGGCGGCCAGGGTGTTGCCGTTGGGGAGCCGCTGGGCCGAGCCCTTGCTCAGCGTGTAGAAACTCCCGGGCGGAGTGGCCACGTACTGCCAGACGACCTTCCCCGTGCGCGGGTCCATCTCCACGATGCGTGAGCGCTGTTCCGACAGCCCATTGTCGAAGACCAGCAGGTTGCCGCTGGCCAGTAGCTGGGCGTCGTGGGGGCCGTAGAGCTCGTCGTGTCCCCACGACCAGACCACCTGGCGCTCCCGCCAGTTGAACAGCGCCACCCGGTTCTGGTGACGGAAGCAGACCAGCACGTTGGCCGGGTCGTACAGCGGGTGGCTGCCGGCGAGATCGGCGCGCATCCACTCGACGGAATTGGCGTGCAACAGGTCGATGAAACGGTTTCCCGACTCCTCGGTCGGGTCAAGCCGGTAGAGGGGGAACGCCCGGTTGTTGCGCCCCACCGCTTCCATCAACGAGTAGGACTCGCTGCTGGAGCCGTCCGGCTCCAGCAGCAGCAGGATGTCGTCGCGGACGGCGTTCCGCGGATCGAACTGCGGGAAGTGCCGGTACTCCAGGGCGAGCAGCAGGATCTTGCCGTCCGGCGTGACCTCGACGTCGTGATGGCCGAGATGGGATTTCCGCCATCGCCGCTCGCCGTTCCAGTCGTACCGCTTGACGAAACGGGTGGCGTCGTCGAGATGGGCATCCTGGCCGGGGCTGCCGGCCACCGGCGTCCCTGCGCCCACCACCAGCAGATCGCCTTCGGGCAGTAGTTCGCAGTGCATCCAGATCTCACCCTGTGCGGACCAGGATCTGATGACATTGCCGTCGGCGTCGATCAGCTCGGCGGTGCCGAGGGCGTAGATGGTATAGAGGTTGTAGCCAGGGCAACTGCGCTCGGCGTCGTGGGCGATCACGCCGTCGGGATCGTCGGGTTTGGCCGGGGTGCTACCGGCGTAGGGCAGGGATTGGAGGCGCTGGACGTTCGGCTTGGGGGTGTCGGCGGCGTTGTCCCTGCCGACGGACTTGCTGCAGCCGGCGCCGAGGAGCAGGAACATGCCGGCCAAGAAAAGAAGTGGCAACCCAAGATGTTGTGGCGTCGGTTGTTGCGTGCTCATGCGGCAAACGTAGGTTGGAGAGTGGCCATAGTCAATTGGGGAGTGGGTGTGGAGGGGGGGGTGTTGGGTGATAGAACCGAGCTTGACGGTGACGGCGGACCCACCTGTAACCTTTCCCCCCCTCAAGTGTCTTTACAAGCATGGAACCCACCCCGAACAAACCACCCCAGGCTCGAGGCTCGCGAACCAGTCGACTCCCCCTCGTCGTGTGCAGCGCGGCGGTGGTGGTCATCGCCCTGGCCGTGACCCTGGTATTGACCGTATCCGTGGACAGGGCGCCCGCCAGTGCAGAGTCCAGCATGGAGAACACCGAGATCGCCAGCCTGGCCAAGCTCGACATGGCCCGGACAGACCTGGCCGGCGCCTATGCCCTGCCCCTCGACAGCGGTC
>JBDRBC010000265.1:0-6302 GCA_043823125.1 bacterium | reverse complement strand
GTTGGCGAGCCTGACGATGGTGGAGCCCGCGGTCACCCGGTCGCCGAGCATGAACGGCCGGCCGGTGGTGGGGTTGGTCTGCAGCCGGTACAGTCCCCGTATCTCCGCCACGAGGTCCATCTCCATGGTGGCGTTCACCGTGCCGGTGGCGATGATGAACTCCTCGATGCTGCGGAGCTTGACCTCCTCCACCGAGACGGGCACGGCGATCTCGGCCTCGTACTGTTCGCCATCGCCGCCGCACGAGGTCAGCAGCAACGCACAGGCGAGTAACAACGGTAGACCCAAAAGTAATCTCTTCACGGTTCACTCATTGATGAACTAGGGAACCACCGACCGGTTATTCTCGAAATCCCACAACGACTGGATCTTCATGTCCAGCAGACCCAGTTTGTATCGAATCAACGACGCCACCTCGTCCAGCCGCGCCCGCGAGAGCTGCGTCTGGTAATAATCGAGGTCCTTGGCCGTCAGGTCGCCGTTACTGTACTTCTCCTGATTGATCTCGTAGGTGAGCTGCGAATTTCGCACGTTCTGCCGCGCGATGTCGATCTGGGTCACCTGGTTCTGCAGATTGCGGTACGCCTGGCGGATGGCGATGCGGATGCTGATCTGCTCGTCCTCCAGGTTGATCTCGGAGGACAGAACGGCCGCCCGCGCCGCCTTGAGCTGCAGGTCGCGCGCGCCCCAGTCGTACAGCGGGATCTCGAAGCTGACCACGAATTGCTGGTTCTTGTCCGGCGACTTGTAGATGTCGTTGAAGGACTCGCTGTTGCCGATGGTGCCGTAGGCCAGGTTCAGACTGCCGCGGAACTCGTTCTCGGCGCCGGTGCGGGTGAGGTTGTCCTCGGCGTTGATGATGTCCATCTGCCGCTGCCGCAGCTCCTGCCGGTGGGCCAATCCGTGCGTCATGGCCTGCTCCATGTCAACCGCCACCGGTTCGAAGCTGACGTCCTCGTCCACGTCGATGGACGCCTCCAGCGGCAAACCGATCAACTGCTTCAAGCCGTCGAAGGCGTTGGCCAGGGCCACCTCCTGGTTCTGCACCGACGAGACGGCGTTGGCCAGGTTCAGCTCGGCCTGGTACAGGTCGTCCAGCCGGTTGAGCCCCGCGTCCACCTTGTTCTGCATGATCTCGTAGCTCTGGCGGGTGGTGACCTCTTCCTCGCGGGCGATCTGGAGCTGCATCTTCTGCTGGTACACGTCGAAGAACGACCGCATGACCCGCTGCTCCAGGGACAGGAGCTGCAACGAGTAGGAAAGCTGCTGCCGTTCCAGGTCCAGCCGCAGGCCCTTCAGTTCGAGCTGCGTGCGGTTGTAGGTGAAGATCGGCTGCTCGAAGCTGAGGTACAGGTTGTTGGTATACGTCTCGCTGGACCCGCCCTGGAACTCGCTGTACGAATCGCGCCACGAGAACCAGTTGTTCAGCGACAGGACGCCGTCGGTCCACTTGACGGGCTGGATGACCCGGAAGGTGCCGGAGGACGACTTGGTCTCCTGGGAATACCAGGTGGAGAACAGGTCGTTGAACTGGTTGCTGTTGCTGTAATCCATGGGTGTGACCGACAGGCTCAGGCGCGACTTCAACCGCGCCTTGGCCGCCAGCAGCGACGCCTCGCTCCGCTCCAGGCTCAACGCGTACTGCCGCAACGACGGACTGCTCTGCATGGCGATGTCCAGGGCATCGGCGTAGGACAGTGTTTGCTGGGCGGATGTTACCCCGGACGTCAGGCAGACGAGCAGCGTCAGCACCAGGAATGTTACTCGCATCGGACGTTACCTTCCTATCTTTTGACCCGTTTGTCTCGTCTGCGCGCCTGTATCGCCTCGACATGGCGAATCTTGTCAGCGCTTGACCCACTTCATCGCATCGGCCAGCACGAACCGCTTGCGGGTCTCGTTGGTGATCTCCACCGTGTTGACGCCGGCGCGGAAATAGTATGATCCCAGGTGATTCCAGCCGTTCTCGGCCGCGTCCAGGTCCAGTTCCACCTGCTCGACGCCGTCCTCGTGATCGATGAGGAACTGGTTGGTGCCGAACTCGGCCGAACTTCTTTCCCACCCGAGATTCAACCGGTAGACGTGGACGTACAGGTCGTAGAAACCGGCCTCGGTGATATCGGCGCTCCACGACGCCTTGCGCACGTTGTCCCGGTCGGCGTTGGTGTAGTGCGACGACCGGACGTACTTGCCGTAGAAGTGCGGGTTTATGGTGGGCTGCCAGCTATTGATATCCGACCAGAAGCGCAGGCCGACGTACTTGCTGTCCTCTTCGTCCCGCTCCCGCGGGAACCATTTGCGTAGCAGGCAACGGGCCGGGCTGGTCTCCACCGCGAACCCGTCGTCCTCGTTGTCCACCACGATCTCGCCCGGCTCCGTGTAACGGATCGGCCCCTCGATGATCGACTCGCCGTCGAACGGCCGCGCCGACTTGCGCAGCTCCACCTCGGGCACATCATAGAAGATGATGGTCGGGATGTTTCGCGACACCATGGTCACTATCCGCACCGAACTCGGCTCGAAGTCGAGCACCTGCCCGAACTCCTTGATCTGACCCGCCTTCAGGAACATCAGCCGGCCGGCCTCGTGCGGGTCGGCGTCGCGGATGCTGGCGCCGCCCTCCCGTTCGCTCCGCTGGCGGTAGGCGATGCGAACCAGGCCGTCGGTCTGCTCGGCGTTGGCCAGCTTGAACCGCACCTGGTAGCGGGTGCGATCGCCGTCGAGCACCTGGTACACCTCGTGATCCCAGGCCAGGTAGCCCGGTAGTTCCCGGCTCTCGTACCAGGTGTCGATGTAGGGGCGGAAGTCGAGGTCGAACTCCGTATCCAGCGCCGCCAGGAAATCCACCAGCGACAGATCGCGGAACCGTGAGAGCTCGAGCTGCCGGGTCAGGAACTCCGCAAAACGTTCCTCGCCGCAGATGCTTTCCAAAAGCAGAAACAGGTAGTCGCCCTTGTTCTTCAGCACCAGCGGCAGCAGATCGCGGCGATCGGGATTGGCCATCAGGTCGGGCAGGTTCTGATTCTTCAGCGCCAGGTTCACCCGCTCGCCCGGCACCAGCCCCACCGTGAAGCGGAAGTACTCGGTGCTGCGGTCCTCCAGCCGGCCGACGAAGTACGACTCCAGCGCCAGGTTCAGCACCGGCCACTCCGTCGAGACCAGATGATTGGCGAAGGAGAGGTAGTTGGGGAACAGGTTGTAGTCGGTGTCGAACTCGAAGTCGTCGCCGCCCCACCAGTAACTCGTCGGCATGAAGTCGTCGGTCAGGGTGTCGCCCACGAACCGCCGCAGGAGCTGGATCTCGCTCTCCATCTCGGACACATCCTCGTTGCTGTGCCGGGTGTGTCGCCGGTTGTGCCGCAACACCTGCTGGAAGTCGGCGGCGTAGAACGGCAGCCCCTTCTCCGGCAGCAGCACCATCTCGGGCTGCACCACTTCCTGGTTGATGGTCCAGGTGTGCCGGAAGCAGAAGAAGTGGATGGGTACTTCAATGAGAGACAGGCGTGGAAACCGGTACTCCAGGCCGATGCGATTCTCGAAGCTCTGCTGCAGATCGCGGATGATGTCGGGCAAGGTGTCGCCGATGGTGGTGAAGTACGGTTCGAAGTACGCATGCCCTTCGCGCACGTACAGGTTGTAGGCCACCGAGTCCACGGTCACCGAGCGCAGCTCGTACGGCCCGACCGTCACCGTCACCGATGGCAACGGGCTCTCCGGCCGGAACCGGAAATGTCCCGCCGCAACCGTGTCCACCACGCCCTGGCTGATGGCGGTCAGGTCCTCGCGTGTCCGCACTTCGAGATCGTACCGCGCGAAGTCGAGCCGCTGGTTCACCGGATGCGCGCCGCTGTACCCGCCCCCCGGCCGCGGGTACCAGCCGTTCTCCGGGGTGAGCAGCAGATAGTCCGGCTCGTTGAAGCTGAACCGCTTGACGCCGGTGAAGACCTCGCCGGGCCGGTAGACCGTGCCGCGGATCAACTCGTCGACGTCGGGATAACACGCCTCCTCGTCGATGACGCCGTGGTAGGTCACCGTGAAAGTATCGTGGTCTCCGGCTGCCAGCGGCCTGTCGGGTTCTATGAGAAGTAAGTGATGATCCCGGGTGAATGATTGATCGATCCGAAGTGTTACTGGTCCGCTCCGGCAGGGGCCGCGCTTGTACACTTCGTCTTCCGAAGAGCCACCTTGCGGTGCGTGATCATCACTCTCCCTTGGCGTTGGGAATACTTTGGTTTTGCCGCTAAAAAGATGATACGAAACCCGATCCACCGTCAGCCCTGGATTCAGGTTCAGGACGTACCTGTCCAGAGGCACGGCGTTCTCGTTGCGTACCACCATTGTCGCCGCGGCGGCAAAACTCTTTTCCCGATGCTCCAGCTCGATGCCATATCGTAATGGAGTCACCGTCGGGGTATCGAAGTAATCGTCCCCCAGCGCCGCCAGCCGCACCCGCAACGCCTTGCCGTCATTGACGTTCTGCACGAAGCGGAAACCCAGCCCCAGCCCGCCGGTCAGGCACAGGATCGCCATCACCAGCGCCCCGCCGTGCATCAACCGCGACTGCGGCAATCGCTGCAACAGGAAGATGGTCAGGAAGATGCAGCCGAGCCCGAGCAGGAAGTACATCCCCCGGTGGATCAGCATGCTCGTCACGTCGCCGAAGCCGGTGAAGCCGCTGTACATCAACGGCACGTTGAACGCCATGTAATCGAACAGGTAGTTGAACTTGCGCCCGAGGAAAAACATGGTCGTCGCCACGTACCCCAGCAGCACGATGAAGGTCACCGCCTGGTTGCGGATCAGCACCATGAACAGGAACGACAGGCCCAGGATGAACACCAGCGTCGGCAGGCTGATGAGCAGCGGGTAGTACAGGTACGCCTTCCAGACGATCGGGATGTCCGGGAAGAACAGGTTGATGACCAGCGGCATGGCCAGCACCACCAGGTTCAGCCCCCCGAACACCAGTAAAATGCCGAGGGTCTTGCCCCAGACGTAATCGGTGTTGGTCAACGACCGCATGTAGATGACTTCGGTGGTGTCGAGCTTCTTGTCGCGCTTCAGGAAGTCCGACGCCAGGAACACCGCCACGACGGCCTGCACCGCGTTGAGGAACAGGATGTTCACGTACGGGATGGTGGATGGGATGCCGTGCAGCTCCCAGTCCCCAGCGCTTTTGCTGAAAACGGCGAAGTAGTCGAAGAAGCCGAAGTAGGTCAACGCGACGAGGGACATGATGCGGAAGAACCAGCTCCGCAGCAGGGTCCGGCCCTCGACCCGGGCGATGGTCCAGATGGCGCCGGGGGAGATCATGACTCGGGCCTCCCCTCGGGCACGCCGGACCAGTGGCTCTGCTTGCCGTTGCCAATGCCGCTGCCGGTCTGCAACTCGTGCTCCAGATAGTAGACGTAGGCGTGTTCGAGGTTCGGCTCCACCGGTTCGCCGTCGAACCCCGCCAGATCCCCGGCCACCACAGTCACTTCCCACCCGGACGCCGCCGGGATGGTGGCGATGACGGCGAACTGCTCGGCGATGGCCTCGAGCCGGGTCTCGTCGGTGTGGATCCGATACACGTGCCCGCGCGTCACGTCGATGAGTTCGTCCGGCGAGCCGCGGAACACCAGTCGCCCCTCGTCCAGCAGCGCCACGTTTTCACAGGTGCTCGAGATGTCCCCCACGATGTGCGTGGACAAAAGAATGATCCGCTCCTCCGAGCCCAGGTCGGCCAGCACGTTGCGGAACCGGATGCGTTCCTCGGGATCGAGACCGGTGGTGGGCTCGTCCACCACGAGGATCCGCGGATTGCCGATGAGGGCCTGGGCGATGCCGAGCCGCCGTTTCATGCCGCCCGACAGCTTGTTGGCCGCCCGATCACGCACGTCGAACAGCCGCACCCGCTCGAGCATCTCGTCCACCGCATGATCACGGTCCCGCTTGCGATACAATCCGGACAGACCGGCGGCGTAGTCGAGGAACTCCCAGGTGGAGAGCTTGCTGAAGAAGCGGAAATCCTGGGGCAGGTAACCGAGCATCTGCCGTATATGTTTGCGGTTACGTCGCAGGTCGTGGCCGGCGACGGTCACCTGGCCCGACGTCGGTTCCAGCAACGTCACCAGGATCCGCATGAGGGTCGTCTTGCCGGCGCCGTTGGGCCCGAGCAGCCCGAACATGCCGCTGCCGATCTCCAGGTCGATATCGCGTAGCGCGGCGTTGCCGCCGCGGTAGATCATGCTGAGGCCTTTGATGGAGATCTGCATGCCGATACGTCGTCGCCTTTGGTGAATGGCCCCGTCGCACGAGAG
>JBDRBC010000264.1:0-2086 GCA_043823125.1 bacterium | reverse complement strand
GCCTCATTCTGAGGGAGCTGTCAAGAACCTATTTGGGTCAACTCTTTATATAGTAGGCAGTTTCACTGTGGCGCGAGAATGGCTGTACATATGTGGACTGAATTGGGTGTATTTCATCACACCTCCCGGCCGCCGCGCAGAAATGCCGGATCGTCTGGACTCCCGGGAGGGCGAATCGCAACAGGCATCGGATGGAGACCATCAGCAAGCAGCTGGTGAAGAGACGACAATCACAACTCGAGTTCCGAGTGGCGGTCCGGTGACCGTAAGTGGCCGCGGGGGGATATGAAATCCAGATTCAAGAATGAAGAGAACACACTATATCCTGCTGCTGCCGGCTCTGTTTCGCGGCCATACACATTCACCGGATCGTCACCCAAGCTCTGGAGTTTGCGGTATAGACAGTCTCACGACCGAGATCCAGAAGACCGGTGCCCGGGCCAGGAATGGCCCGGAGCCGATCGCTGGCCGATCCTGACACCAAAGCGGGCTTCCGGCGGCGGGACCCCGGTCGTTATGTCTCGCAACTCTCACCGGGGCCAGCGCAGACCGAGGTCGATTGCCGATGATTCGAATCTGGACAGTAGAAGTGTCCGTGCCCCACCGAGGGAAGAGAAGGAATCGAGAACAGGAGGATGGACCCCATGCAAATCCAGTTGCAACTGGCGATAGAAGGGGTGGGAAATATCGCCCTGATTGAATGCCTGGATCGCGCCAGGAGACCGAAGCGCCGGACCTTGGCACAGGAACAGAAGCTGCTGGCAAGGTCCTGGTCCGGTGAGAGAAAAGCCATGGAATCGCTGGTATCCGGCAACCAGATCCTGGTCGTGACCGTGTCAGAGACCTCCGAAGATGATTGTCTGAGTTCCGTGGATCGCATCGCAGCAGGGAACGTGGCCTTGATATCGGCACACCGGCGCTATCAACCGGAGCTGGATAATTCGTTTCGGGGCCACTGCCTGCTGAAGATACGCGAGGCCATCGAGCATGCGCTCGCTGAAGTCGCGGACTTGCGGATCGTCCGGTCGGGAAATGACTGGGGTCACTCTGCTGCAGCAGACCCGAATGATGCTGATTGCAGCAACGATGGGCATCGCGCTGGATCTTGCTGTTGCGCTGGCAATTCCTGATATCAAAGCCGGCTTTCGCGGTTGGGGGACTCCGGGGTGGAATGTCCCTCGACCCTGACCGGGATCGGCCCGGTTGTGGCGACGGAGCGGATCTGAACAACCGTATTTTCATGTTTCTTGCATAAAGCACCGGAATCAAGACCTAAGGATGGGCCACATGAAAGTCAGACAGCGATCAAAAGCCGCAGGGGCGGAAGATGCCACCATCGTGCATTACCTGAATTTTGCCAGGAGACAAAAACGCCTGACCTTCGCGGAGGAAAAGAAGCTGCTGGCAGGATGCCGGTCTGGTGAGAGATCGGCCATAGAAGCGCTGGTCAATGCCAGCCAGTTCCTGGTCGTCGCCGTGTCAGAGACCTACGAGGACGTTCGCCTGAGTTTCCTGGACCGCATCGCCGAAGGAAACGTGGCCCTGATTCAGGCTTGTCGCCACTATCACCTTGGACTGGACGGCTCTTTTCGCGGCTATTGCCTGCTGAAGATCCACAAGGCCATCGATTATGCGCTGGCGAAAGCCGCAGGTTTTCGCATCATAAGGTGGGATGATGGCTGGCCTCATCCCGCCTACTCAATTGATCACGACAATTCACCCAAGATCGCGACCCTGGAACATTTCAGTCGGCGCGGCGAATGATGGTATCCTCTAGCGGCAAGTAAAGCGCTGACTCTATCGACGGCGAACCGGGATCCCGGGCAGCACGTTGGCGCACGTAGCGTGCCGAGCCGCCGTAGCAGGTCGGGATCGATACGGAACCGGTAGTCCTCGGTCTCGCCCGCGTCGAAGATGTAGGCCCCGCTCCAGTCCGGCACGGAGATGGCGTTCTCGTCTCCGCTGGTGAAGCGGACCCAGACGTAGTGTTGCCATGCAACTACTGAGAGAAGTCAAACCCGCCCTCGCCGATGGGCTCGGCTCCGGTATTGAACATGACGAACGGAGGATCCTCGCCGATGACCAG
>JBDRBC010000263.1:0-2020 GCA_043823125.1 bacterium | reverse complement strand
TTGAAAAACATCGAGACGAAAGAGCCGGCTTGATCGCCGCTCAGACCGGAATGCTTGAACAGGCCCATGACACCGAGTTTGGAGCCGATGTTGCCCCCCAGCAGGTCTCCGGCCTTGCCCATCAAACCGCCCAGGACACTGCCACCTTCACTGGCGGCGGCGGCCTGCGGCGCCTGCGCCATCAGGTTTGCTGCGCCCGGGATCTTGGCGATGAATTCCTGGCCGTCAGCATCGGCGACCTGGCTCTTGATCAGGTCGAGCAGACCGCTGGTGGTCGACCTGGCGCTGTTCACGGAGATGCCGAGGTTTCCCGCAGCTTGCGCGATAAAATCTTGAATCGAGTCCATTATTTCCTCCCCGGATTGGGTTGTTGAGCTTATCGGGACAGTGTGTGCCTCTGACACAGTGAGATGCGGCAAGTCACCTGAAACTATCCTGTTCCCATCTGGTCAGCGCTTGATCGGGATCCGAGCGTGGTTCCGTATGGAACCGTCTACTGGCTATTTGTATGTCAAACAACGAGTTGCGGTGCATCGGCTTAATGTAGACCATATCGGTCAGGTTTCATGGCCTAATATATATCAGTTTCCGGAAACCACCAAGAACAAAATGACCTATTTTGGTTTCCATTTCAGGTCAACAGTGCCACTTGAAATCGTCTCCTCGAATCCACTGATTTAGAGGCTACCGGATTCCTGGTGCGCGGGAGAGTTCGCCGATTTTCCAATTCAGCGCCCTGATATTTTTCTGGCCACTCCACTACCTGGCGGGAGGACCGCATGACCAACACCGACTCCACCAATCCAACCCCCGATACCAAACCCGGTTGGAGCTTCTCCAAGGCCTTCTGGATCGCCAACGGGGTCGAGATCCTCGAACGTGCCGCCTGGTACGGTGTGTTCGTGGCCATCACCCTGTACCTGTCGCGAGTGCTGGGGTACAGCGACATCCAGGCCGGCGCCGTCTCGGGTGTCTTCACCGCCGGCCTGTACTTCCTGCCCACCTTCAGCGGCGCCTACGCCGACCGCATCGGATTCCGCAACGCCCTGCTGGTGGCGTTCGGTCTGCTGACCATCGGCTACGCCGGCATGTGGCTGCTGCCGACCCTGCTCGAATCCGCCGGGCTGGTGGAGTACGGCGTCTCGGCGCCGGATTCGGACCTGGCCGACCAGGTGGGCAACATCATCATCTTCCACGGGCTGGACACGGGCTGGCACAAGTGGCTCTTCATCCCGGTGATGATGGTGATCATGGTGGGTGGTTCGTTCATCAAGTCGGTCATCACCGGCACCGTGGCCAAGGAGACCACCGAGAGCAACCGCGCCCGCGGCTACTCCATCTTCTACGCCATGGTCAACGTGGGGGCGTTCAGCGGCAAGGCCATCGTCAAACCGCTGCGAGACGGCCTGGGCAACGAGGGGCTCATCGTCCTGAACCTGTTCGCCGCCAGCATGACCCTGCTGGCCTTCGTCCTGGTGCTGATTTTCTACCGCGCCAGTCGCGGTCAGGGGGAGGGCAAAAAGATCGCCGAGATCTGGCGGTCGTTCATCGCCGTCTGCGGCCGGGCGCGGTTGGTCGTCCTGATCCTCATCATCACCGGCTTCTGGATGGTGCAGCACCAGCTCTACGCCAGCATGCCCAAGTACGTGCTCCGCATGGCGGGCGAGGGATCGGCGGTTTCGTGGTACGCCAACGTCAACCCGGCGGTTGTGGTGCTGACCGTGACCTGGGTGACGCAGCTCATGCGCAAGCGTAACGCCCTGCTCAGCATGACCGTCGGCATGTTCCTCATGCCCCTCTCCGCGTTCTGCATGGCGAGCGGCAACCTGCTCGACGGCCAGATCTTCGGCCTGCATCCGGTGGCGGTGATGATGGTGGTCGGCATCGTCTTCCAGGGTTTGGCCGAGAGCTTCATCTCACCCCGTTATCTGGAGTATTTCTCGGTGCAGGCGCCCAAGGGCGAGGAGGGGCTGTACCTCGGCTTCAGCCACATGCACTCCTTCGTCTCGGCGCTCATCGG
>JBDRBC010000262.1:0-2270 GCA_043823125.1 bacterium | reverse complement strand
GTTCCATCCGGGGACCAAACACACGACGCAATGGGAATACCTTCGTGACCGGCCAACAAGACAGGTGTCGAGCCGTCGTCAGCATTTATTACCCAGAGCTCACTTTCTCCACCTCGACGATCGGAAACAAAGGCGATCTTCTGGCCATCCGGCGACCAAGCCGGGCGACCGGGGAAAAATGAGTGGGTGTCGAAACCAGGGTCGTCGGTCAATTGGATAGCGGACCCACCACAACCCACGGGTTTCCGGTAGATTTCCCAATCGCCGGTCCAGTCTGCGCTGAAGGCGATCTGCTCGCCGTCGGGGGACCAGGTCGGAGTCGTCGCCCGAAAACCCGCGCCGCCATATGTCAACTGCTGCGGGGATCCTGTTGTGACGCTCGCAACGTTTGACAAGTCTGACCATGTCGGCGTTTCATCGGCGCTCCTCATCGCGAAGTAGTAGGTGGTTCCGCGGTCGAGGCCGGTAACCGAGAAGGACTCCGCCGCTCCGGTGTCACCCGGCGGACCGACATCGGGCACCTGGGCCGCGAAGCCCCATGTTTCATCCGTGATGGGATCCATGGCATAGCGAAGGTCGTACTCGATCACCGCGCCGCCACCCTGGGCGGTGCCACTGTCGGGGGCCGTCCAGGTGAGGATTGCACTTTCCGGCGTCGCCCAGCAGATGGCGAGATCTGTCACCATAGATGGACCTTCGACGCCGCCGACAAAGGCGCCCGCCACATTAGACAAATCCGACCAATTTGGAACCTCGTCGGCGGTCTTGATGGCGAAATACCACGTGCCGTCCGTAAATCCGGAGAGCTCCAGCGTTTCCAATCGGCCGGCGTCCTTGGGAGTAACGATGGTGTCCACGGGGGTCGCTTGGGCCCATTGCCCTTCAGATAGCGCGGTCGCTAAGAAGCGGATGTCATATTGCGAGGCCTGCCCGAGGTATCCGTCGTCCCCGGGAGCGTTCCATCTAAGAGTGATGACACCTCCTACGGAAGCTGTAGCTGTTAGATTGTCGACGATATCAGGGGGAGTCGTGTCTGTCGGAAGGGGTTCGGTGCCATTATCATCACTGCACGCCGGTAACAGGAACAGAAGAACAGACAACCAGTACGATAGGCGTCTCATGACCTGGCTCTCCTTCGAGGTGCCACCCCGGCTGGACGAAGACAAGCATACCACGGATCGGGAATGGGTCAAACTCCCGTAACCCTTGATCTGTCCCTTATGTTCATAGGCTGATGAGGATATGAACCGCACAGGTTTTTTGATCGAGGGGATTGAGGTGGGATCTTGTCGTGCGAAGGCTCCATTTCACTACGTGTTACAGTTTCCACTGAAAAGAATCGTGGTGAGTTTGCACTTGGATATTATGAAGAGGCACGTGCGAGAGCAAGGGCGAATGGCGGTCCACCAACTCTCGGGATACACACTTTGATGGGAGAGAGTGCGGCGATTAAAATTAAGAATATGCTTGAAAAATATCTCGGCAGGCTTCGTTGCGCCGGTTGAAATTATTGCGGTCAAAGGGGTTTAGGTTCTTGTGGGTGCCGGTCGATAAGGTTATAATATAATGAGTGGCAAGGCAGAAACCCAGAACCGGAAGTCTACAACTTGAAGTCCACAAGGGCGATATGATTAGAACACGGCGCAGGTTCAACACATTCATCCTTCTGGCCGCCATTGCGCTGACCGTGGTTATGGTGCCGCATGAATCGGTTAGCGGGATTGGCAACCAGGCTGGGAGTGATGTGTGTTGCGCTCAGGGCAATGAGCTTTCTGGCGATGCTACGGAAGGGGCAACCGGCCATCACAATGAAGACTGTTGCCCGAACGGTTGCCAGAATTGTTTCCTGCCCTGTTGTACCGGCCCGATTGCCTTGCACACCTCTTCAGTAATCGTGGGTCCAAACTCAACTTCAATCGGTTCCGTTGCCACGTACGACAACAGCTTCTCATCAGTTCCCCCCGGAGAGATTGACCACCCTCCGCGCACCTAAGACTCTTCGTCTCATTATCAAAACACTAACAATACAGCGCTAACAATTTTATAGACCAACGGTCTGATGTGACGGTTTGTCTATGGAGGGATTCTGTATGGCGCGGAAGCTATTTGTATATTTAAGTGTGCTACTGGTCGCGATGTTTGTACTCGTTACGGCCGGCTGCAATGAAGGCGGGTCCGATGAAGATGCTAAAGCTAAGCACTCAAAATCCGCCGCCGATTTCTGTGGGGAACACCAAATCGCTGAGGCGCAGTGCCCGTACTGCAACCCT
>JBDRBC010000261.1:0-14840 GCA_043823125.1 bacterium | reverse complement strand
GTAAATCCATGGCATAGGAGTGCTGAGCCCCCCGATCGCCTTCGCCCCACCCTTCGCCACCGAGAAGCCGTGCCACCTCCTCCACGCGATCACTGGCTGACAGCTGCCGTACAGTGAGTTTCGTCCGTCCGTCCCGAACCTTTTTCTGGACGCGCAAATGCGTCTGACCGTGCACCGCCATGGTGGGCAAGTGGGTGATCACCATGACCTGGCCGCGATTTGCCAGTTCACGTAGAACCCGGGCAACCGGTATGGCAGCATCCATGCCGAGGCCGGCATCGATCTCGTCGAACAATAACAGGGGAACTTCTGGGCCCTGCTGTTGCTGCAGGATCAGACCGAGATAAATCCGCGACCGTTCTCCCCCCGAAGCGATCTCGCTCACCTTCCCCATCTGTTCTCCAGGATTGGTCCGGATGAACAGATCGACCCGATCCGCGCCATCAGTCAGATCACGACACGTGGTCCTGTCGATGGTGATGGGGCCGGCGGGATCCGGACACAGTGAGACTCTGAATTCCAGCTCCAGATCCGGCAGTGCCAGCGGTCTGATGGCCGCCAGCGACTGCTGTGCCACCTTCCCGGCGCCATGGCGACGGCGTTCGTGCAGTTGACCGGCGATTCCAGCGAGCTGGAGCCCCTTGTCCGCCAGCTCGTCTTCCATCCGGGCCAGGTCATCACTGGCGGATTCCTGACGCTCCAACCGTTCCGCCAGCAGTTCGAGCCGGCTGCACAATCCGGATGTATCACACTGATATTTCCGCTGGAGCTCGGTATAGAGCGCCAGTCGCGACTCCAGCTCATCCAGCCCGGCGGCGTCGAGGTCGAGTTCGTCCAGAAAACGATTGAGATCAAGTGTCGCCTCGGCCAGCGTCTCTTCGGCCGACTGCAGATCCTGCCAGATTCCCTCGAGACAGGTACTCTTGTCGCAGGTGGGACGCAGGGCGGAGAGGCACTCCCCGAGACGTTCACGAGCGGGATAGTCGCCGTCGGCCAGATGCTGGAGGGCGGCGGCGGCAGACTCGTGCAGGGTTGAAGCGTGCCGCTTGAGGGTGAGCTTTTCCGCCAGTTCCGCTTCCTCGCCGACCCGTAAGGCGGCAACCTGAAGTTCCCCGTGCTGGTAACGCCACATGTCCATCTGCTCGCGCGCCAAGGCCGTTTCTTGACGACGCTGCGCCAGCGCTGCCGCGAGTTCGTGATATTGCTGTCGAGACGTTTGGTAGGCAGTCAGCGTCTCCTCGTTGTTCAGCAAATTGTCCAGCAGTTTACGGGCGAATCCAGGATCGTTGAGTTCGCGGGTCTGGTCCTGACTCTGTACTGCCAGCAGAACGGGGCCGATCTGTTCCAGTAGCGCAAGTGAAGAGACCAGGCCGTTGATCAAGACCCGATTACGACCTTCGCGGCGGATCTCACGACGGAGCACGAGGATGCCATCCGTACCGATCCGGATGCCCAGGGCCTGGATGGTGGCGCGTTGCTCCGGGGCGCCACTCAGATCGAAGAGCCCCTCGATGAAGGCGATTTCTTCCCCTCGTCGGATGAAGTCCGTGGTGGATTTGGCGCCGCACAGCAGAGACAGGGCTCCGGCGATGAGTGACTTCCCGGCGCCGGTCTCACCGGTTAGCAGGGTCAGCCCCGAGCTGAACGGGATGATCACTTCGTCCACCAAAGCCAGATTACCGACGCGCAGTTCAACCAGCATGTCATTCGCTACTTTCGCGACGTTTGGTACCGCCCCAATTCAACTTGTGGCGCATCACCTTGTAGAAGTTGCTCTGGGGAAACTTGACCAGGCGGTCGCTCCACTGCGAGGCGCCCAAGTTGACCCGATCGTGATCGTAGAGGTTGGCGGTTTCCTGACCGTCCGCCGTCAACTTGGCGCCATTGCCCACATTGTAAAGAATGAGCTCTATGTCCGTGTCGTTGGGCACGATAAGCGGTCTGATGCCCAGGCTGTGCGGACAGATGGGTGTTATCATCAGGCACGAAACGCTCGAATGGCATATGGAACCGCCCGCCGAGAGGTTGTAGGCGGTGGAACCGGTCGGGGTGCTGAAGATGATGCCATCGCCGAAAAAGCGGCCCAGGGATTGGCCGCCGAGTTTCAACTCGAGGTCGAGGGCGCGCGGCATAGGCCCCATGTTGATGACGATGTCATTCAGCGCCGAGAACGAGGTCAGTTTCCGCCCTTCGCGCCATGCGGTGCAGCAGACGCGTGCCCGCTCTTCGAGCAAGTAGTCCCCGGCGAAGATCTGCTCGAGCGCGCCGGCCACATCCTCGAACGGCACGTCGGTCAGATACCCGAGAGAACCGAGATTGATGCCAAGCAGCGGCGTACCGGCTTTGCCGATGGCGCGAGCGGCCCGCAACATGGTCCCGTCGCCCCCCAGGGCGATGACCATATCCACCCGGCGGACGAGGCCGCTGGTGGGGAGACCGCTGAGATCTTCCGTGGCGATACGCGCCATCTTCCTGGTCAAGCAGACTTCCACCTGCGCCTTGTCGCACACCTCTCGCACGAACTGGATCGCCGGGATGATCTCCCGTTTAGCCGCGTTGCCAAAAAGGCCGATGGATTTGACCTTCATCTTCTTGCTTGCTTTCTAGGATGCGGTCTTGGTGCGCCGCTTGTGATCCAGGTTGTCCAGCTCCGCAAGCACGCGTTCGGCGATTTGATCTCCCCGCAAGCCGAGCGAGGTGAGCAGCTGCTGTCGCGAGGCGTGTTCGAGGAAATGATCGGGAATACCGATGTTGATCACCTGCGGGGAACGCAAGGTCTGTATCTCCGTCGACCATTCCAGGATCGCCGCGCCGAGGCCACCGATCAAACTGTTCTCTTCCAGGGTGACCAGCAGACGGTGCTGCGGCCAGAGCGACGCCAGCAGGTCACTGTCCAGTGGCTTGAGCGATCGCAGATTGACTACGGTGGACGAAAACCCTTTTCGTGCCAGCAGGGCAGCGGCATCTTCAGCCGGTCGGACCATGGCCCCCAGGGCCAGCAAGCAGACATCCTCGCCCTTTGACAAAACCTCGGCCTGACCGATGATCAACGGACGGACCGGATCCGATAACGGCACGCCCAAGCCAGCTCCCCGCGGATAACGCACCGCCACGGGCCCGCTGTCGAATTCGTGGGCGGCCAGCAGCATGGACCGCAACTCGTCCTCATCCTTGGGCGCCAGTACCGTGAGGTTCGGGATCATCCGCAAGAATGAGAGATCGAAGACACCGTGATGTGTCGGGCCGTCCTCGCCCACCACGCCACCGCGATCGATGGCGAAGACCACCGGGAGGTTCTGCAACGCCACATCGTGGATTATCTGATCGAAAGCCCGCTGCAAGAACGTGGAATAGATGGCGACCACCGGCCGCAAGCCTTCGGCGGCCAGGCCGGCGGCGAAGGTGACCGCATGCTGCTCCGCGATGCCGACATCATGGAAACGATCCGGGAAGCGATCACGGAACTTGTCGATACCGGTACCTTCCGGCATGGCCGCCGTTATGGCGTGCACCCGCTCGTCGGCGGCCGCCAGTTCCACCAGGTAATCGCCAAAGACCGAGGTATAACTCGGCACGGCGGCGGGAACCAGCTTCACCCCCTCGGCCTTGTCGAACTTGCCGACTCCGTGGTATTTCGGCTCGTCCTGTTCGGCGAAGAGGTAGCCTTTGCCCTTCTGGGTGATGGTGTGAACGAGCACCGGCCCCTTGATCTTGCGCACGGAGCGGAAGGTGCGGATCAAGGTGTTGAGGTCGTGACCGTCGATAGGCCCGAAGTACTTGAAGCCGAGTTCCTCGAACAGGATCGTGGGCACGATGAGATGCTTGAGACTCTCCTTGATGCGTCCAGCCAGGATCTGGGCTTTGCTCCCGTACGGGATCTTTCCGAGCAGATCCCAGACATCCGCTTCCAGCCGGGTGTAGTGCTTTCCCGAGGTGATCCGAGTCAGGTACTTGGCGATGGCTCCCACATTGGGTGAGATGCTCATCTTGTTGTCATTGAGGACAACGATCACATCGGTCTGTAACTGACCGGCGTTGTTGAGCCCTTCGTATGCGAGGCCACCGGTAAGGGCGCCGTCGCCGAGAATGGCAATGACCGAATGGTCATCTCGGGTGGCGTCCCGCGCCACGGCAAACCCGAGAGCAGCGCTGATGGCGGTGCTGGCATGCCCCACGCCGAAGGAGTCGTGTTCGCTTTCCGATCGTTTGGGGAATCCACTGATCCCCCCCTGGCGCCGCAGGCTCGCGAACCGTTCCTGGCGCCCCGTCAGGAGCTTGTGACCGTAAGCCTGATGGCCGACATCCCAGACCAGCTTATCGCGAGGTGAATCGAAAACGGTATGCAGGGCCACGGTGAGTTCCACCACGCCGAGGCTCGATCCCAGGTGACCCCCGTTGCGAGAAACGGTGGTGATGATCGCATCCCGGATTTCTTCACAGAGCTGTCGCAGCTCGGGTAACTCGAGATCCACCAGTTGCGCCGGGTCTGTCAAGTCGGGGAGGATCGGTTTCATGTCTCTCCTGGTCTCTGACGTGAGGGCGAATCAACGCTGGCCGGAATGCACTGCGGGTGCGCCTTCGCCCCCTAGGTCGGTGGCAAACCGAATGCTAAGGCAAAAAGTAGTCCGAAAAGGGCCCCAATGGCAACATGGAAAGGTTGATGCGCCCTGACAGTCAGCAAAGTCGCGATCCGGCGCTGGAACGCGCTGTCTGCCGCCAGGTTATCGATCAACTCGTGGAGCACTATCCGCTGCTGGAGGTTTTCCCCCTTCAGCCGGATCGTATCGTGAACCACGATGACGGTGAAGACCAACGCCAGTGATGTGGCGGTGGCGTGCCAACCGGATTCGATGGTCAACAAAACGGTCATACAACTCAGTACGGCCGCGTGCAAACTAGGCAAGCCGACACTCTGTCCTAGCACCGACAGCGCCAGACGTTTCTGGAGCAGTGAATAAATGAGAAGCTTGCACATCTGTGCGATGATTCCGCACAGCAGAACCATGCCCCAGATGGGAATCGTCTCCCGCTGCACCACGAACTCCTAATGATCGCGTCGCCACATCAGATCCACCAGAGCGAGCAAACGAGTAGTGACCTCGCCGTCAGGCAGTATCTCTCTTAGCAACTTCGCACCTCGCCGACCGTGCCGCTCCGTCCGCTTGCGAGCCCGCTCAAGCCCCTCCAGGCGAATCCAGGTGGCTTTCGCTGCGGCCTCATCCTTGCCCACGGTCTTGCCCAGACGAGCACTGTCTCCGGTGACGTCCAGCAAATCGTCCGCGCCTTGAAATGCCAACCCGATCTGCCGACCCGCCGCCTGGATCCGGTCGGTCTCCACCTGTTTCGCGCCGGCGAGCCAACTACCCGTGGCCAGTGCCGCGGCGATGAGCTGCGCTGTCTTGCGTTCATGGATGAGACGAATGCGGCGCCCGGTCACTGCCGCCCCTTCACTCAGCAGGTCGTCCATCTGCCCTCCGACCATCCCCCCCGGACCGACGGCCCTGGCGAGCATCATGGCCAAGCGAGCGCCTTCCTGACCAACGCCGGCAATGATCTCGAACGCCAATGCGTGCAACCCGTCCCCGGCCAGGATAGCGGTGGCCTCATCGAAGGCGACATGGCAGGTCGGCTTGCTGCGACGTAACGTGTCGTCGTCCATGGCCGGCAAATCGTCATGAATGAGAGAATAGGTATGGACCATCTCCAGAGCGCAGGCGGCGTCGAGGGCGGCGGCGGCGGTGGTCCTGGCTCGACGACGCCGATTCTGAAGCAGTGCCTCGTACATCCAGAGCAAGAGGGCGGGACGGAGTCGTTTTCCCCCACTGAATAGGCTGTACGCCATGGCCTGTCGTAGCCGGCGGGGAATCCCCCGCTGGGCGCGCATGAGTTCACGTAATCGAGATTCAACCGTGAGCTTGTTCTGATGCAGGGCTGTCTGGAGTTCCGTGACCTCGCTCATGTCGGCTCGGTGCGGGTTCGGGCTTCGAAAGTATTCTGGAGCAGCATGGCGATGGTCATGGGGCCCACGCCCCCCGGCACCGGCGTGTAGGCTTCAGCTCGGTCTTTCACTGCCTCCAGCGCCACGTCCCCCACCAGACGGGTCCCCGTCTTTGCGGTCGGGTCAGCAATGCGATTGATACCGACATCGATGACCACGGCGCCTTCCCGGATGAACTCGATACCGAGCAAGGCCGGAGAACCGACGGCGGCAACCACGATGTCTGCATTCCGGGTCACGGCTGCGAGATCACGGGTACGCGAGTGGCAGAGGGTGACGGTGGCATCGGCATCCTCACCCTTGAGAGTCAACAACAGCGTGAGCGGCCGTCCGACTATCAAACTCCTCCCTACCACAGCCACGTGGCGACCGGCAATGGGTATTTCGTAATGCCGCAACAGGCAGACGATCCCCTTGGGAGTGCAGGGGATGAATCGCGGCCTCCCCGCAACCAGCAGGCCCAGGTTTTCGGGATGAAACCCGTCCACGTCCTTGTGTGGATCAACGGCGAGCAGGATGCGCTCGGCATCGAGATGGTCAGGCAGTGGCAGTTGCACCAGAATGCCATCAATCCGGGAATCGTGATTCAGGTGATCGAGGCAGGACAAAACTTCGGCCACGCTGGTTTCCTTGGCGAAATGGTGGGTTTCCTGATGGAAACCGACTTCTTCACACGCCTTGCTCTTGTGGCTGACGTACACCTCGGAGGCGGGATCATCGCCGATGAGCACCACCCCGAGTCCCGGTGGGCGTTCCATTCCGGCCACCTTCGTGGACAGATCGGACAGAATGGCATCACGCACCGGCTTGCCACGCAACTTGCGGGTCACCTGAGACCTCCCAGAAAGTCGTGACGGTGAAGAGTTGATTCGGCAGCCACGCACCGGCGAAACTATCCAGTGTGAAACATCCCGAACAAATCAGAGCGCGAGCTCAACGCGCATAGGCTGTCGCCCTGGTTTCGCGTATGACCATCACCTTGATCTGACCAGGGTACTCCAGCTCTCCCTCCACCCGACGGCTGACTTCTTCGGCCAGCAAGGCAGCATCGGCATCGGAGACCTTGGTGTGATTGACCAGGATCCGGATCTCACGGCCAGCCTGGATGGCGTACGATTTTTCCACGCCTTCGAAACTGGTAGCGATCTGCTCGAGATTCTCCAGTCGCTTGATGTAGGTTTCCAGGCTTTCGCGCCTGGCGCCGGGGCGGGATGCCGAGACAGCGTCCGCGGCGGCAGTGATGTAGGTGAACGGAGAGGTTGCTTCCACATCCAGATGGTGCCCGCCCACGGCATTGAGCACAAAGTCGTTCTCGCCGAATTTCTTGCAGATGTGGGCGCCAATAAGGGCGTGTGGTCCCTCGATCTCGTGGTCAGCCGATTTGCCGATGTCGTGCAGGAAACCACAGCGCTTCGCGAGTTTCGGGTCCAGGCCCAGTTCGCTGGCAATAGTCGCGGCGACCGCGGCCACCTCCTTGCTATGTAGCAATAGATTCTGCCCGTAGCTGGTCCGGTACTGTAGACGGCCTATGTAGCCAAGTAGTTCCGGATTGATATTCTGAACACCGAGATCGAGACAAGCCTGTTCACCAATCTCGCGGATACGTTCCATCATCTCCGTCTCGGTGCGCTTGACAACCTCTTCGATCCGACCCGGATGAATACGACCGTCCCGGATCAGCTTCTGGAGCGAGAGCTTGGCAATCTCGCGACGAACGGGATCAAAACCCGAAACGATGACAGCTTCGGGTGTATCGTCGATGATCACATCGACGCCAGTGGCCAACTCGAAAGCGCGAATGTTGCGGCCTTCACGGCCGATGATTCGGCCCTTCATCTCGTCGTTGGGGAGATCCACCACCGAAATGGATTCCTCAGCCACGTGGTCCGCCGCATAACGTTGTATGGCGAGACTCAGGATCTTCTGTGATTCGCGTTTGGCGTGGCGCTCGGCGTCCTCGCGGACCTGCTTGATGCTTTTCGCCGCCGAATGCTTGGCATCGGCGATGAGATTTTCCATCAACATCCGCTTGGCGTTTTCTGCGCTTAGGCCGGCTATGTGTTCCAGTTTCTGATTCTGCTCACCGATGATCCGCTGCAACTGAACCTGGTCTTCACTCACTGCTGCCAGCTTCTGTTTCAACTCATCGTCGCGGACTTCCAGTCTGGCCTCTTTCTTATCTATAAAGGAGACCTTTTTATTCAAATTCGTTTCGCGTTGATCCAGAGTTTCCTGGCGGCGATTGTTCTCTCGTCGAAGCTGCTCGGTCTCGTCAGCGAATTCCTTGCGCGCCCTGAAAAATTCTTCCTTGGCGTCTATTTCCGCTGATTTTCTAATCGTTTTGGCTTCGCGCTTGGCCTCTTCTAGAATCTTCTCCCTGACATCGCGGGCCCTGCCATCCGCCCGCTCACCGCGGTACTTGTTGACCAGCCAGCCGATGCAGAAGAAAAGAATCGCCGAGGCGGTGGCGATGACATACGCCGGGACTTGCGGCATTTGGTGCTCCTTTCCCGTAGGAAAGGAGAAGGGAGGATGGAGTGTTCTTTTGGAAAAAGCTAGGATTCCCCGCCCAGTCGTGTGCGCCCGAAGCAATTGAACCTGATTGCTTCAGGTGGGTTTCCTGTCCTGCTCTAGAGCGATCCCCTGAGGGCTTGACCGTCGAACTGGAACTCCGGAATCCCGTTCAAGAAGTGTTGGCTCAACTTGACAAACGCATCACGGGCTTGGCAGGGAATCACTTCCCTTTGCGGAACCACTTACGGACCCTCAAATATTGCCGACCTCTTTTTCAAGAAGATTGGCAATCTGGCCAGTTCTCTCATCGAGTAAGGCCAAAGCCTCATGCCGTTTCTGCCGCTCTCTGAAAAGCTCATCAGCTATGTTGATGGCGGCAAGAATGGCGACTTTTGTAGTCGATGCAATGGATGAATTATCGGCTATCTCCTTCATTTTGCGATCGACGAATCCAGCCACCTTCTGCACATACTCAGAATCAGCCTCACCCTTGAGGGTATACTCATGGCCGTAAATGCTAACTGTGACACTTGTTGGATCGAGCATCCGCATCGATTTCCCGCCAGAGTATCGGTGTCAGCTTGCCAGCCCCGTATTCCCCTCGAACAGTTTATGAGGAATCCACCAAGCTGGAAAGCTCGATCACCCGATCTGTTCGAGCTTCTCCAAAAGGCCTCCTACCTTCTCCTCAATTATTCTCCTTTTTTCCTCAAATTGCTCGACTGACGCTGCATTGATCTGTCTTTCGTCGAGCTCGCGACTTATTCGTTCGTTGTCCTCCTTCAATACCTCAAAACGGCTCTTCCATTCATCATTTTGCTGCTGTAATTGAGCGTTCTCCGCTCGAAGATCTTGGATCAGATGAACTGCCCTCAGCACCTTCTCTTCCAATACCGAGAAGTTGTTCTCCATTTCCTGTCTCACCATCCTTGTTCGGTATCAGTCCGTCCTCGTAAAACCAAGGCGATGTTTTAGCTCCGTATTCGAACATCCAGGCCTTCAGCCAGGGCTTTTTCTATCCTGGCAATGGACTTGTCAACAATCTTCCCCTTCAAGTTACCCTTATCCGATCGGAACTTCAAGCGAATTCCGAGGGCTGAAGTCAAATTTGGCAACTCGTTACCTCGATAAATATCAAAGAGTTCCAAGCTGTCCAGCAGGTCGCCACCGGTATCGAGAACCACCTCTTCCAAGCGGGCGAAAGAAACGGTCCGAGGCACCAGAAGGGACAGGTCGCGCTTGACCGCGGGAAAGCGCGAAAAAGGGCGATAACTCACTTGTTCTTGGCAACGTACAAGCTTCCCCATTTCCATTTCCACCACAGCCATCGGCAGTTCGATTTCGAAATCAGCCAGCACGGCGGGTAAAACTGCACCGGCAGAACCGATCTGCCGGCCATCCTGGTCCATTAGGCGCCACTGTTGCCCGTCAGCCAGGAACGGCTCGTGGTCCTGGGGTTGCAGGTCAAGTGGTTGTCGTATCAGCTGGGCAAGATTGTTGATGAGCCCTTTCAGCTCGAGCAGATTCTTCGGCAGTCCCCCCAGTCCTGTCCCCTGCTCGCCCACCAGCCCGATCTGCAGAAGCAGGGATTCGGCGGGCAACAATATCTCGTCCTCGTGCCGGAAGTTTACCGCCTTTTCGCCCTCCGGGAGAAAAACCTTATTGATCTGGTACAGGCGCAGGGGTAACGAGCTCTCAGCATTGATGTTATGTCTGGTTACTCTCAGTAATGACGGCAACAGGCTCGTGCGCATCAAAGTCCCGCCGCCATGGAATGGATTGGCGATCCCCAGCGGTCGCGAGCGTGTATCGCCTGCGTGGAGATTCAGCTTGTCGAGATCATGCTGTTCAAAAAAGGAGGACGTGGCCATTTCATGATACCCGGAGTTCGCCAGGTACTGTCTGATTTGATTGGAGATTCGGTCCTCGAGCAAACGTTTCCCGCCGCTACCGCCCCGGAACCGTCCCTCGCCAACGATACGGTCGTAACCGTATAACCTGGCTATTTCTTCGATGAGATCCACCTCCAGAGCCAGGTCACGTCGGAAGGTTGGCACCTCCACCATCAAGCTAGCGGCACTGCTCTTGGGATCGCTGGCGCCGCCGAGGGGAACCACCTTCAGACTCAAAGTCTGTAACAGACTGGCGGCTTCGCCCGCAGTCAAACTGGTTCCCAGTAAGCGATTGACCTGCGAGATCCGGAGTGGGATACTCGGCTTTTCATTACGATCCGGGTTCTGACGATCCACGTATTCGGGGACGATACGAGCTGCGGCGAATTCCTGGAAGAGGAACAGGACGCGCTGGGCTGCAAGCAGAACCATATCCCAGTCCGCTCGACGCTCGAATCGATAGGAACTCTCGGTGGCCAGCCCCAGAGCTCGAGCCGTCTGCCGAACCAACCTGGGCTGGAAAAAGGCGCTCTCCAGCAAGATCTCCTGGGTATTCTCGTCCACCCCACTGTTGGCGCCCCCCATCACACCGGCAATGGCGATCGCACCGTTGGCGTCGGCGATGACCAGATGATCACTGCCTAGTTCACGCTCAATATCATCAAGGGTGGATACTTTGGCTCCAGAATCGGCTCGCCTGATGAAGAGTCGATTGCCACACAGCTTAGCCCGGTCGAAGGCATGGAGTGGCTGCCCGAGTTCGAACATCACATAGTTCGTGATATCGACAATATTGTTGATCGGCCGGGCCCCCACTGCACGTAACCGATTCTGGATGAATTGCGGTGATTCGGAGACGACCACGCCACGGGCCGCGTGTGCCGTGTAACGCGGGCAATCGTTGAAATCCTCTATCTCGACATTGAAATCGAGATGCTCTCCCCCGCTCTTGGGAGCTTTCCACATCCGTGGGGGTGTCACCTTGGTGCCGCCGAGAGCAGCCACCTCCCGAGCCACGCCCAGATGACTCAGCCAGTCTGGTCGGTTGGGGGTGACCTCTATATCGAAGACTACATCCTTGAACCCGTACAGCGTGTCTGCAGCCTGTCCAGGTTGCAGGTCGTCCGCGAGTTCCATGATCCCGGTGGCATCCGCGCCCAGTCCCAATTCGATGGCGGAGCAGATCATCCCGAAACTTTCCTGCCCCCGTATCGTGCTCCTCTTGATCTTCAGCCCACCCGGGAGATTGGCGCCTGGTCGCGCCAATAGGACGTTCAGACCGGCGCGTACGTTGGTCGCCCCACACACGACCGCCAACTCCTGCTCTCCATCAAAGACGGAACAGAGTCGCAGCCGATCGGCATTGGGATGCGGCTGAGCGTCCAAGACCTTCCCGACAACTACCCCGGGGAAACTCTGGATGTACTCCTCGAGGCCCTCAACGTTCAAACCGAGGCACGTCAAGTTTTCAGCCAGCTCCTCCGCTGAACCTTGCCAGGACACGAATTCCTTCAGCCAATCCAGACTGATTTTCAAAGTGCACCTCGGAACTGTTTCAGGAACCGCAGATCGTTTTCATAGAAGAGTCGAATATCATCGACGCCGTAGCGCAACATGGCGATGCGATCGATCCCCATGCCGAAAGCGAAACCGGTGTAGGCATCGTCGGGATATCCCACCGCGGTGAAAACATTGGGGTGGACCATCCCTGCCCCCATGATTTCCAGCCAGCCTGTTTGCCCGCAGACCCGACAACCAGCGCCGCGACAGTTGACGCACTGCATATCGACCTCCACCGATGGTTCGGTGAAGGGGAAATAGTGCGGGCGGAAGCGAGTCGGCATTTCCGCACCAAAGAAACCGCACACGAATTGGTGTACGGTATCCCGCAGGTCCTTCAGGCTGATGGCCGTATCGACACAGAGACCCTCGATCTGGAAGAACTCGGACGCGTGCGAAGCATCGGCGTTCTCGTTCCTGTACACCCGGCCGGGAAAGATACAGGCCAGGGGCGGCTCATGCTGCTCCATGGTCCTGACCTGAACCGGCGAGGTCTGAGTGCGAAGACACACCTTGTCGTTAATGAAGAACGTATCCTGGATATCCCGAGCTGGGTGGTCGTCGGGGAAGTTCAGGGCAGTAAAATTGTAGTAGTCCAGCTCGATATCCGGGCCAACGGACCGCGAGAAACCCATGCCATGAAAAATTTCGCAGATTTCCTCGAGTACGATCTGGAGCGGATGCAAGGTCCCCAGCAACTGGACAGGTTGTCCCGGGATGGTCAGGTCGCACCGATCCGCCCCGGTGGCCTGAGCCGATGTTTGGAGTGCGACGATTCGTTCATCAAGTGCGCTGTTCAGTTCCGTCTTGAGCCGATTGAGTTCGGCGCCCAGAACCGGGCGCTGTTCTGGATCCGCATCCTTCAAGCCCCGCAACAGGATGGTTACCTGTCCCTTGCGTCCCAGCAACTCGATCCTGGCCGATTCGATATCGGCCAGACAAGACGTTTCTGCTATCCGCTGGAGTCCTTGGGCCCGGATTCCATCGATGGTTTCCTGCATCAGTCATCAGCCCCCCAGCCAAAGTGGCGAGTTGGATCGACTAGAGCGCGTGCTTGGCGACTTCAGCCAGCTTAGCAAAGCTTGCCCCATCATTGACCGCAAGTTCTGCCAGCATCTTCCGATCGATATCGATCTGCGCTTTCTTGAGGCCATTGATGAAATGACTGTAACTCAACCCGTTGATACGAGCTGCGGCATTGATCCGAACGATCCAGAGTCGCCGGAAATCGCGCTTCCGTTGCTTGCGATCACGGTAGGCATACGCCATGGCCCGCTCGGTGGCTTCACGTGCTGCCTTGTACTGGTTCTTCTTGCCGCCATAAAAGCCCTTGGCGCGATTCAGAACCCGCTTGCGCCGCTGTTTGGCGGCTGGATTGTTGGTTGCTCTCGGCATAATTGTGCCTCCTCTATGTCCGGTGGGAACCGGATGCCACTGATATCGAGTTAACGCCTAACCGATCGCCAGCATCCGGCGAGCTCTTTTTTCGTCCGCGGCCGCGATCAACGTCGATTTACGCAACGTCCGCTTCCGTTTACGGGTCTTGCAGGTGAACATATGCCCGTGGTAGGCACGATGCCTCTTGATGCGACCGGACCCGGTTCGCTTGAACCTCTTGGCTGCCGCGCGATTGGTTTTCATCTTGGCTGTACCCATGATCACTCACCTCTCCCAACAGGGCAGGGTGCATATACACGTCCGCCTGGACGGGACTACACTCTGCGCGTGAACTCAGTCTAAAAACAAGCGGGTCAAACGCTTTTCCGAGGCGCCATAATGAACGTTATGGTTCTGCCTTCCCTTACCGGTCGCCCTTCGGGGATACCGTACTCATCAACCTCTTCAATCAGATGATTGAGAAATTCGACACCGAGGTCGATGTGCGAAATTTCACGCCCACGGAATTGCATGATCACCTTGACCTTGTTGCCTTCACTCAAGAAGGAGATGATGTGATTCTTCTTGAAGTTGTAATCATGATCATCCGTCTTGGGCCGAAACTTGATGGTCTTGACCTTCTGGGTGTGAGACTGCTGCCGCGCTTTACGAGCCTTCTTGCTCTGATCGTACTTGTACTTTCCATAGTCCATGATGCGGCATACCGGGGGGCGCGCCGTCGGAGCCACTTCAACGAGATCCAATCCCCGTTCATCGGCAAGCCGCTGTGCCTCGGTGGTTTCAAGGACACCGAGCTGGGTGCCGTCTTCATCCACAACGAGGACACGGGGGATCTTGATCATTCGGTTGACCCGGGTGGTCTTGTTTCCCTTGATAACTATCTACCTCCTGCAGTAAAAACTGCCCCGGCCCGCCGGGCCGGCAACACAACAAAAAGCGGACACAAAGGTCCGCCGCGGGGGGTCAACCGTTCCGTCTCCGCGGAGCCAGTAACGGTGAGAGGGCGAACCTCTGCTTGATCATCTGCCGTATACGCATCCGGCAGCCCGTAATTGATTCACCAATCTAGGCTTTGGTGCGAATCTCGTCAAGTAGTTCCTCGGTCAATACCGCTACCTGCTTCTCCCCCCGATCGCCAGCTTTCCGCACCCGGAGCGACACCGACTGATTATCCATTTCCTTCCGTCCCACGACGAGCATATTCGGCACTCGCAGAACCTCGGCCTCACGGATCTTGAATCCGATTTTTTCGTCCCGTACGTCTGCCGCGGAACGAATACCCGCCTGACGAAACTGCTTGCTGACAGCTTCCGCATAATCGTGCTGGTCCCGACTCACCGAGAGGACTCGGCACTGCTCCGGCGCCAACCAGAGCGGAAAATCACCGGTGTAGTGTTCCGTGAGAATCCCGATGAATCGTTCCAAGGAACCCATAATGGCGCGATGCACCATGTACACATAGTGCTCATCCCCCGTCT
>JBDRBC010000260.1:0-2236 GCA_043823125.1 bacterium | reverse complement strand
ATGGTGGTCACCGGCTTCCAGCCGATCCACGTGGCGGCTTTCGCCACCGCGACGTTCGTGGTCCTGTTCCGCGCCATCACCATGGAGGAGGCGTACCGCGCCGTGGAGTGGAAGGCGGTCTTCCTGGTGGCGGCGATCCTGCCGGTGGGGCTGGCGATGGAGCGGACGGGGGCGTCGCGGTTGCTGGCCGACGGTATCGTCGACCTGGCCGGGCCGCTGGGACCTTCCGCGGCGATGGCCGGTCTGGTGTCCATGTCGAGCTTGCTGAGCCAGTGTCTGGACGGGGCGCCGGCGGTGGTCTTGATGGCGCCGGTGGTGTTGCAGTCGGCGGGGGATCTGGGGCTGGGTGCCCACACGGCGATGATGGGGGTCAGCCTGGCGGCCTCGGCGGCGTTCATGACGCCGTTCAGCCACAAGGCGAACTTGATCGTCATGGGTTCGGGCGGGTACCGGGTCGGGGATTATCTGCGGGTGGGGACGCCGTTGACGGTGGTCTTGCTGGGGTTGATGGTGTGGTTGGTGCCGTGGTTTTTCGGGGGTGGGTGAGGATTGCCGATCCTCCCGGACATCGAGAACCGACCATGACCGCATCGCAGCTCAGGATTCAATCATCACTCACTCGCCGCCAGCGAGCCCCCGCCCCTCGCCCTTCCACCAGCAACGATCTCTCGGCCTTGAGCTGCCGGAGAACCCGCTTGATGAGTTCACGGCTGACGCCGGGACAGTCCCGCTCCAGCTCGGAGAGACGGAACGGCGCGATTCGAGCCAGGGCGGCTTCGCGAACGAATTCGCTCTTGGCTCCCTTGTGCCGACCCAGCACACCGACGCGGCTGGCGAACTCCTCATATGCCCGCAGGAGAACTCCCCAGAAGTAGCGCAGCCAGAGCATGACATCGTGCTCCGCCTGATGCCAGCCCGTCGAGGCGGACTGCAGACTCTCGTAATACCCCTCCTTGGCGTCCTCGAATACGCGCTCCAAACTGATGAACCGACCGACTTCATACCCGTGCTGGTAGAGCAACAGCAAGGTCACCAGCCGGGAGATCCGACCGTTGCCATCGGTGAAGGGATGAATGCAGAGGAGGTCGAGGATCGTGAGCGGCACGACCACCAGCGGCTCACCGGCTTGTTCCTGGAGGCTGCCACGACAACCGGCAGCCAGGTCCTCCATGGCTTGCGGCACCACCACCGCGGGGAGTGGACGGAAGCGCACCCGACGTTCGCCCGTTACCGGATCGATCTCCACAATCTCGTTGTCGGTCATCTTCCAGCTGCCACCAGGCTGGGGCAGGTAGCTGTACATCATCCGGTGCAACTGCAGCACCAGGTTTGGCGAGAATGGCATGTCCGGTGCCGACTTGTGGATCAACCGGAGCACATCACGGTAGCCGGCGATCTCCTGCTCAGATCGACCACGGGGAGTGGCATCGCGGCGGACCAGTCTCTCAATCCGTTCACGTGGCGCCCGGATTCCCTCGAGCCGGTTGGATGACTCGCTCGACTCGATTATGGCGAAGACCTGCAGTGCTTTCAGGGTTTCCGGAGTTTGACGCCTGTACAGATCCTGTCGCCCCCGGAACTCCCCGATGCGTGCAATGGCGCCGAGGTCGCCGGAAGTAAAGGAGAGTCGGTTCAGGAATGTTGGAGTGAGTGAGCGCATGGCCTTTCCTGATTGGTGTACTGTTGCCGTAAATTAACCCTATCTACCGACACTGTACCCCCATTCTCTCGGTCAGGTCCAGTAAAAAATTGTCGATAATTGGGTATTTTATTCATAAATTACCCCATTTACTGGAAGAGTACCCCCATTCGGAATGATCGGATCCAACCCGATTTCCGATCCGAAACCGTGTCGGGGGACATCATGTCACCGCGGGCAAGATTCAGACCGTGTACAAATTGAAAACCGTTTTCAAAGTGTACACGTGTATGAAATGGGAATCCTCTGAGCCAATTGACCTGACATACTGAACTGATTCACTCATCGATCCTGGGGCCGGCATCGCTGGATCAGGGATTTACCTTCTCCATCTCCGAGGCCATAGGGTACGGCATCATATAGGTCCGCGAGCTGGTCCATCGATCAGCCGGCCGAGTATCTTGGAGTACGAGAGGATCTGCCCCGAGTAGATACAGCTCAGCTCGAAGACGCGACGCCGAGCCGAGCAGGACCACCCGCAGCGGTCGGTGTGTCCGGGTATCCTCGTCCCAGCAGCGCTTGACGGTTTCGGACCAG
>JBDRBC010000259.1:0-10973 GCA_043823125.1 bacterium | reverse complement strand
GCCGGACGCGCGGATCCCGAGTTCTTACGCTCTGCACCAGAATCATCCCAACCCGTTCAACCCCTCGACCACCATCCGGTACGACCTGCCACAGCCGTGCCGGGTCACGTTGAGTATCTTCGATCTCTCCGGTCGTCAGGTCTGTGTACTGAAACAGGGAGAGCGCGAGGGGGCGGGCGCCTGGTCAGTGGTCTGGCGCGGTCGGGATACGGCGGGACGACAGGTGGCGTCCGGCGCCTACTTCTACCGTCTCGAGGCCGGGAAGTTCGTGGAGACGCGGCGGATGATTCTGGTCAGATAAGCGCTCACCTGCATACTGGTCGACATTAAACAAGGGCGGCCCGCGGGCCGCCCTTGTTCCGTCGGATTCGGGTCAGTGGCTGTCGCAGGTCTCCACGTTGGCCCCCGAGTCGTAGGTCAGCCCGGACCCGCTGATGCTGTCCACGCAGAAGGTGAACGAGATGGTGGGCTTGGCCGCCTTGGGGCTCGTCAGGTCGGCGATGCCGTCGCTGCCGGTCACCGCACTGTCGCCGCCGGGGATGTCTCCCGTGAAGGTACCCGAGACCGTGGCGCCCTGGACCGGCGTTCCCTGGTCGTCCAACACCAGTACCGCCGCGTGGCCATACTCCTTGTTGCGTATCACGGTGGTGGTCAGGGTGATGTCGCCGATATGCACCGGTGTCGAGGTACCACCCTGCGGGGTGGCGGAGACCTCGTCGCTCTGGGCTGACTCGTTACCGGTCAGGTCGCTGGCGGTGACCACGTAGTAGTAGGTGGTCCCGTTGCTCACCGTGTTGTCCGTGTAGGTGCTGGTGAAGATCAACGAGGCGTTCAGGGCATTGTAGGGGCCGCCCGCCGAGGTGGCCCGGTAGACGGTGTAGCCGTCCAGGTCGCCCTCGCTGTTGTCGTCCCAGTCCAGGTCCACCACGCCGTCACCCGCCACAGCGGCCAGGCCGGTGGGCGCGACCGGGGGCGTCGTGTCGCCGCCGCCGCTGAAGTTCTGGTTCGTGTTGACGTCGCCGTCGGTCTTGGGCAACGGGCCCTCCCAGTGGAAATCGGAGGATTGAGTGCCCGTGCCGGCGAGCTGGAGCGAGTATCGCCGGGGAGTATCCGCCGGCTCGCTGATACCGATGTCCACCGAGGTCATGCCGGCCGCGGGACCGCCCGTGGCGACGATGGCGCCCTCGTAGCTGAGGAACTCCACGACAGCCCCCTGATCATCCACCAGGGCCAGCCCGTCCGGGCTGCCGTTCTGCATGCCGGTGAATTCGAAGGCCAGGGTGCCGAAACCGCCCTCCTGATCGGCGAAGGTCCCGGTCAGGGTCACGGTGTCGTAGATCGAGCCGTCGGCCCCGTTGTAGCCCAGCACGGACCAGCCGGCGAGGCTCGTGCCGGCTGGACCGGCAACCTCTACGAACTCGTTCTTGTCACTGCCGTCATTGTCGTAATGGAACTCGTTGATCCAGACCGTCGCCGGCGGCTGGCCGCCCTGGGGCGTCGCCGAGACCTCGCCGCTCTGGTCGGATTCGTTGCCGGTCAGGTCGCTGGCGGTGACGACGTAGTAGTAGGTCGTCCCGTTGGTGACCGTGTTGTCCGTATAATCGCTGGAGCCGACCAAGGCGCCGTTCAGGGCGTTGTACGGGCCGCCGGAACTGGTGGCACGATAGACGGTGTAGCCGTCCAGGTCCGCCTCGACGTTGTCGTCCCAGTCCAGGTTCACCACGCCGTCGCCGGCGACGGCCGCCAGGCCGGTGGGCGCGGCCGGTGGCGTGACGTCGCCGCCGCCGCAATTGTCGTTGAACAGGCAGTCCACCCACTCGGGATGGTCGATGAACGGGTTACGGTTGCCTTGCTCGGCGTAGACGGCGTCGTTGCGGGCCCGCTCCCGGTCGTCCACCGGGTCCTGCAGGTGCCATTCCAGCAGTACCGAGAGCATGCCCATGTAAGCGACGGATTCGTTGCTGCCGGTGTTCGAGTCGGCGATGAGGGATTCGGTATCGGTGAGGATCAGGTCGGGCTCGCTGTATCCCGTGACCCCGTGGGTGCCGCCCTCGTACCGGACGTCCATGTAGAGCTGGGCGCGGGCGATGTCTCCCCGCCGGCCGATCCAGGTCTCCCAGGTGCCCTCGGTGTAGCTGCCCGAGGTCCAGTTGGAATTGCCGGGATAGGCGCCGCTGCCGCCGCCCATGCCGTCGTTCACCTCGGTCGGTTTTTCGAGGCAGGCCGCGTCACAGTACCGGAACGGCTTGTTGCTGCGCGAGGTGTTGTAGCTGTCGTTGCAGAGGAAGAGGTGGTGGCAGTCGGTGTACGGGTAGTTCGAGACGAGGTCGCTGGGGAAGCCATACGACTTGGCCCAGGTGTGCTCCCGATTGTAATCAATATTGCCCTCACCGTACTTGGGGTAACTGGCATTGAGATAGACATCGAGAATGCGCCCGGAATCGTTCGGGTCCTCGTCGGCCGCCTCGAGCACATCCCAGGTATCGGTAGCCGTGGAGGTGTAGGGAATCTTGGTGTGGTCGTCGATGACGTCGTGGAGAGTCGTTCGCAGCGCCGCCGGAGTGGAGTCGTCGACCGTGTCGTAATAACCCGGAGGGATGGCCTTGGGATTGAATTCCAGTAGATGTTGCGGCGCGTCGTAACCGGGTGCGGTAGGGCCGCGCCGCTCCTCGGAACAGCCGGTGACGAGTAACAAGGTAGCTGCGATCAGGGTGAGTAGAATTCTCCAGCGAGGCGAGCGCATGGGAGGACCTCCTCGATGTATAACGGGCAGGTTTTCCGGTATCTGGTACGTAAGAGAAGCCGGACCGCACGCGGAATTGTCGGGCATGGTATCAGAAGGGTCAGGGACGGTCCAGCCTGAATACCGTCAGTCATCTGTTGATCACGGTCAATCGCTCGAGTCAACCGATCGAAAGCAAGCAGGGTGGTGCTTGTAGACACCACCCTGCTCTTGTCTGCCCAGTTCCTGTTGCCGTCTCGATCGGCTCACCTGACCAGCATCAACTTCTGGGTCATGAACCCGACCTTGCTGTCGAGCCGCGCGTAATAGATGCCGCTGGGCACCGGGCGTCCGTGCCGGTCCAGGCCGTTCCACTGGCGGAGATGTGTCGCCGCCGGCAAGACCTCGTCCACCAGTACCTGGACGAGACGGCCGCTCACGTCGTAGATGCTCAGCTTGCTGTGACTGGCGTTCGGCAGGTCGAACTTGATGTTCACCATCGGGTTGAACGGATTCGGGTACCCGGGATGCAACTTCAGGGCAGTGGGCGTCACGCCGTTCAGCTGGATTTCCACCTCGCGCCCGTGCATGAACTCACCACTGTCTGTCAGCCAGCCGTAGCGGTAGGTCAATGCCGTGCCGTTGGCCAGTCCGTAAACTGGATCGAGGAACTCGATCCGGCCGTTCTGGCCGCGGAGCGGCGTGTCGGTCAACTGCTCCCAGGGGCCGGTCTCCGTTTGCCGGTAGATGTGGAAGCCGTCCAGCGCCTCGACTTCATAGGTCCAGGAGAGCTGAATGCCGCTGCCGGTGGTTGCGGCCAGCAACGGGCCGACGCCGATACTCACCACGTCGGTCTCGATGGTGAAGGTCTGCTGGTCGCAGCCGGACTCGTTGCACGCTTCCACGGTGATCGTGTGAATGCCGGGGAGTAACAGTTCCGGTGTCCAGACGAGTTCGCCGGTCACACCATCGATGGACAGGCCCTCGTGCGGCGTGAGCAACGAGTAGGTCGGCGCCGGATGGCCGATGGCGTCCACGTCGTAGCTGTACACATCGCCGATGAATTCGCTGGTCGGCGTGCTGACGATGTCGGCCGCGAAGGCGGTGCAGTAGCCGTGACCGTGTATTCCGTTCAGGTACTGCTGTTCGATCTCGGCCACGGTGAGAGCTCGTGAGTAGAGGGCGATCTCGTCCAGCAAGCCGTCATAGTAGTACCCCGGATTGTAGTTGTACGCCATGTATCCGATGCCGAGGGGTGTGCTGGCCTCGAATCCGGCGGCGTAGTCGTACGGCTGGAGGTCTTCCAGTCCGCCGTCCACGTAGAGCCGGTTCTGGTTCAGATCCTCGTCGCGAACGGCCACGATCATGTGCCACTCGTCGTCGTTCAGGGCGGTGGTGCCGTTGCAGGCGACGCCGCTGGTGGTGATGTCGAGCAGGTTGAACGTCGCCACGCCGCTGGTGTGAGTGGCGCCGACCCACCAGTGGGGGTCCCCACCGGCCTGGTCACGGCCCACCATCACCTTGTTGGGGCTGCTCGCGTTGGTGAACCTGGCCCACAGCACGATGGTGAAGCTTGCGTCGGCCGCCCAGTCCAGGGCCGGATCGTCGGGCACATCGATCCAGTTGTTGCTGCCGTTGAAGTCCTGGCAGCCGCCGACGAGGCCACCCAGGGCGGGGGTTGGGGGTGTGGCGGATGCCAGGCCGTGGTTACCGTCGTAATGGTCGACGTAGGTCGTCCCGCTGGTCTCGTCCAGCTTCCAGTAGCTGATGGTCCCCGCGAGGCATTCGGGCGGCACGGTTACATGGACGGTGAAGCTCTGGCTGTCGGTCCCCTTGGCGCTGTTGCTCGCTTCCACGGTAACCGCGAAATCGCCGCCGGCCACCGGGGTCCACTGGATGAGGCCCGTGACCGCATCGATGGTCATTCCCGCCGGCGCCGTGGTCAGCGCGTAGCCGGCTGTGGGGATGCCGGTGGCTTCCACGTCGTAGCTGTAGAGCTGGTCCAGCAAGGCCTCGGTCCCGGGCAGGCTCGTGATCTCGGGCGCAATGGGATCGCAGTATTCCTGACCCGCACCGCCGTTGTAGTGCGCGAGAATCGTGGCGTCGGAGAGCGCCTCGCGATAGATGGCGATCTCGTCCACGTCCCCCTCGTACCGGAAGTGGCCGCTCAGGTTCAGGTAGCCGATGTTCAGGGCGGCTGCCCCGCTGAAATCACCTGTGTAGTCGTAGGTAATGGTGGTCTCGGGGACACCGTCCACGTAGATGCGGTTCTGGTTCAGACTCTCGTCCCTAACCGCCACGATGTGGTGCCAGACACCGTCGTTGATGGTGCTGGTGCCGGTGCAGCCCTCGTAGTGGTTGTTGTTGTCCAGCAGGCCGAAGTGGGCCTGGCCGCCGTCCGAGGCGCCGACCCACATGTGCAGGTTCGTGTTGGTGGCGTCGCGGCCCACGATGACCCGGTTCCCCGCCGTGCTGGCCGATGTGTGCATCCAAAACTCGATGCTGAAGCTGTCGTCGTGATTGAACTCGTACTGGTCGAGGTCGGGCACGTCCACCTCGGTGCTGGTGCCGTTGAAGTGCTGGGCGCCGCCGAGGATACCGGCCACTGGAGCGGGGCAGCTGCCGCAGCCGCCGTCGAATCCGTCGTGGATGTCGACGTAGGGCGGTCCCGCCGTCTCGTCCAGTCGCCAGTAGGAAATCATACTGCCCGGACAGGGGCCGGGAGCGAAAACGCTGATGGTGAAGGACTGGGTGTCGGTTCCCTTGGCGCTGTTGGACGCCTCCACGGTGACCGCCACATCGCCGCCGCTCGTCGGTGTCCATTCGATGAGTCCGCTGACGGGATCGATGGTCATGCCGGCGGGGCTGTCGGTGAGACCGTAAGTCGGTGCCGGCCGGCCCGTCGCATCCACGTCGTAGCTGTACAGAGCGTCCACAGTGCCGTCGGTCACCGGTGTGGTGACGATTCCCGGGGCGAAAGACTCACAGTAGCCGTGGCCACTGAGACCGTTGAGATACTGCTGCCCGATCTCGTCCATGGCCAGGGCGCGACCGTACATGGCCACCTCGTCGAGGGCGCCGTGGTAGCGGTAGTGGGCACCCAGGTTCAGGTACCCGACGGTCATGGGCATATTGCTCGGGCTGCCGAAGTCGGCCAGGTAATCGTAGTTCCCGTCGGCAATCACCTCGCCGTCAACGTAGATGGCGTTGTAGTCCAGGCTCTCGTCCCGCACGGCCGTGATGTAGTGCCAGTCGCCGTCGTTGAGCACGGGGCCGATGCCGCCCAGGTAGAGTCCGTTGTCCGAACTGTCCTTGAGCTGGAAGCGGACCGTGCCGTTGTTGTCGGCGCCGATCCACCAGTGCAGGCCGTTCGCCGAGTCGTCGCGACCGAGGATGACCCGGTTGCCGGCGGTGCTCTGGTTGGTCTGCATCCAGAAGGCCAGGGTGAAGCTGGCGTCGGCGGCCCAGTCGAAGCTGTCGTCGTCCGCCACGTCCACCTCGTCGTCGCCGCCGTCGAACCACTGTGCACCGGCTACCAGGCCGGCCGTGGCTGCCGGACAACCCGTGGCGCAGTAGGCGTCGTTACCGGCCCACAGGTCCGCGTAAGGGGCGCCGCCCGTTTCGTCCAGCGGCCAGTAGTGGGCGGTGCCGGCCGGACAGTCGGGTGCCTCGACCACATGCACGGTGAAGATCTGATCGTCCGCGCCGCCGCTGTTGACGGCCCGGACCTTCACACCGAAGTCGCCGGGTGCGGCCGGAGTCCAGGTGATGACACCCGTGACCGCGTTGATGGTCATGCCGGTTGGATAGGTGGACAGGCTGAAGGTGGGCGCGGGATCGCCGGTGGCGTCCACATCGTAATAAAATAGCTGTCCCACCATGCCGTCGGTGACTGGTGCGGAGGTGATCACCGGTGGTACGGCCGCGTCTTCGCAATAGCCGTAACCGGCCAGGCCGCTGGTGTAATGTTCGGTGATCTCCGTGACGTCGAGCGCCCGGGCGTACAGGGCGATCTCGTCCAGCTTCCCGTCGTAGAAATAATCCGGCACGCCGTTGTACGCCATGTATCCCACGCCGAGGGTGGTGATGGCAGCGAAGTCGGCGCCGTAGTCGAAGGTCTGTGTCGCTTCCAGACCGCCGTCCACGTAGAGCCGGTTCTGGTTCAGACCCTCGTCGCGTACGGCCACGATATGGTGCCACGTGTCATCGTGGATGGCGGTGGTGCCGGTACAGGCCGTGCCGTTGCCGCTGGAATCCCGCAGGTTGAAGAGCACGAGTCCGCTGTTCTGCTGGGCGCCGACCCACCAGTGCGGTGTGCCGCCGCTCTGATCGCGGCCGATCATGACCTTGTTCCGGCTGGCGACGTTGGTGAGCTTGGCCCACAGCTCGATGGTGAAGCTCGCGTCGGCCGCCCAGTCGAGGGAGGGAGCGTCCGCCACGGTGTAGTAGTTGCTGGTGCCGTCGAAGTCCTGGCACCCGCCCACGATGCCGTCCAGGGCGGGAGTCGGTGGACTGGGCGAAGCCGTACCGTCGTTACCGTCGAAGAAGTCGAGGTAGCTGGTGCCGCTGGTCTCGTCCAGTTGCCAGTAGGAGATCATGTCAGCGGGGCAAGGAGGCGGCTCCGCCACGGCGATGGTGAAGCTCTGGCTGTCCGTGCCTTCGCCATTGGCTGCCATGACGGTCACCGCTTCGTCGCCGGTGCCCGTTGGCGTCCAGCTGATCACGCCGCTGGAAGCGTTGATGGTCATGCCCGCCGGAGCCGTGGTGAGTGAGAAGATCGGCGCCGGGAAACCGGCGGCGTCCACGTCGTAGCTGTAGAGCTGTCCCACGGTGGCGTCGGTGACCGGGCTGGAGGTAATGACCGGACCGGCCAGGAAGCAGTACTTCTCCCCGAGGCCGCCGTTGTAGTGGGCATCGATGTCGGTCTCGGACAGCGCTTCGCTGTAGATGGCGATCTCGTCCAATGCGCCTTCGTACCGATAGTGCCCGCCCAGATTCAGGTAGCCGATGTTGATGTCGGCGTTGCCGGCGTAGGTGCCGGCGTAATCGTGAACCACATCGGCTTCGAGTTCGCCGTCCACGTAGAGCCGGTTCTGGTTGGAATCCTCGTCACGCACGGCCACGATGTGATGCCAGTTGCCGTCGTTGAGTTGGGTGGTGCCGGTGATGCCCTGGTTCACGTTGTTGGTGCTACGCAGGCCGAAGTAGGGGTAGCCGTCGTTGTTGGCGCCGACCCACATGTGGAGGGGAGTGCCTGGATCGTCCCGGCCCACCATGACCCGATTGCCTGAGGTACTGGCGGTGGTGTTCATCCAGAACTCGATGGTGAAACTCTCGTTGCTGCCGAGATCGAACTGGTCGTAGTCCGGTACATCGACCTCGTCTGTTCCGTCGAACCACTGTGCATCACCGAGGATGCCGGTGGTGACGGCGGGACAGCTGGCACAGTCCGCACTGTATCCGCCGAAGGTGTCGCTGAACGGCGACCCATCCTCTTCCAGTTCCCACCAGGAAATCATCCCTGATGGACACTGAGCGAGTGCGCTGCCAGAAAACCCCACGATCAAAAGTAGGCTGGTAAGAATCTTGACAGTTCGCATGGCCAGTCCCCCTGGTTATGGTTATTGATTTGAAATTCCCCGCGATTATTTGCGTCCACAGACTATCATTTTCTCAACTGGAATTCAACTGTCTTGAAGATTACTGAGCTTCACCATAGAACAAGTGATTCATGAATTCGAGGAGGACTGCAGTGTGATCTGGTCACAGCAATGTGACTGGCTGGGGAGGAAGTGTGTAATATTGGGGCAATAAACAGCCTTAATAATCATAAAAACAACTTATTCAGTCAGGTGTTACTTGATTTTTTCACCTCAGATATGGTAAGGTGCCAGCGCAATCCAAGCTGATTACTCTTCAGTCCGGGGGGATGATGATGTCTTTCTCGAGGATGAGTACCCACCTGTTTATCTTCACTCTGATACTTCTGATCGCCGGCTCCGCCGCGGGACAGCGGGTCACCGAAGGCCTGCAGGTTCTATACGGTTTCCAGGAGGAGTCCGGGCCGACGGTCACCGATGTCTCTGGAGTCGGTACACCGGTCGACCTGACCATCGCTGACCAGGACTCCGTCGCCTGGGTCCCGGGCGGCGGTTTGATTGTCAACGGTTCGACGATCATCTCCTCCGGGGGAGCCGCCACCAAGGTCAGCAATGCGGTGGCGGCGGCCAACGAGATCACCCTGGAGGCCTGGGTAACCCCGGCCGACCTGACCCAGGAAGGTCCGGCCCGCATCGTCGGCATCTCGGAGAACACCAACTTCCGGAACGTTCACCTGGCGCAGGGGGCCAACCTGCAGCCGCCCACCGTGTACAGCACGCGGTTGCGCACCTCGACCACAAACACCAACGGAGAGCCATCCGTCTTCACCTCGGCCGGTTCCTTGACCACCAACCTCACCCACGTGGTCTTCACTCGGGATACAGCCGGGAACGTTTACATCTATCTGGATGGCAGCGAGGCTTTCGCCGGCACCATCGGCGGCGACATGTCGGGCTGGGATAGCGGATATCCGCTGCTGCTGGCCAACGAGACCACAGGCGATCGTCCCTGGCTTGGCGAGTACTCTCTCGTGGCAGTCTACAGCCGGGCCCTGTCGCCCATCGAGGTGGGGCTGAACTACTCGGCCGGTCCCGGCCTGGGACCATTGCCGCCCTTCATCGCCACCCACCCCCAGAACGTGACCGTCGCCGAGGGTAATACAGCCACATTCAAGGTGATTGCCGGAGGCACGGCGCCGCTGTCCTATCAGTGGCAACGGAACGGCTTCGATATCACCGGCGCCGATTCCAGCGTCTACACGACCCCGCCCACCACCCTGCCCGAGGACGGCGACACCTTCCGCTGCGTCGTCACCAACGCCCAGGGCGACGTCACCAGCAACTCGGCCACCCTGTACGTCTACGAGCCGAGCGCCTACTACCGCATCATGCCGCTGGGCGATTCCATCACCTTCGACAACCACAGCGGCGACACCCGGCCCGATAGCGAGCGGGTGGGGTACCGGTACCCGCTCTGGCAGATGCTCACCGATGCGGGGTACATCTTCGGGTTCGTCGGCTCGATGTACCAGGGGTGGGATTACATCCCCGATCCTCAGGACTGCCACCATGAGGGGCATGGGGGGTGGCAGGACTACCAGATCCGGGACAACATCATCGGCTGGCTCAACTCCACACCGGCCGACATCATCCTGCTGCACATCGGCACCAACGGCTTGAGCGCCGACGAGACCGAGGTGGCGCAGATCCTCGACAACATCGACACCTGGGAAGCGGCCAACCATCCGGTCTGGGTCATCGTGGCCCGCATCGTCAACCGCTCCTCGTCGGATGCTTTGCCCGATCCCGATTACATCGGCAGCAGCAGCCTGACCACCACCTTCAACGACAACGTGGAGGCCATGGTCAACGCTCGCAGTGGCGATCAGGTCATCATGGTGGACATCGAGCACGGCATGGACATCGACTACCGGCGGCAGCCGGCCGGTGACATGTGGGAATCGCCCGACACACTGCATCCCAACGAGTACGGCTACGCCAAGATGGCCAACGGCTGGTACCAGGCGCTGATCAACCTGTTGCCCACGCCACCCATCACCTGCCCGGCGGGCATGGGCCATTACTGGCGAATGGAGAAGGAGATCCCGGCCTACGTGGACAACGTCGGCTACAGCGTCGTGTACGCGCCGATTCCGCCGACCCAGGTGGACGGCATCGTCAACAAAGCGCAGCTGTACAGCGGCGCCCAGGAAACCAACGTGCGCGACGACGACAGCTTCGACTGGGGCCCCACCGACAGCTTCAGCCTCGAGTTCTGGATGAAAAAGGACATTCCCGTCGGCGGCAACCAGGTGCAGAACAACGAAGTGATCCTTGGCCGTGACGATCCGTCGACGGACCTGCACTGGTGGCTGGGAGTCTGCGCCACCGCCTCCCCGTCCGGCGCGGCCTGCTTCCAGCTACGCGCCACGGATTCCAGCGGCGGCGCCATCTACAGCACCACCGACCTGGACAACGGCGAGTGGCACCACGTGGCGGCCACCCGCGACGGGGCCGGCAACTGGAACCGGCTCTACGTGGACGGCTACCTGGAAGCCGAGGACCAGTTCACCTATGGTGCCGGCTTCGACGCCGACGGCATTCTGATGGACATCGGCTGGCTCGACCTGCCCCAGTACTACCACTACAAC
>JBDRBC010000258.1:0-2619 GCA_043823125.1 bacterium | reverse complement strand
CGCCCAGGAAGTGTTACGGATGCTGGAAGTCGTCCCAGCCGAAGACGAATTGATTCCAGGTACCGATATTGGCCAGGAACTCCGCTTCGTCTTCTTCCCGCGCGACCCAGAGCGGCAAATCCAGGTAATCTTCGATATCGGGGAAATACCACTGACCGATACCGGCAAGTTCCTGGTTCAAACAGGCAGGGTTATAAGCGCAGGCCAGCTGGGTTTCGCTCCAGTGAGCATCGGCGTAATTGCCGGCCGGGTTCGGTGCGAAGGTGATGTTGGCCAGGGTTGGACCGTTGGGATTGATCTCGAGGTTCACCAGACTCGCCGAGGCGACATACTGCGGGTGGATGGCCCAGATGGTGGCGCGGTGGGGAATGGTGTACTCGCCCAGCGGTGTGCCGACTTCATCGAACCGCTGGATTTTCTCACCAAACGCCAGGCAGTCCAGCGGGAAGGTGAAGTACCCTCTCGGATCGGTGATGGCGAAGTAGTTGAGATCCGAAGTGGAGGTCTGGCCGATGTAGGTACCGTGGGCCAGAAACATCTCCCTTGATGCAATTTCCATCCCATCCTGGGCGAGGTGGTAAAGATATATTCCCTCGACGACCTTGTGACCATCGTCATCCCGGCCGTCCCAGGTGATGATATGTGCGCCGGCATCCAGGCCTTCATCGACCAGCTCACGCACCGTCTCGCCCTGGCACTTCTCCGTGATCCAGAGCCGGATCCCTGCTGTCTCGGGAAGATCGAAACGGATCCTGGTGGATGGTTTGGCGTTGGCGGGCGACGGTGGAGATAGATCGTAACAGAGCAGGATTGCCGCCCCGGCAACACGCTGGCCCGTGTCATTGGTGACGTATCCCTGGATCGTCGGATTGTTCGATTCCGGGTTCGTGGTGTTGCAACCCGTCAAGAGAAGGAATCCCGACAGGATCACCAAACCGATGAAAAAACTGGCTCTTGGCAAGACCGCCCCCCTTGGTCTGGATGATATATCAGGGTAGAGTATATGTGCTACTGGGCTGATAAAGCAAACATCTCGCCGTCCCACGTAATTTCTGTGTAATTCGCCTTGCCGATACTTCCGTCCAGTCAACGTGACGGGGTTTCCATCCGAACCGGGAGGAAGTATATGAACAAGAGGCGGGCCTCACCGTGCAGCTGGTCACCACCACCGATGCCGACTGTCCGGGGGCCGGATTCTGCGACTTCGGCTGGTCCGAGGGAATCATCTACATGCACGGCACACGCCTGGAGGTGGATCTCAGCAGTCTGGCGGGCATCGATTCCGTGGTGGCCTATTTCTGGGTGACCATGGAGAACGACGCGCGGAAGTTCCTCAGCAATACCGGCGGCGTGGTGGACCAGGACGCCGGCACCTTCTACGATGACGCTCTCTGGGTGTACGGCGGCGGCCAGCCCATGACCAGCCTCGCCGTGTCGGCCTGCGAGGCCGAACTATACGAGATCTACATCTACGCGTCGGAGGGTTTCGCGGGGGTTGAAACAGTCCTGGCGGCCGATACTGCACTCTTGTCGTGCTACCCGAATCCGCTCAACCCGGCCACCACCATCAGCTACCGATTGACCGACGCGATGCCGGTCCAGCTCGGTATCCACGATGCCGCCGGACGCCGGGTTCGCACCCTGGTCAGTGGTGAACTGGTGGGGGTGGGGGACCACATGGTAAGCTGGGACGGTCGGGACGACACCGGTTGCACCCTCGGCAGCGGTGTCTACTTCGCGCACCTGGCCACGCCGCGGGGGGTGGCGAACCAGCGGCTCGTTTTATTGAAGTAGAGCTGGCATCGCCCAGCCGTCAGTGGTCCCGGCGGTGATGGATTCGGCCTGCCGGATGCGCACCGGGTCATCCGGCTCGACTGTCGACCAGAAATCACGCCTCCTGGAAAACGAGGACCCCGCCCCTGGCGGAGCGGAGTCCTCTGACCGGGATCTCGCCGTCCCGGCCGTGCCGTCGACAAGGCCTTTCCCTCACTGCACGAGTGTCATCTTCACGATCTGTCGACGGCCCGGAGTGTCGAACTGACAGAAGTAGATGCCGGTGGCCACCTGCTGGCCCGCGTCGTCCTTCCCTTTCCAGAGCACCTGGTGCCGACCCGCTGGTTGCTCGCCGTCGATCAACCGCCGCACCAGTCGCCCGCGCAGGTCGAAGATCTGCAGCCGGACCATGCCGCCACCCGCCGGCACGTCGAAGGCGATGCTGGTGGACGGGTTGAACGGGTTGGGCGCGTTCTGATGCAGGCAGAACTGACCGGGCAGATCGGATTCCGGCGTATCGGAGAGTGTCCCCGGCGCCGTCGCCAGGCATTCGTTGCCGGCGAAGTCCACCGCGCCGAGCTGGTAGTACACGTCCCAACCGCTCTTGGCGGCATCGAGCCATTCCGTGTCGGTGGTCACCTGGACCACATGGTCGGGATCGGCCGGGAAGTCCGGCGTGGTCCCGCGGTAGATGCGGAAGAACGCGAAATCCTCGTCATCGCTGGCCGACCAGCTCAACAGGTTGCCGCCGCCGCTGTAATTCACGGTGAACGTCTCCGGCGCCTCGGGCGCGAGGTTGTCCACCGAGTAGCCGCTGTCCGGATCGGCGTCGTAATGGAGGCCCGG
>JBDRBC010000257.1:0-8095 GCA_043823125.1 bacterium | reverse complement strand
GATCGCGGTCGGCGCTGCTAGGATCGTGGCAATCCGGACCCGCTCCGGCGTCGGATCCACCACGGTGGCTACTGGAGGCGAGACCGTATGATCTCCTGGCTCCTGATACTCATACCGGCAACGGGGCTGATCCTGTTTCTCGGCTGGCGGCTGGTGGCGGGCAGGCCGCTTTCCCGTCGGAACAGCGATCTGCTGTTCGCCCTGCTCCTGCTGTTCTACTTCGCCGTCACGGCCGGGCTGGGCATCTTCTGGGTAGCCAACCAGGAACTGCCGCCGTTTGATCTGCACTATCTCTTCGGGTACGCCACCCTCGTCGTGGTGGTGATCCACGTGGGTTTGAACTGGCGCCGGCTGCTGAACTTCTTTAGCCGGCGCACCGCCAACTCCACCACCAGCCGCGAAGGTGGCGGCTGGCGTCCCGGCAGAAGGGCGTTCGGCTGGATCGTGACGTTGAGTATCCTGGCAACCATCTCTTTCGCCCTCGGGGTCCGGCAGGGTAGTCGTACGCTGGTGGTCTCGTCGGGAACGGTGGTGGCGGATACCACGCAGACCGGGAGTGGAATCCCCGCACCACCCGCCCGTCAGTGGATCGAGGAGGATGGCGAGCTGTCCCTGCTGGCGGATTACTTCCATCGCCAGACGGCCCACACCCGGATGAACATCGCCAGCGGCGCCGGCATCAACTGGTCGTTGCGGCCGGAGCCGTTCAAGGATTACGGTGAGGCCAGGACCGTCCCGTTACCCGGGCCCCAGGTATCGGCGGGGCAACCCACCGGCGCGAGTATCGTCAACTGCCGCACGCCGGCCGGAGGATTCCTTCCGGAGGCCGTGACGCTCCAGGATCTGGCCACCATCCTGTTCATGACCAACGGCATCACCAAGAGTCTGGAGACGCCGCGCGGTAGTTATCTGCTGCGGAGCGCACCGTCCGCGGGCGCCCTCTACCCGACCGCGATCTACGTGGTGGCACAGACGGTTACCGGACTGGCGTCGGGACTTTATTACTACCACCCTAGTGACAATGCCCTGTACGAGGTCGCCCCGGGCTCCGCGGTCGTCGCCGAGCTGGCGACCGTGGTGGCTGACGGACGACTCGTCCAGCAAGCGCCGGTCACCCTGGTCTTCACCACCGTTTTCCCTTGGATCAACTGGAAATACCGAGAGCGCTCCTACCGTTACTGCGGTCTCGATGCGGGGCATCTGGCGGTCCAGGCCGACCTGGCGCTCACCGCCCTCGGGTACCGGAGCCACCTGATCGGCCGCTTTGCCGATGCCGAACTCAACCATCTGCTCGGCAACTCGGACCAACCGGAATTCGGCTTGCTGGTTTTCCCGATCGGCCGACCGGACCCGGAGGCTGACCCGACCGGGGCGGCGGTACGAGCCGAACCCGGCTTTTTCGCGACACCACGGGAGATCAAGGCCTCGGACAATCCACTGATGTATCTGATTCACGGTCGGACCGAACTGTCTCGTGGCGCCAACGCCTTGCCCCGCCCCCGACCGGCGACTCCACAGACCAAATCGTATCCGGGCACGGAACTGGTCCCGCTCCCACAGCCGCTGGAACCCGGTGACGATCTGTTCACCACCATCGGCAAGCGGCGTTCCCTGCGGTCCTGGACCGCAAACGACATGACATTGGCCGATCTGTCGTCGCTGATGTTCCACGCCTTCGGCCTCTCGACGGCAGCGAGCGAATTCTGGACAGTGGACTCGGCGCGTCCCGATCCGAGCGTCGAGGACAGCCAGGCGCTGCAGCTCTACCTGCTGATCAACCGGGTGTCGGGTATCGAGCCGGGGATCTACTATTACCACCGCGGCCTGCACGCGCTCTCCCGCTTGCAAGCCGGCGATTTGCACCAGGTCGCCTATGAAGCCTCGCTGTTCCAGGAAGTGGTGGGCAACGCCCAGGTCACCGTGATCTTCACGGCGGATCAGCAACGGTTGGGTTCTCGCGACGGCGATCGCGATTATCGATACGCCAACCTTGACGCGGGTATGCTCGGAGGACGCCTCTACCTGCAGGCGACGGCACTCGGGCTCGGCTGCTGCGGGATCGGAGCCTACTTCGACCAGGAGATCAACGACCTGATCCGGGTGCCGCCGGAACAGGAGCTGGTCCTGTACTGCTGTGCGGTGGGAATTCCGGACACCGCGCCCGAATGATCGCGCGCGGTGTCCGCTGACGAGTCGCGCCAGCGCGCGAGCAGCAACTTGTGGGTCTCGATTCGACTCTCAAACTGTTTTCGGGACCGGCGACCCGTCGTCTCAGTTGGCCAGTAACGCCCCGCTCTTGGCCGGGATGGTGACCGTGACGGCGGCGGCGCCGAGATCCAAGGTCGCGCCACTGGTCAGATCGCCATCGCTCTCCTGCGGAAAGCTGTCCGAGCCCACGACTACCGTGAACTGGCTTGAGGCGCCTTCGGGCAGCAACGCCGCGATCCGGTCACTGTCGAGATTCACTTCCACCGGCGTGGTGCCGGCGTTGAACAGGGCCAGTACGGCCCGCTCCCCCAGGGTCCGGGCGAAACCGTAGGCCTGTCCCTGCATGATCAGGCTGCTGAAATCTCCCCGTCTCAACACTTCGTTGTCGCGCCGGAAACGGGTGATGGCGCCGTAATAGTCCCGCAGCTCCACCTGGCGGGGATTGTCCTCGTACCGCCACTCGAAGGGGCGGCGGCAGTCGGGATCCTTGCCGCCCTCCATGCCGATCTCGTCGCCGTACCAGATGGTGGGCATGCCGACGTAACACATGCTGAACATGGCAGCCAGCATGAGCCGTCGGACGTCCTTGGTGGTGGTCAGGAAGCGGATGGTGTCGTGGCTGTCGATGAGATTCATCATCACCGCCACCGACTGGGGCGGATACTGGAACCGCCCCGGCGCCAGCCGCTGATCGAAGGCCGCGGCGTCGATGATACCCTTGCCGAAGAAATCCATCACCGGATCGCGGAAGAACTTGTAGTTCATGGTGGCGTCGAAGCAGTGCGGGCCGATCCAGCGTCCGGCGTTGCCCCACAGCTCACCCACCAGGTAACAATCGGGCTTGATACTCTTGCACCGCTCGTTGAACAGCTTCCAGAACCAGAACGGCACCTCGTTGGGCACGTCCAGCCGGAAGCCGTCGATGTCGTAGAAGCCGAGCCACTTGTCGGCCACCGACAGCACGTAGTCCACCACGGCCTGATTGACCGCGGCGTCGGCCATGTCGTCCAGCCCGTTCTCGTCGGCGTTGGCTCGTTGCAAATCGAAGTTCAGGTTGGGATGCAGACCGAAGCCCCACCAGCAATCGTAATAATCGCTGGCATTCTGGATGTCGCGCGAGGCCGGCAGCGGCCAGCGCTTGAACTCGTACCATTTGTAATAGAACGAATCCGGCCCCTTTTCCACAGCATCCCGGAAGGCGAAGTGCCAGTTGCCGGTATGATTGAACGCCATGTCCACCACGATACGGATACCGTGGGCATGGGCGTCGGCCACGAAGTCCACGAACTCCTGCTCCGAGGCGAAGTGGGGATCGATCTTCAGGTAGTCCACCGGATCGTACTTGTGGTTGGACATGCCCTGGTTGAGCGGATTGAAGTAGATCACGGTGATGCCGAGATCGTTGAGGTAATCGAGCTTTTCGCGGATGCCGGCGATATCGCCCCCGTAGAAGGAGTAATAATCCGGCAGGTTGTCGGTGCGATACGGACTCTTCACCAGGCCGGTGATATCGTACCAGTCCCCAACCAGGTGGAAGTACTCGCCGTTGGTCTGACCGCTGGCGGGCAACTCGTTGGCGCCCTCGTACCATGGCTCGCCGAAGTCGGGATCATTCCGGGTATTACCGTTACGGAATCGCTCGGGGAAGATCTGGTAGATTATGCCGTCCTTGGCCCATTCCGGAGTCAGGAACGGCGGAAAGTCGGCCGCGCGGTAGCGGAACGGATTGTCCGGCAGCTTCGCGGCCGCGCCGGTGGCGCCGAGGTACACGGCGGTGGCGCCGTCGCGGTACCGGATCACGTAGTCGAGCGTGTCGTCGTCATCTGCCAGCTCCACCCGGGCCCGGTAATACTGGAAAGCGGGATCACTCTCACGCGGGGTCATGACCAGTTCCAGCAACTCGCCGTCGTTGATCTGGAAGAGCAGCGCCACCTCCTCCACGTCGTCGAGATGCGCCTTGGCCATGATCTCGATCTCGGTGCGCGACAACGGATTGCAGGTGGAGTAATCGAAGGTCGGTTCGATGTCGTCGGTGTAGACCCGGTCGTCGCCGAGTTCGATGTCCACCGTCGGGAAGGAGGCATCCACCTTCAGCACGCTGTTCTGACCGCCGAAACCGTCGTCGGCGCCGAGGGGATTGGCGGGATCCTGCTGCCACTGGCCGTCCACCACGAACTTGTACTGGTAGTTGCCCGGGGAGAGCAGCAGGGTTACCGAATAGGTGCCGTCCTCGTCGGCATCGATCATCCGGGTGTGGGAATCGTTCCAGTCGTTGAAGGTGCCGGCCAGGAAGACGTTACTGACGCCGGAGATCACCGGAGTGTAGGTGAACTCCACCGTGCGCAGGCCGGCGCCGGCATCCACCACCGGTCCGGTTTCTTCAGCAGTGGTCCCACCGCCGCCGCCGCTGGCCGCTGTCATGGCCTCGCTGCCGGCCGGCACCTCGACCACCGAGTTCTGGCCGCCGAAGCCGTCATCCACGCCTTGGGGATTGCTGGGGTCCTGGAACCAGGCGCCGTCCACCACGAACTTGTACGGGTACTGGCCGGGCGACAGGCCGATGGTGACCGTATAGGTGCCGTCGCCATCGTCATCGGACATGGGCTCGGCGTTGGGACTCCAGCTATTGAACTCCCCGGCGAGATTCACCGAGGCGGCTCCGGCTCCAGGCGTGTAGGCGAAGCTGACCGCCACCTGCCCGGGCTCGAGTTCCGCTGCTGTCTCGGGAGTTTCTGCTGGCGTGGTGGTGCTCATGGCCACGAGAACAGCCCCTGCGGGAAGATCGGCGCCAACATCCAGCGCTTCGATGCCGGCCGGCACCTCGATCACCGAGTTCTGTCCGCCGTACCCGTCATCCACCGCCTCGGGATTGCCCGGATCCTGGAACCAGACGCCGTCCACCACGAACTTGTACATATACCGACCGGGCACGAGGGGAACGGTCACCGCATAGATGCCGTCGCCGTCGGGGTCGCTCATCTTCTCGCCGGCGGCATTCCAGCCGTTGAACTCTCCCGCGAGAAAGATCTGATCCGAGGCTTGGTCGGGCGAATACACGAAGGTCACCTGGATCAGGCCGTCGCCCAACACGACAGCGGGGGGGACCGGATCCATGGGTAGTTCACCGCCACCAATGCTGACAGCATCATCACCGGACACCGTCAGCACCGAATTGAAGCCGCCGAAACCGTCGTCGGCCGTATTCGGGTTGGTCTCGTCATGCCGCCACGAACCGTCGACCACGAACTTGTAGAGATGTTCGCCGTCCGCCAGCTCGAGAGCACCTGCCCAGATACCGTCACCGTCGTCGTCGGTCAGGGCGGTCTGGCTGTCACTCCAGTTGTTGAAGCTGCCCGCCAGAAAGACGCTCCCGGCCCCGGGGGCGCGATGGACAAAAGTCACCTGGGCTGCCGCGGCCAGACCGACGGCCGACAGCGCCAGCAAGAGCGCCAGGCCCAGCCCGACAACCAAAGGACCGGATCGCTTAATCATCTCGTATCTCCTTCGCCGAGGTATACAGCTGTATCCCACTCCAGGGGATCGAATCAGCCTATCAGAGCAAGATCTCGCGTCAAGGTTCACGCCTGGATTAAACCCAACCAATCCAGACCAATATATATCATGCCGAGGTGAGAACCATTTGCATTTTCTCCGCGAGTGGGAGCCGTTTTGCTATAATAGAGCAGAACGGACGTATTATTATGCATTCGACACTCGAGGAGACCTCGATGACGCCTCGACGAATATATACAATCACATTGGTCGCCGGGGTGTCACTGCTGCTCCTGACCGCCTGGCTGCTGGCGGGCTGCGGACAGGACGAATACCTCCCCACCAGCCCGGCAACCGGCGTTCCGCTGGAAACGGAGAAGGCCGATCCCGACACCTTCTTGCTGCGGGCTTACGGCGCCGACTCCGTCTTCCTGGCGGGATCCATGAACGGCTGGGCAACCAACGATCCGGCTTACGAGTTCACCGACTTGGGCGACGGGTACTCCTGGCAACTCATCGTCGAGCTCCCGGCGGGGCTGAACCTGTACAAGTTCATCCTCTGGGACGGCGCCGAGGCGACCTGGCTCTCCGATCCGGCCGCCGTGGAGATAGTTCCCGACGGCATCCACGGCGATCCGGCCTACTGGAACGGCGTGCGCGGCCGCGTCATTCCCGAGGTCACGCCGCTGGCCAGCCCACCGCTCCGGAACGAGCTGGTCATCTACGAGATCGCCCCCAACGATTTCTCCCCGGCCCAGACCTTCACCGGGATCATCGCCGGCCTCACCAGCGGACCGAACCTGGTGGATCTCGGCATCAACGCCATCGAGCTGATGCCGGTGACCGTGCCGTCGTACAACGGCTGGGGGTACGATACCGTCATGTACTTCGCCCCCAACCCGAATTACGGCTGGCCGTCGACCTTCGCCACCATGGTGAACACCGCCCACTCGCACGGCATCGCCGTGATCCTGGACATGGTCCTGAATCACGCCGCCGGGAGCTGCCCGTTGCGGCAACTCGACACCTTCTCCGGCAGTTACGATTTCACCACCACCGAAGCGAATCCATGGGGCCTGGTGGAACTCAACTGGACCAACCCGGCGCTACGCGACTACATCCTCGACGCGGTCTGCCACTGGGTGAACGCCTTCAAGGTGGACGGCTTCCGTTTCGACTACACCGGGGGCGAACCGTACAGCACCTGGATCTGGCTGAAGGACGAGCTGCGGGCGCGCTACCCGGGTCTGCTGCTCATCGCCGAGGACTACAACTACGTCGCCAACTCCGTCACCCACGGCTACGACGCCCAGTGGGGCGGCAACCACACCGACGGCTGGGGCGGCGGCGGCAACAATTTCAACCAGGTGATGATCACCATCCTCACCGAACTCGGCTTCTCCACGCGGGGGATCACCACCCCCAGCGTGGGCGCCTTCGGCACCGCCTACAACAACATGTGGGCGGCGGCCAACGTCATCGGGGCCAACGACCAGTACCTGGGCGCCGCCCCGGGCGACGGATTCAGCGACGTGAAGTACCTGGAATCCCACGACGAGAACCGTCTGGTCTGGTTCGTGGACACCATCGGTTCGGCCGGCGCCCAGACTGTCGGCGGGTTGACCAAGGCGTTCCTGGGCGGCCTGGTGCAGATGACCACGGTGGGCATCCCCATGCTGTACAACGGGCAAGAGATCGGCAGCGGCGAGTTCCGACCCGCCTCACCCACTACCTATCAGATCGACTGGGCCGGCGGTGACGACGACCTGCGCGCGGCCTTCAAACACCTGATCGCCCTTCGCCTGCGTTCTCCGGCCCTCAAGAGCGAGAACACCTTCTTTCAGTGGCGCAGCGGGAACACGGATCAGGTGGAGCGGACCCTGGTCTACTGGCGCGGCGAATCGACTTTCGCCAACGATGCGACCGTGGTGGTGGCCTGCAACTTCGATCACATCGATCACGCCTGGACCGTGCCGTTCCCCACCGACGGCGTCTGGCACCTGCTGCATCCCGTCAGCGGCGCCTGGGAAGCACAGACGGTGTCCGGCGGCGGTCGGTATCTGAACCTGCCGGCCTCTACCGGGAATCTCTGGGTCAAGTACGACGGGTTGACTGGGGTGCCTGAGTAGCGGCGATATTCTGCCGACTGCTCCAGCGCCCGCTGCCGCTGAGCCAGGGTGGCGGCGCGCTGGAGGATATCAAGGATCTCCTGATTCTCCGGCGCGAGCCGCGAGGCTTCCGCCAGATCGTCCACGGCATCTTGCCAGCGCTTGGCGTGGTAATGCATCAGGCCCCGGTTGTACCAGGCCACAGCTAATGTCGGATCCAGAGCCAACGCCCTATCCAGGGCGGTCTTGGCCCCTGCTTCCTCATCGGTCATGACCAGGGCCAGCCC
>JBDRBC010000256.1:0-3202 GCA_043823125.1 bacterium | reverse complement strand
ATAGGTTGCACTGCCCGGTGATCACCACCTTCAAGGGCAAGGGGCAGATTTCGGACGATCATCCGCTGGCCTGCGGCGTACTCGGTCGCAGTGGTACCCCGGTGGCCAGCGTTTTGATGCGCGAGTCCGATCTGCTGCTCGTGTTCGGCGCGTCCTTCTCGAAGCACACCGGGATCCGCGCCGACATCCCCACCATCCAGGTGGATTTCGATCCGCTGGCACTCGGCAAGTTTCATCCGGTGGCGGTGCCGGTATACGGCGAGATCGGCGTGACAGCGAAGCTCCTGGGCGAGCGGCTCGCCACGCGAAGCGGCTCCGCCGGCTGGCAGGATCGGCGTCAGGAAATCGCGGCGCAGTGGGCCAGCTGGCGCCAGGAGAAGGACAAGCGGGCCCGGCAGGATCGCGGGCAAGGGTTGAACGCGGCCGCTGTCTTTGCGGCCCTGAATCGCCAGGCGCCGGCCGACGCGGTGGTTGCCGTGGACGTCGGCAACAATACCTATTCCTTCGGCCGCTACTTCGAGTGTCAGCGTCAGAACGTGCTCATGTCCGGGTACCTCGGCTCCATCGGTTTCGGGTATCCGGCGGCCATCGGTGCCTGGTGCGCGGCACCGGACCGGCCCATCCTCGCCGTCACGGGGGACGGTGGCTTCGGCCAGTACCTCGGCGAGCTCAATACAGCCGTCAAGTACGGAATGGACATCACCCACTTGCTGCTGAACAACAACGAGCTGGGCAAGATCTCCCTGGAACAGCGCACCGACGGTCTGGAGGTGTGGGAGACATCACTCAGCAATCCGAATTTCGCCAGGTACGCGGAGAACTGTGGCGCCTGGGGCCGGCGGGTTACCGAGCCGGGGGAACTGGACGCGGCTCTGCACGACGCGCTGGCCCACAACGGCCCGGCACTGGTGGAGGTGATAACCGATCCGGAACTCGTGTGAGCCGGATCGTCGAGAGTTTCGAAACACCGTGTTCTGCCGTATCGACCGCTGGGGGGCGGTTTTTGGCGAACGGTGAAGCTGGATAGATTATCCCATTGAGGGTGAACAGGAGTCGCAATGAGTATCCAAACATCGCTGGATGCCGGGACCGGTGTGCGCTGTCACAAGGTCGTCGGCGATCTGTCCTTTGCCGAGTTGCGGTCGGAACTGGGCCTTCTCTACCAACAACCCGGCTTCGAGGTCGACACTCACGTCCTATGGGATCTGCGGGAGGGCAACCTCGCCGGTTTCTCGGCCGAAGAGATCAGGCAGCTGGCCGACTTCGTCAGTGGAAACTGGGGAAAATCGGGCCGGAGCCGGGCAGCCCTCGTGGTGGCGCAGGAAGTGGATTTCGGCCTGTCACGCATGTACTCGGCACTGCTGGACACACGGACCAAGAGTCAGGTCCGGGTGTTCCGGGATCCGGAACTGGCGCTGGACTGGTTGATGGCGAGATGAGACCGAATCCGTAGAAGTCGAGGCTCTCCTGTTTTTTGACTCAATTCACCCGATATTCCCGCCGATCTACAGGGAATAAGGTTTCGAGTTATTCGACCTGGGTATGGCTTACCGGGCGGTGTACTTTGCCTGATCCAGCCACCAATGCGCTGGGGACCGTTATCCTGGCCCTGCGGCACACCCTCGACACTGTCGCTGGCTGGAACCTGCTCCCCGAGTTTCTTGTCCAGGTGGCTGCGGATGGGTATCAATTCGACCGTGTGGCGGTGGGACACTGCTCCCCGGGTATACCCCGCCGGATCATGGTGGGTTGTGACAATTCACTGGCGGAATTCCTGGGGCGCCGGGTGACGGGTATGGACGCCGGCGAAAGAACCGTCGCCACCGAGGCGCTCGAGCGCGCCGGATTCCAGCATCTCAGCGAGATCCTCCAGCAAGCGCTGACCCGGATCGTGGCGGGAATCGATGCCGACTTCCGGCTGATCATCCAGGAAAGCGAAACGTTCCGAGCCCAGGCCAACCACGACCGCAACTTCCAGCTCTACTTTCCCACTCCCGAAGGTGATCTCCACTGTGTGGTGGACCTCTCCTCCAGGCAGTCACACACCACCGATCGCATCCAGTGGACGGACAACCAGGCGACCGGGCAGACCAAGCCGCGCAAGCGGATATCGACGGAACCGATCACGGATCCGGAACGGATCCAGATGATCTGGGAGGCGCTGCAAACCCGGGAAACCGATGTCCTGGTGAAACTGGCCGACGAGAACAACCAGCATCCGTTACGTCACGCGCTCACGCTGGAGACCGCGGAGGAACAGCCGGGAGATGAACTCTTCCTCAGCAGTCCCTGCCTGACCAGCGACGAGTACGCCTTCGCGGAGGGCTCGAAACTGGTGGTGGTCTTCGACTGGTACACCGAACTGTATCAGTTCACCACCAGGATCAGTAATATCGGCTACGTCGAGGTCTGTGACGACGTCCACCTGCCGATCATGTCACTGGCGCCGCCAACCAGGTTCGAACCGGGCCAGCGGCGGGAGGCGTTCCGGGTGGTGCCGAGTCGGCGGATCTCCGGTCACGTCGTCAACAGCAGCGATGTGTCCAGTGACATGTGGAACAAGTTCGACCTGCGCGGCGTGCCGGTGTGGATCTGTGACCTGAGCGCCACCGGCATCCGCCTCGATGTGCAGGAACAGACCCTGGTCTCCCGCTATCGCTGGGGCTGTCAGGTTTTGCTCGCACTTGAACTCCCGGAGCCATTCGGGTACGTAGAATTACCTGCTGTCACCCGCCGGACGCTTCTGCTGGGGGACAACCACCGTCAGCTCCAGCTCTGTCTGGAATTCCTCCGCGACGATAATACGACGAACAACGATCTGGATACCATCCGTCGTTTCGTGCTGCAGGAGCAGGAGAACGCGGTGACGCCGCTGACCCGGATTAATCAGATAGAAGAACACTAGTGGTGGTCTGATACCCGCAAGACATCGTAATGACCAGTAGCTATGTGGTTTTTGTGTGCCTGCAGCTTGGTTCAGGTGCGCCATGCTTTGGATGCCGTCTTAGCGCGTGCCAACCCCCCCGACATTTGCTACCATGATCCCCACGAGCCATTGCCGGGGGGATGGCATGTCTCGGCTAGGAGAAAGCAGTGGTGAAGAAAGCAGCGAAGCTGGGGCTGGAGCCCTCCCGGATCGCCAGTGAGATCATCGCCTTTTTGCGCGCCAATGCGAGCGCCGGTCGCGCTCGTTCCTCGCAGC
>JBDRBC010000255.1:0-4125 GCA_043823125.1 bacterium | reverse complement strand
CTGGTGGTCGTTTATATGGTCAATGGGTTGTCGGGGCTTTCAGTGAAAATCCTTGGTGCTGGGGTGGCGCTGTGGCAAAATGGTAACCACCTATCGCGACTTGATATCTTTGAAACCAGGGGGATGCGCATGGGGAAAATCGGGACCTTCCCGTTTGGACAACCCATCCTAAAAGTTGAACAGAAGAATCGAGCGCAGAAGCAGGTCTTCGTTCTGGGCGTCTACGCCAGCGCTGTCCATGCACGCTGGATCGGGCCGGACGGAAAGCAGCTCATCAGTGCGTTGGGCGTTGCCTCGGAGCCAGAGATCTTCTGGAGGGGTGATGGGGTCGATGAGATCGTGGACTCGATCGATATTCCAGAAGGTGCAGGACGGCTTGTGCCGGCTTCTCCGAACCTGAATGGGCCGTCTGGCCAAGCGCTCGATGACTGCTACTTGAAGCCGCTTGGGCTCGGTCGCGAGGATGTTTGGCTCTGTGACTTGGTGCCCTACAGTTGCATGAACGGTGGGCAAGCCAGGGCTCTCATAAGGGCGTATGAGCCCCGAGCCACGAAACTGGGTCTTCCGGAATTCTGCTGGAACCCGGTACCCGTCACCCTTGCCGATGATGACCGACGGACACAGATCGAAGGTGAGATAGCTGAAACCCGGCCTGAGATCCTGATCACCCTGGGCGACCAACCCCTGAAGTGGTTCAGCCGTTTTCACGGTTCAAAGAGTACTCTCGCCGGCTACGGAACGGATGAGATGATGTACGGTAGGATTCACCGGATTCGGATCAATGGGCAGGAGCTGGGCCTCTTGCCGTTGGTGCATCCCAGGCAGGCCGGAAGACTGGGTCGTTTTTCCGTTCGCTGGGCGGCCTTGCATGAGAAATGGGCGGCGGGGAAGGCTGCGGAGATGCCAATTGAGAGGGAACAATGAGCGACCGGTTTTTCAAAAAACCCATTCTGAATTCTCCATACGAGTACCCGTCCCAGCACTGGGAACTCGACGATGCCGGGCAACCGACCGAGAACATTACACGGCACCGTCGCCGAGCGGAATTCATCACTCCCATCCCAAAGCCAAAAAAGCGGCGCGCGGACCAGCGGCAGATCATCTTCGACGAAGGCAAGGGTCTTTCGACCGAAGATCAGCAGTACGACCCGACTCCGATCATCAACGAGTTGCGTCATCATGTCGATGCCTGGCGCGAATTGTCGAATGAAAGGGATTGGCTTGTCACCCCGGAAACGGCGCGCTTGCTGAAGCACTGGCGACACCACCGGTTCATGGATATTCGTCCGTTCTTCTGCCAGGTCGAGGCGGTGGAGACCGCGATCTGGCTGACGGAGGTCGCCCCCCGGTTCGGCAAAAAGGGCCGTCGTTTCGCCGAACACCTCAAGGCGGTGAATGAGCAGGCGAGCCCCGGGCTGTCGCGTCTGGCACTCAAGCTGGCCACCGGCGCCGGCAAGACGACGGTCATGGCCATGATCATCGCCTGGCAGACCATCAACTCTGTTCGTCGGCCCGGCAGCAAGTCGTTCACGCGTGGGTTCCTGGTCGTGTCACCCGGACTGACGATTCGGGACCGGTTGCGAGTCCTCCAGCCCAACGACCCCGACAGCTACTATCGCAGTCGTGAACTCGTGCCCAACGACATGCTCGCCGACCTGGATCGCGCCAAGATCGTCATCACCAACTACCACGCCTTCAAATTGCGGGAGACAATGGCGCTTTCCAAGGGCGGTCGCTCACTGCTACGGGGCCGCGGTCCCGAGATCAGCTCACTGGAGTCCGAGGGCCAAATGCTACAGCGTGTGATGCCGGAGCTCATGGGGCTGAAGCACATCATGGCCATCAACGACGAAGCCCACCATTGCTACCGGGAGAAGCCGGACAAGGATGATGAGGGCGTACTGAAGGGTGATGACCGCAAGGAAGCCCAGAAAAACCAGGAAGCCGCGCGACTCTGGCTGACCGGACTGGAAGTCGTGAATCGCAAGCTCGGGCTGCAGCGCGTATTCGACCTGTCCGCGACACCGTTTTTCCTGCGGGGATCCGGCTACGCCGAGAGCACGTTGTTTCACTGGACCATGAGTGATTTTTCGCTGATGGACGCCATCGAGTGCGGCATCGTCAAGCTTCCCCGCGTACCTGTTGCCGACAACATCCCGGGCGGTGACATGCCGAAGTTCCGCAATCTCTGGGAACACATCGGCAAGAAGATGCCGAAAAAGGGCCGCGGTAAAGCTTCCTCGCTCGACCCTCTCAGTATTCCGGTGGAATTGCAGACGGCGCTGAGTGCCCTCTACGGCCACTACGAGAAGACTTTCGGGCTCTGGCAGGACGCCAATATCTCCGTGCCTCCGTGTTTTATCATCGTGTGCAACAATACCTCGACCTCGAAACTGGTCTACGACTTCATTTCGGGATTCCAGCGGGAGAACGAGGACGGTTCGACGACGCTGGAGAATGGTCGCCTGGCTCTGTTTCGCAATTTCGATGAACACGGCAATCCCCTGGCCAAGCCAAACACCCTGCTCATCGACAGCGAGCAGCTGGAATCCGGCGAGGCGCTGGACAGCGATTTCCGCAAGATGGCGGCCGCGGAGATCGAACGGTTCCGGCGCGAGATCAAGGAACGCACCGGCGACCCGAACAAGGCCGACAACCTTTCCGACCAGGACCTGTTGCGTGAGGTCATGAATACCGTCGGCAAGAAGGACCGGCTTGGCGGATCCATTCGCTGCGTGGTGTCGGTTTCGATGCTCACGGAGGGCTGGGATGCCAGCACGGTCACCCATGTTCTCGGTGTCCGCGCCTTCGGCACGCAGCTCCTTTGCGAGCAGGTCATCGGCCGTGCTCTGCGTCGCCAGTCGTACGAACTCAACGAGGACGGCTTGTTCAACGTCGAGTACGCCGATGTGCTGGGGATTCCCTTCGACTTCACCGCCAAACCGGTTGTGGCGCCGCCGCAACCGCCCCGGGAAACCATACACGTGCGTGCGATTTCTCCGGCGCGTGATGCCTGTGAGATCAGGTTCCCGCGAGTCCAGGGTTACCGCGTGGAGCTTCCCGAGGAGCGTCTTTCGGCCGAGTTCACCGTCGACTCGACCCTGGAATTGACCCCCGACCTCGTCGGTCCTTCACTTACCCGCAACGAGGGTATCATCGGTGAGGGCGTCGATCTGACGCTCGTGCACACCGGCGACCTCCGACGTTCAACACTGCTTTTTCACCTGACGCAACGATTGCTGTATACCAAGTGGCGCGATCCCGGCGAGGAACCCAAGCTCTTCCTGTTCGGCCAACTGAAGCGGATTGTCCGCCAGTGGCTGGACAAACATCTGGTCTGCAAGGGAGGCACCTACCCAGCACAATTGATGTACCTGTCGCTGGCCGATATGGCCTGCGAGCGGGTCACGGCAGCCATCACGCGCAAGCACGAGGGAAGCCGACCGATCAAGACGGTCCTCGATCCCTACAATCCCACCGGATCCACGCGCCATGTCAATTTCAACACGTCGCGCCAGACGCGGTGGGAGACCAGGTCCGACCGGTGCCACTTGAACTGGGTGATCTGCGACAGTGACTGGGAGGCCGAGTTCTGCCGGGTAGCCGAGGCGTTTCCGCAGGTCAGGGCATATGCCAAGAATCACAACCTGGGCCTGGAGGTGCCATACAAGTTCGGCTCGGAAGCCCGCACCTACATCCCGGATTTCATTGTCCTGGTGGACGACGGGTGCGGCGACGATGACCTGCTGCACCTGGTGGTCGAGATCAAGGGATACCGGCGCGAGGATGCCAAGGACAAGAAGCTGACCATGGAATCGTACTGGGTGCCCGGAGTGAACAACCTGGGAAGTCATGGCCGCTGGACGTTTGCTGAGCTCACGGACGTCTATGAGATCGAGTCGGATTTCACGGAGAAGCTGGAGGGGGCGTTCGGGAAGATGGTCGACAGTGTGGTGAATCCGGATACGCGGGAACAATCATGAGTCCGAAGCTGCCCATCAATATCCATGACCTGCTCCATGGAACAGCGGTGGAGTGGGAGCGCCTTGAATTCAAGGCGGGCTGGAATCCCGTTTCCGTTCTGCACACTGTTTGTGCGTTCGCCAACGATTTTCGCAACCTCGG
>JBDRBC010000254.1:0-6117 GCA_043823125.1 bacterium | reverse complement strand
GAAGGTCATCCCGTCGCAGTTGTAAAATGCCTGGATACCCAGGTATGGCGGCACTTCACGCAGAGCGGGCATGCCGAGGGTCAAGACGAGCGGGCTCCAGACGTACTGCCCGATCCAGATGTTGTCCCCCTCGTCGGACTCGCTGACATCGTCGGCGGGGTCGGCGTTGAGGATCAGGGTGTGGCGGCCGCCGCGCACGTCGTACGGCCCGCGGTTGAACCACTGGACCGAGGTGGGCGGCACCGGCTCGCCAGACCAGGCAAAGTCGAGGACATTCTCGCCGTCCAGGGCCGCCCGGGTTTCCCACTGCGGGCTGTCGTTGGGACCTTCCTGCTCCACGGCGTAGCTCAGATAGGTGGTGGGCGCGTTGCCGTCCAGGATCGTGGTGACGTGAACGTTGCCCGAACTGGCGCCGGTGGTGTTGCGCGGCACCAGGGGATTGTCGTGCCCCGTCGGCACGTCGTGCGCGTCCAGATTGGGCGGCGCCACCCGGCAGATGAGCTCGTAGGTCGCCGCCAGCGGCAGATCCAGCGAATCGCGCTTGTACACCACCACGCCGTAGTAACCACTCACCGGTGGCTGATATGTCAGCGATTCATCCTCACCGCCAAACCCCGAGGTCGATGCGGCCACCGCGTCGCTCAGCGCGTGGTAGTCCACCTGGGCGTCGAAGACCGCCAGCTCCAGATCCGCGCCGCCCGACTGGTTCACCAGCTCGAACTCGTAAGTAACGCTGTTATCGTTCAGGGCGAACTCGTGCACCTTGAAGATCTGATTCAACGCCAGGATACGCGGACCCGTGGTAGCACTCGAACCGTAAGTCGTGCCCGGATTGTGAGTGTTTCCCACCTGGTTGCTCTGCTGGATGACGACATTGCCACCGGACAACGGGTTGTACTCCACGATGCCGGCCCAGCGGGTCTCGCCGTACCCGACGATGTTTCCGTTCACCAGCACGATATCGGTCTTGTCCGTCCCCTGCTCGGATCTGACCAGCGGGCTTTGATACCCGGTGGTGCTGCCAAAATAGTCGTCGAACAGCCGCAGGTCGTAATCGTCGTTGTTCGCCGTGGGTGTGATGGCCACCCCGCCCCACCAGTTCCCGGTGAACATGAATCCTTCACAGTTGGGATAAGTGAGCGTGCCATAAGGCGGCGGCGCCGGCCGCACTTCCGGATGCTGGTCCGCCAGGCCGAACGGGCTCCAGGCGAACTGGGACCGGCAGGTGTTGTCGTTCTCGTTGGATTCGATGAGATCGTCGTATGGATCGTATTCGACGCGAAAGGTGTGCCGGCCGTTGGGCACCGTCACCGGATAGTTCACATGGCCTTCCACCGCCCCGACAGCGAACTGGCCTGTCCAACCCCACGAAGCTACCTGGACATCATCGAGATAGCACAGCATTGCGGATTGCGGGTTGGCGCAATCCAGGCCGTTGTTGGCCTCGCCCCAGTTCACGTAGATCTCCCAGGCGGCCGGCAGGCTGGACGGCAACGGGGCATAAGTCTGGGTGGCGTCGTTGGTGACGCGCGGCACGATCGGTCCCCACCAGCCGCTGGGCGTGGCCCAGGTGTAGTTGCACCGCCCGGCGTGGGGATAGAGGTACTCGGCCCCCTCGATGTCGTCCTCGGTCAGGGTGCGGGCGAAGGTCACGTTGTTGCCAGCGAAACCGTACATGGTCTTCTGGTTGTCGACGGCGCCGTAGAGGTCCAGCAGACCGATGGTGTGCCCCGACTCGTGGGTGGCGATGTGCTGGATATCCACGGTGGTGGCCGAACCGCCGGCGCTCCAGGACCAGTCGGCGCCGTTGTAGTGGATGTCGGCCTCGTAGATCTCATGCGTGGTACCGTTGTAGGTATAGGTGGCCACGGCGATGATGCCCGGATCGGCCCACGGCGTCGTACTCCAGTACTGCACGTTGTTGCCGTCGTAGTGGTTCGAGCCGTCCAGCACCGTCAGGCCGCCGTAGCTGTGGTTCAGGTCCGAGGTGCACTCCCACGCGTCGTAGGCAACATTCAGCGCCCAGGACACGTCGGCGATGGGCACCCCCGGCGCGCCGTTCTGGTTCAGCAACCAGGTGAACGGCAGGGAAAGCCACTTCTCGCCGCCCCAGTTGTAACTCACCTCGAACGGTTCGTCCGGGCTCGGTGAACCGCTGAAGACGTAGATGGTGCCGCTCCAGGTCGAGGGAACCGGCACCTCGAGATACCCGGACATCCAGGCCGTGGGCGAGACCACCTGCACGGGATTGCCGGGGAAGGTGACGGTGTCGGAGGAATTGCCGAAGTTGCTGCCCAGGATGGTGATCCTGGATGTCGGCGTCCCGGCCGACGTCGGCTGCGGTGAGATCTGCGAAATAAGCGGAACCTGCGCGGGGGCGCGAGCGGGCACGAGAAGCAGCGCCAGCGCCAGGAACAGGATCCCGGAACGATAATAGCGTGACATGGTGATCCCCCCTTCCGGGTGTGGCGCGATCAGCGCTCGGTGCCGTCCACCTGCAGGCGGACACGGTTTTTCAATTCTTGCAGCGGCAAACGCCGGCCGCAGTAATCGTAGGTCTGATCCGCGAAGACGGTGTACTTGCCTTGCTCCAGGGACTGGATCGTCCGGATACCAAGCCGGTCCGGGGTCAGGAACAGGACAACCCGTTCGCTGTCCAGGAAACGTGGCTGGTGTTCGACCCAGATACCTACATCGTCCACCTCGCCGCCCTCGACCCGCACGGTGACCACGTCGCCGGAAAACAGTCCGCCCTTGAACGCTTCGTCCACCCGGATGGTCACGTCGGTGACGATGGTCCGGTTGCCGTAGGCCCAGTCGCTCGTCTGGGCGATCACTTCTCCCTGTACGATGTCGACGGCCTTGATGGCGACGGCCTCGAGCGGCAGTTCGATCATGGCCGCTTTTGCACCACCAGCCAGCACGACGACGATCAGCAGAAGAGGCAGGATTCGTCGTGGTGACATCACTGGGCTCCTCTCTGGACCTCATCCTTGCCCGGCGTCTGCCGGATGGGCTCGCCCTTGGCGCGCCGCGGATGCTTCAGGTTCTCGATCTGCGCCAGCGCCTCCCGTTCAGTTTCCAGATCGCCGCGTTCCCGCGCAAAACCGGCCAGTGCCGACAGGAACCGCATCCGGGTATCAATTTTGATGGTGATAGCTTGGGTCTGGAGTTCTTGCCGACGTTCAGGATCGAGCTCGGCCTTGATCTGATCCGCCAGGGCGAGCACCTGCCGCCGGCCTTCCTCCTGGATGGCCAGAAGAGCCAGTTCCTCGGCGCTGTAATTCGGCTGGAGATCGGCTCGGTCGTTGAGAGCCGTTTCGCGGGGCACGCGGCCTTCTTCTTCGGGCGTACCGGCGGGACCGAGGGTGGCCATGGCCACGACACCGACCAGAGTCAGTGCCAACGTTCCCATTACAAATCGACGATTCATCAGCGAAACCTCCCGTTCTAGTATCCGGAGCCGGTCGCGACCTGCCGCTTCCAGTTGTCGCACGACATCGTCACGACCCGAATGACCTTGTTGTCAGGGGAAAGACGCGGGAGCCAGGGCAGAATCACACGGCGAGGAGAGATATAGCCGCGAATCATCAGCGTCACCCCACGTCTGATCCAGTGCCGTGGTTCCCGGTCCTTCTTCCGGGACCGCCGGCGGAAGGACTGGTGACTGATTCCGGTATGCGTTCTCTTCGTCATCATGGTAAGGTACGGCGGATGGAGGTTCTCCTCACCAGGTACCACGGACCGGGCTGTAATCCACCGCCTGTACAGCGGCGTCCCGCCCATTCTGCAACCTGAAAGTGGCGCCATGTCCGTCGACTCGTCCAGGACCAGGGAGCAGCTCATCGAGGAACTGGCCACGCTGCGCAAGCGGCTGACCGAACTCGAGGCGAAGCAGCCAGACCGGAACTCGCCACCGGGCATGCTGATCAGCGACGACCAGCAGGATGTCGAGAGCGCACTCCGCAGGGAAAAGGCCTTCACCGATTCCGCTCTGGACGCGCAGAGCGATATCTTCTTCGTGTTCGATCCCGCGACGGGAACCGCGATTCGCTGGAACAAGGCCGTGAGAGACATCTCGGGTTACAGCGATGACGAGATCGCCGCCATGAAGATCCCTGACGACTGGTGCGACGAGGCTGACCAGGACCGTGCCGCAAGTGCTTTCGAAACGGTGTTTCGCGAGGGCCAGGCCACGGTTGAACTGACTTTCATCACCAAGGCTGGTCAGCGGATACCCTTCGAACAACAGGCCTCCATAGTCCCTGGCGAACTGAGCGGCTCCCCGTACATCATCACCGTGGGACGTGATATCACCGAACGCAAGCTGGCCGAAGAACAGAGCAAGATATTCAAGATGCACATGGAACAGTCGGGACTCGGCTTCGGCTGGGCCGCCCTCAACGGCGATATCCTGCGCATCAATCCCGCCCTGTGCCGGATGCTCGGCGAGAAGACGCTCCAGGACGCCGTGGGCAAGAATGTCGCATTGTACTACCGGAGGGATCTGAGAAAGGAACTCGAGGAGGTCATTTTACCCACGGTCCTGCAGACGGGACAGTGGATCGGGGAACTGTCGCTCGTGGCCATCGATGGCAAGGAGACTCCGGCCATCCAGAACATCTTTCTCATCCGCAACGATCTCGGTGAACCGCTGTACTTCGCCAACGTGATCACCGATATCACGGAAAGGAAACGTGCCGAGCAGGAGCGCCGCAGTCTGGAAGCGCAGATGCTGCATGCCCAGAAGCTGGAGAGTCTCGGCGTGCTGGCCGGAGGCATTGCGCATGATTTCAACAACCTGTTGATGGCGATCATGGGCAACACCGATCTGGCGCTGTGCGATATGGAGCCCGACTCCTCCCTGCGCCCCCTGCTGGCTGAAGTGCTGGAAGCCACCCGCCAGGGAGCGGAACTGGCGAATCAGATGCTGGCCTACTCCGGCAAAGGCGCGATCCACAAGCAGCTACTCGATCTGAATTCCCTGGTTTCCAATCTGGCGAATCTGCTGGAAACGTCCATCTCCAAGAAGGTGACGCTCGAGTACGATCTCGCCAGCGGCCTGCCGGCCATCGAAGGCGATCCCACGCAACTGCGACAGGTGGTCATGAATCTGATCGTCAACGGTTCGGAGGCCCTGAGGGAAGATGCGGGATCCCTCTTCATCAGCACCGGAGTCGTCGATTGCGGTCCCGGCGACCTCGGCTCCAGGTACCTGACCGATGATTTGCCGCCAGGTGACTACGTCTATCTCGAGGTAACGGATACGGGCTGCGGGATGGACGAGGAAACGCTGGAGAAACTCTTTGATCCCTTCTTCACTACCAAGTTCACCGGACGCGGCCTCGGCCTATCCGCCACCCTCGGTATCATCAAGGGGCACAACGGGAGCATCGTGGTGGAAAGCGAGCCGGGCAAAGGCACCACCTTCAGAATCCTGATGCCCGCCAACAGTGATTCAGTCAACAGTGCGCCGGTCATCGAGAACACCACCGCCATCCGGTGGCGCGGGCAGGGAACGGCGCTTGTGGTCGATGATATGGAATCCGTGCGCCGGCAGGCTGCGCTCATGCTCGAGCGGCTGGGATTCCGGGTCCTGGAAGCCGCCAACGGCGAAGAGGCTATGGAAATCTTCCAGCTGCAAGCCGATCGGATCACCTTCGTCCTGCTCGACATGACCATGCCCGTCATGGATGGCGCCGAGACCTTGCGGGAGCTGCGAAAGATCCGTGAAGATGTCTGTGTGGTTCTTTCAAGTGGTTACGCCATGCAGGCAGCCGTGGACCGCTTCGGGGAGGAAACACCGGCCGGATTCATCCAGAAGCCGTTCCGGCTTGTCACCCTGGCAGCGAAGCTGCGTGACGTTCTCGAACCAGCGGACCGGTGATACCCACCCGAACCCGGCATGATGTCTTCAAGGCGATGGAGCGATGCACTGTCTCCGATCGGACATGAGACAGCGCCCGGGTAGCCGGGGTACAGGAAATCGTGGTGGCCTCTCCCCGGCCGGGCGACCTGATCCTGGCCGCGGCGGCCCTGGGCGGGGCACAGCAACTCGTGGCCACTGGCGGCGCCCAGGCCATCGCGGCCCTGGCCTACGGCGCCGGCGAGATTCCG
>JBDRBC010000253.1:0-11668 GCA_043823125.1 bacterium | reverse complement strand
TGTCCAGGAAATCCCCGGCAACGCCGAGAATCCACTTCGTGAACAGCGGAATACCTATTCCAGGAGGGAAAGACGATATGCGTTATCTGGTCCTGCTCGGCCTGCTGGCCCTCGCCTTCGCCGTTGGTTGCAGCACGACCGAGGATGAAGGCGGGACGGGTCCGGCCACCCCCGAGGAGCAAGTGGCGGCAGACTCCGTCGCCGGCGCCTGGTTCGAGGCCCTGGCGGACAGCATGGGCAGTGCCATGGGCGAAGATTTCGATATGGATGCCATCGAGGACATGGATGTCGACGAGGTCCGGACCGGCCTGGAAGAGGCCGTCGCCCTGGATCCCGACAACGGGCTCGCGCACCTCGGCCTCTGTCTCGTCCATCTCATCGAGATCAACTACAACTCGGACCTCTGGGAGATGGCCGACAGCCTCGAGTCGTGGTTCGACCAGCTCGACGTGGACAAGGGGTATACCACCGGGCTCTCCGTCAACCCGTTGCGGAATCGTCTCCTGGGGCATCAGTTCCGGATCCTGGCCGAGTCGCCGTTCTACTACACGAACATCGTCAAGACCGTGCCGCCGAACCTGACCGTACGCAACCTGCAGAACATCATCCAGGACTCGGTGATTCCCCAGGTGAACCTGGCCATCACCGAGGTCGAGCTGGCCGAAGCGGCCGGGGTGGAATTCTCCTTCCAGTCGGAGGGCGAGGTCATCGAGATCGACATGGGCGAGGTGTTCTTCTTCGACGCCTCGTTGCGGGCGCTGCGCGCCGGGCTGCGGATCATGACCGGTTACAACGTCGACATCTTCGGGCCCGATGGTACCTACGACTGGATCGAGGACCTGCTGGACCTCGAAGACGATTACGACACCGCCGAGATCATCCCGGGCACGGCGGGCGGTGACACCCTGGTGATCACCCGCTATAACCTGGCGCAGATCGATTCCGTGCTGATGGAGGTCGTGTCGTACAACGTGTCCACCCCGAGCAGCGCCTTCCTGACCTTGCGCACCGACCCGTACTCGGGCCGAACCGCGTTGCAGAACGCCGGGGTCGACCTCGGCACCATGCTGGCCCGGCTGGAGGCGGCGCTGGACTTCATCCGCAACGAGAACGATCCCCAGGACGACGATGTCATCCAGCTCGGCTTCCTGACCGACGTGGACAGCGACATCGCCGACTGCGAGGACTGCCCCGCCTTCGCCGAGGACTGGGAGACCATCGAAGACGTCATCGACTGGGTGCAGGTGGTGCTCGCGGGACCGTACACCATCGACGTGGAAGACGGCTTCGGTGACCCGGCGGAGCTGACAGTCAACCTGTCGGTGCTGCTCTCCGCGCCGGTGGCCGACTGGAAGACCAAGCTGCCGTACCACCAGTGGGCGCCGGCCGACGAGTGGTTCCGGTTCGACGAACCCCAGATCTACGAGTGGGATACCTCCACCTCGATGCCGGTCTGCGAGGACTTCAATGAAGACTGGACCTGCTGGACAAACATCGATTACGAGGTCATGCGCTACATCGATCAGGACTTCGACGGGGCCCCGGTCTGGTTCACCGACAGCCAGGGCACTGTACTGGACGAGGAAGAGTTCCCGTACTTCCCGGACTACACCTTCGGCGGCCTGTTCCCGGGCATGACCCGCCAGGAGATGATGGACCTGATGGGCATCGAAACCCCGGGCGGTAAGTGAAGACGGTGATCTCGGTGATCCGTCTCGTACTGGCATTGCTTTTCGTTCTGGTCGGAGGGTCGGGCCCCGCGTGGGCTCAGACCCTCCGGCCTTTTCTCGAGTGGCAAGAGGGATTGGGCGGCAGCTGGCTGGTGGACGACAGCGACACCACGGTCCCCTCGGGTTGGCGAATCCGTGTCCACAGTGATCTGACCCTGCTGCTGCGTGAACGCGCTGCAGACCGCGTGCAGGATTACCGATGGGACCAGCAGCGACTGTCCTGTTCCTGGCGTTCTGGAGATCGCTGGCTCGCCGGCTCGTTCCAGCGCGATGCCACCACCGTTCGCCTGGACAATGTCCACACCGAAAACGACCACTTGCAAGCCGATCGGGACGGGACGGGCTGGCGTCTGGCCGCCGGCCGGCAGTCCGGGCCATGGACCCTGCAACTCGGCGTGGGGCGGAGCCGTGACTGGGAAGGCGACGTTTCCGTGGGCCGATCGGGCCGCGCCGGCCGCTGGCTGCTGCAGGCCGGCTGCGACCGGCAGGAGTGGATCGCCGACCAGGACTTCGAGGGTTTGCAGTACCGCTTACTGTTTCCTGTGCGCCGGGAGCGGCTGGAGTTCCGTTACGATCCTCACGCTGCGGGTCATGTTTCCGCGCATGCTTCCGGTCGCGCTTCCGCGCACGCATCCACGCAAGTTTCCACGCACGCATCCAGTGACACCCGCCGCCCCTTCGCCCCGGCGATCCGTCTCCTGCGCGAGGTGCTCAAGGGTGAACCCGACCAGAGCGACGGCGACTACAACCGACCCTTCGCCCGGCGGCATCGGGGCGAACTGTTCTGGGATCGACTGCCCGGCGGCGCCACCTTCGCCCTGGCCTGGGAACAGGGCTCCGGCGAGCTGCGGATGTTCGCCGACGAGCAGAAGTATCTCGAGCTGGACGGCCTGGATTTTCGGATCCTGCGCGCCGAGGCCTTTTCACCCCCCGGCCCCCTCGATCTCCGTCTCGGTTTGAGTCTGGAAGAACAGACCTTCGCCGCGGATGACGGGTTCTTCGAACCGTGGCCGTTCTCTTTCTGGGATGTCTTCAGCAACCTGCGTTACCGGATCGTGGACATGAACTATCGTCTGGGCAGCGTGGGGGTGAACTTGCGTCGGACCTTCGGACGACGAGAGCCGATGGCCGTCCCCGCTGAACAGCAGCAGCCGGGGAGCTGGCTCACCACCACTCTCGGATTCCACTGGCTGTCGGGCGGGGGCGATGTCCACTGGGAGGAGCGCGTGGCTGTGCTCTGGCCGTTCCTCTTCGCCTGGGAGCCGCACCACGAGCGACTGGACCTGGCGGCGAGTTATCTGCTGCGACTCGACCTGCAAGGGGAGCTGGTGCTGAGCGATAGCTGGCGGCTCAATGGTGAAGTGATGCAGCTTGTCCCGTTGACCAGAGGTGAGGGCGACTGCGGTTGCGGTCCGTCACCCGGCCCAGCACCGCTGCCAGACACCGGCGACGGCACGGCTACCTATGGTGGGTTGCGGGTAACCCTGGCGCTGGAGTGGCGGCCGTCAATGGCCAGCGCCGGTCACTGACCTGCCTGTATTGATCACAGATGGCGTGTTCAGCCCGACCAGGACGGCGCCACCGAGAAGTCGAACACGTTGGCGCCGAGCCGGTTGGTCCAGCGGTTAACGCCGCAACCGGCGACCAGGACCGCCGTGCCATCGGCCTGCGTCGGGTGGAAGACGGTGGCGGTCGAGGGAATCGCATGCGGGCTGGAGGCCGAGTGCAAGCATTGAGGTGAGTACCCTGGTCTGCCCGCAGTGCAGCGCCGAGGGGCACGATGTCGGGGTGCGGCATTGCCAGGAATGCGGGGCGTGGTTGTGATCGCTGGTTCCGATGTGGGCCATTGACCGCTGGCAGGCGACACGGATCGGATGCCAACACGAACCCCGTCTACGAACGACTTCATCACTCACCGGTCGATGACACGCACCAGGGCAGGAAAGCTCCGGACCCCGTCCGAGGCAATCAGTTCCAGATCGCTGCGCAAGGTCGGGAGGCTCACCGATCCCCCGCGCGCAAACGAGAGTACCTCGCCACTATCCGGATCGCGCACCATGACCATCGGGCAGGCCGCCGCATTCCACTCGATCCGCACTCGGTTCACGCCGTCCACGGTGGCGCTTGACGTGACGTCCCGGAACGGAGCCGGGCCGGGCCGAATCTCCGCCGCGCTGCGGACCGCCTGCATCCCCTGACCGGAAACCAGCAAGGTAAAGGGGCGCTGCACTCCCTGCTCAGCGACCGGTATGAGAAACGAGAAATGCGTTTCCGGCCCACCGGGAAGATCCGCGACAACACAGCCCGTAAAGGAGTGGCCGAAGATCCGCGTGCCGTCCACGGCGACCGCCTCCAGCCGATACCGGCCGGCGCGCTCGGGAAATACGGGTACGGCTGCGATCTCGAAGGCAGGCTCGAGGACGATGGCATCGGGAGTGATACGGCCCCAGACGAGCAGGCAATTGACCAAACTCGCCCGGGTTCTCCACCCCGTCGCCGGGAGGGCGCTGCGGAAGTCGAGGATCCCCTCGAAGGTGTAATCACTCACCCACAGGGGCGAACAATAGCTCATGATGTCCTTGAATACGTCGGGAGCCTTGACCGCGAAACTCTCGACATCCATTCCGTACGCGCCTATCGACGCGTCCTCATGTGGGTAGTTCGGATCCACGGAGCTCGGCGTGCCGCACGGTGCATGGCTCCGTCCGAAATTGTGACCCACCTCGTGCGCCATCGTCTCCGAGAACCATTCCGGGTTGTCCCATCCTACGGCAACGAGATACTCGGCGGAGGGAGCGTAAGGGACATATCCCACTCCCGTCACGCCGCTCGTGTAAGCCGTGTGCACGACCCCGTAATAGTGCCACGAGCTCTCGTCTGCCACGTTTCTCAGCGTGAGCAGCTCGCTCAGGATCTCCCCCCACCCGCTCCCGTTGCTTTGCGCGACCATGGAGGTTGTGTACACGGAACGGACATCCAGATCGTATGCCGCCAGCGGGAACATCCGGCGCGTCTGAGCGAAGAATTCGCCCATGTTCGCGAGATCGATATTACCTGTCTCGCCGTTGGAAGACTGATACACGGGGACGAACCTGAGCGCCAGAGTCGGCAACGGGCGCACGTCGAGCCCCAGGGGTGTGCCGCTCGCCGGAAACGCGTTGTCGGTCTCATCGGTCTCGAGGATCGAGTTACCGGGATCGACATCGACTAAAACCGAGCGGCCGGATTGGACGAGGTCGCCCGGGATGAGGACGTTCCATGACGACGCGAGAACACCCTGGTCCACCGTAATCGGCACTTCCGGCAGTGTGGCGCTGATGGTGAACGTGTCGGTCATGCCCCCCCCCTCGTACAGCCGTACTCGCACTGCAGGTTGCAGGGTGTTGGCCTCGTTGGCCGTGACGAAGACTCTGAGGTAGGCGTCGCGGCCCTGGATCAGGGGCACTGTCCCGGTGTAGCGCTGGGTGCTCTGCATCGCATACAATCCCTCGATCGTGAGGTTGTGCGTGACAGTTCCCGCGATACTGTACGCAATGGCGATCGACACTACCTGCGCGGCGCTCACTAGCACGTCCTGGCTGGTGATATCGGGCGTGTAGTAATCCCCACTCACGTTCACCGAAGTCGCAGTGATCGTGTACGTACCGGGCTCCAACCCGACGAGGGTATCGGAAACCGCCAGCGATCGGCGGAAGCTCATCAACCCACTCACATCAACACAAGCATCCACGCCAGCGGGCAGCCCCGCGATGGTGAGCGTGATGCTTCCAGTGGCCTGACTGTATGCGACCACGACCTCGGCCAGAGCATCCGCCATCACTGCCACCGTCGTTGTGCTCGAATCTGGCTGGTAGCGGTGTCCACTCAGCACGGTGTCCGTCGCGGTCACCGTGTACGTACCGGCGGGGATACTGGCCAGCGTAATTGCTCCTGTGACGACCTGGCTAAATCCGGCCGGCCCCGTCACCACGAGTACCGCGTCCGCACCGTTCGGAAGGCCGGTGGACTGCACGGTCAGATCCCCCGTGACCTGTGCGTAGCTTACCGTGGCCAGGGTCGGGGCGCCGTCGGCGGCCACACCCACCCTCTGACTGTCAGGGCTCGCCACGTAGGTCTGTTGTTGGGGAAGCACCGTGGCCGCAGTGACGGTGTAGCTGCCTGGTTGCAGCCCGGCGAGAGTGTCCGAGGCCGCGAGCGCCCGACTAAAGCCCGCCGGCCCGCTCACCATCACGTTCGCGTCCACGCCCGCAGGCAGCCCCGTGATGGACACCACGAGCCTGCCAGCGTCAGTGGGTTCGGGTGGGGCCGTCGTGTCGCCTCCGCAACCCCCGGCGAGTCCCGCAGCCAGGCAGGCCAAACCGATCAGGACCCAGCGCGTGAAACGCGTCTGATCCGGCTCTCCCGAGCGATGTGGGGACGGTGTCGCCCGGCCGGTGATTGCTATCATGAACAATGTGACCACTTCCCGATGTCGCCACACTTGGCATGATTCGAGGCGAAATGCCAGCCCCTTCACTATCGGAAAGTGTACAGGCGCAATTTAGCGCAAGTTGATTCGTTGGAGAGAATCTCATCACCCGTACGGGACCCTTGGAACTCATCCCAGTCCGGGCAGTCGATATCGAGGTCGACATCGAAATCACCCGGTTCACCCCCACGGCAACCTGTAACAGAAATCTGTCCGGTTTGGCGCCTGTCCACTCAGGTGACAAATACGTTACGTGCGATAATAGGCGAAACCCATCGGAATACCGCAGTTAAACCAGCCCCGCTCTTCTGGCATACATTTTGCCCGATGACAATACGGAGCCCGATCATGTATACAGTGATGACTATTCAAGATCGACTGGTGAACATGCTGAAGTCGAGTATCCGATTCTGATCACGGGCCATCGAGAGGAGTTGACATGCACGGCACACGAGTCCAACTGTCCTTCATGATCTGCATGACCGCACTCGTCGCGATCTCGGGAACCGCCAGGGGCCAGGTCGAGGCGGGATCCACCCGGTCATCACGCGAAAACGTCACCATCACCGATTGCCACGCCATCGTCTACGGATGGGGAGTCACCGGCACGCAGGGCCTCGCCCTTGAAGATACCGTAGTGTACTTCGGTGAGTGGCAGGTATTCCCCGAACTGCTTCCTCAGGTCGACACCCCGGCTCCCAGCGCCTCCGAGACACTCCGGCACGCCCTCCATGTGAGCGCACTCAGCATCCAGCAGGCATTGCTGAATGCCGGGAAGAGCGCGGAAGAGAGCAAGCGCACCGCCATCGAGCACTATCGCGAGTCACCACTTGTCCAGGATATCGTACCGGTGAATGGGAACCGCTACCACCTCTGGTGGGCGGGCGAGGAGACCCACACCGTGCTCTACATCGAGGATGAACCCCCGGCACCGCCCTCCCCGGAATCCGTGCTTGCCGCCACAAGAGACGGCGCCCGCAAGCGATTCGAGATGCTTCGAGATCGCCTGCTCGACGGCTACCTGGTCATCATCTCGTCCTACTATCCCGTTTTCATCGGGCCCGCCAACAAGGACGCGGCCCTGGCCGATATTGCCGAGTTGTTATACCAGCGACCAGCAGAGTTGACCGTGGAGGGGTGGGGACATGAACAAGCAATTCCGCTCCGAGTTGCCGAACAACTCCTGCAACCGTTATCGGAATCGCAGAAGCTCAAACGCTGACCGGCGCGTTCCGAGGTTTTGGGTCTCTCTGATTCTGCTTCCCCTTCTGTTCATCAACTCTCCCGCACTCGGCGATTACGGCACACCCAAAAGCAACACAGCGCGTAGTATCCAGCCCTGGGTATGGGACTCCGACAACTTCCTCGAAGTGACAAACCTGCTCAGTGCGGTCGGGATCCGTGGTTACGATGTTACGCCCTACAACGATACCGACCTCAATTTCATTGCCGTACCGACCATCGATGAATTCGTCACCGTTCTCCAGGAAGGTCCCGGGTGGATCGGGGCGATTCTCCACGGCTCTTCACAGTACATCGAGCTGGCCTGTTTTCCCTGGACCGACGATGGCAAGGTCCACCGCAACATCATGTACAACAGCGCGAACGCCTCCTACGGCGGCGTGACCAAGGTGGACCGTACCGGGAAGTGCTACTGTATCCAGCTCGATGCCGCGGTCTACGGCGCTTTGTTCAACAAGGACAACGAGACGGCCGCGCTCTTCGCCGCCTGCAACGGCATGGACGTCCTGCCGTTGCTCCTGCCGGATGCCGCCGCTCGAGTCGGTTACAATACCGACGACCCCGCCACGACCTCGGGATGCACCGAGTACGCCCTTGTCTTCAACGCCATGACCGGGCACGAGGAATACGACCTGGAATATGTGCCCAAGACCTTCGGCGAGGCGGTCTCGTCAGCCTCGACCCAGCTCGGATTTGTGACCGGCGACGATCAGAGCATCCAGTTCGTACCGTGGAAAAACGGCGACTCGATCCCGGACAACGGGGACGGCGTAACATGCGACGGGCTCGATTTCTGGATCACCATCCGCGGCGACATCTCCCGCGCACCCGCCGGCAACATGATTTCATCAACGGATTTCCGCATCGAGAACCCAAACTGGACCGTGCTCGGCGGGAACATCACCAAGCTGAGCTGCACGGTGTACGTGACCGACCATCCCGGCTGGGGGAAGCTGCTCATCAACTGCGACGGGGTTCAGAGCATCCAGTGCGGCGACCTGGTGTTGAACGGCGCCAACAACAATCAGATATTCTACAACCTCAAGAACCTGGTCAACGTGGCCGCGGATGCGGGCGGCTTCTCCGTTGTCGGCAATACCGCCCGCTGGCAGGCTTTTCCGTACCAGACGAGTCATTTCGTCGTTCAGGGAGGGGAACATCCCGTTTGCGGGCCGTGGCATGAACTCGGCACCGTCGCGCCCGTCGTCGCAACAGAAAGCTATTCCTTCGATCTCCCGGCGAACAAGACCGGAAGCGCCTATCCGCACTTCCGGCTGATCGAATACGAGACCACCGGCCTGGATCACTTCCTCGTCCACGGCCACGCGTCGCGGCGGGCGCTGGTTCCTCTGCCGGCGGAGGCGCAGCTCACCATTTCCTTGCTCGAGTCCAGGCTGGGCGAGCTGGCTGCGCTTCGACACGCGCGAGGCGGGCCTTTGCGGAGACTCGACCCGGACTGTTCCGCCGTATTTTACACAATCGAGGCTTGGGAGAGCGCGGTCCAATCATACGTTGCGGACTACTGGCACAACTGGCACGGCGTGGATGTCTACATCGAAACCGTCGACGATTACCCCGTACCGGCGCCCAACTATCGCGACGCCTGGCGCACGCACATGAGGGAGCGGATTGCCCATTACTACACCGCCCACGGCGTGAGATATGTTCACTTCATCGGCGGTGCGAGCGACTGGGAGCGATGGTCCAAGGCGTGGCCGGAGGCGTGGGGCGACGTCAAAGACAGCTACGACGCCATGGGGTATCCGCCGAACGGGCAGCCGGGGCTCGACATCATTCCCTGTTTCTATCGTCCAGACCCGTTACCGCGAGGTGTCAACACGTCGTGGTGGGTGCCGTGGATACCCACCTACGCCCCGTATAAGGACATCACGGGGGACGGCAGGTCGGATATCGCGCTCGGCGTCTGGCCTGTCTCCACCCTGGAGGAACTACTCGGTCGCGCGATCACCATGCAGGAGTACAACGACCTGGGCGACATCGTGCCGGCGCTGGAACACCACGTCGAGCTCTGCACCGGCGAACTCATCTACACCGGCCCCGGCGACTCGGTGCGGGTGATGAACACCGCTCAAGCGGTTGAGGCCGCCTGCCCGTCCGGCACCCGGATTTCCCGTACCCGTGAATCAATGTACCCGGATCCCGGCGTCCGCAATCAGGTGATCGCCTCGAGGATGAACAGCGGCCGGTCGTTGTTCGTATTCATCGCTGACGATTCGCACCGCCGGTATCCGTGCAAGTACTTCGACAATACTCCGAGCGCCAACCCTCCGTTCATGCAGGAAATGCTGGCTGACTGGGGATACCCGACCCACTTGAGCTTCTTCGCCTGCGGCGCTGGAGATTTTCCCCGGAATTTCAATCCGGACTATCCAAGAGCCGTCTGCAGATCGATGGGAGCCGCGCCGGGCAAGGGAGCGAATACCATCCTGGCGCCCATGACCGGGACGTGGATGGACGCCGATTCCACCATCAGCGTTTTCGCCACCGAGGAGCTGTGGGCCGGCAACGCTCTCGCCCCGCCCCGCAGTCTCGCCATGAGCTGGACCGCCGCCGAGAACCGGGTCCGGGACGAGCACGACGACGACGACTTCATCATGCACACCCTGGACAGCTACGTCTTCATCGGGGACCCCCTGAGCCCGATCCGGATCGCCGCGGTCATCGTGAATACTCATCACGAGGAAGTACCCGATCGGCTTGAACTCGGCACTGCACATCCGAACCCCTTCAACTCCTTGACCAGTATTCGCTACGCCACCCCGGTTGCCGGCTGGATCCGACTTGTCATCTATGACCTGGCCGGCCGTCGGGTCAAAACCCTCGTGGACGAGGTGCACGAACCGGGCAGTCATCAGGCCGAGTGGCGCGGAACCGACGAGCGAGGCCGGCGTGTGGCTTCGGGCATGTACTTCTATCGTCTATCGATGGACGACACGGTCCTGCCCGCCCGCAAGCTCAACCTTGTCAAATAGGAGGTGATATTACTCGCCGGAATACCGGAGCAACAGAATCCGAGCGTATCTCCACAACCGACAGAACCGTCTGATCGAGTAACACCAGAAAGGATATCCATGAAGTATTCACTCATCTTCCTGGCACTGTTGTCGTTTTTGTTGGCCGGGACCGCCGGTGCCAAGGACATGCCACCGGTCGCCGCGCAACCGCCGGCAGAGAAAGCTCAGACCGAGGCAGTCATCATCACGCCACCCGTTGTGGTGGTGACCAGTATCGGCGGCGTCCCGATCGTGATCATGGTCTGGAAACCGGACCCCGAGCCCGAGAAACGGACCTGGGGCTACTTGAAACGTCTCTTCCGGTAACTTGCCGAGTTCGGTACCGGCCCGGGTAGTGCCTTTGTGGCGGGAAATAGCGGCAACCAGGGGTGCAGTTCAAGGCAGCGGGGTAGCCGATTTGCTCTGGATTGCGTCCCTGATGGCGGTTCGCCGGAACCCCTTCTGAATCCAGGCCGGGCGTGCACCTGCGGCTCATATTCACTGCCCGGCGCATCGGCAGCCGGAAAGCTGGCTCGACACCACTCACTGACCCGCCGTCCGATCGACCTCTTTCCAGCACGCCCAGCCACAATCCCAGTTGTCGAAATTCCGCAGCCGCGGATTGTCGCAGCTGATGCCCTTGATCGTCGCCTTGCCGCCGGTCTGCTGCCACTCGACCAGCAAGGTCGCCAGCCGATCCTCTTCGGCACAGTGCAGACGGATGGATTCCCAGCGTGGTTTCTTGCTCATGACGATCCTCTCTGCTGAACTACAACGTCTCGACGAACTCCGCCCACGGGGTGGCGGCCATGGTCTCGGTGATGGAACGCCCGATGGATCGGATCACCATGGAGGCCCGCTCCACTTCCTTGGGGTCCTCCGCCTCGACCACATCCACGAAATCGAACCGCCCCAAGGTAGCGTAACTCGCCTTCCAGGTCACCCCGGGACACTCTTCCTTGATGGTCTCCGATACCGCGGAAATGAGCTGCCGGAAGTTGTGCGGATTCACGAAGGCGTCGGGCGAAACCCGACTCAGAATGATATAAGTTGCCATAGGACATCTCCTTTCAGGTTCAGTTCACAATGTATCCGAATTCCACTCACTTGTCCTGCTCCGGAATACCCGGCATTCCCCGATCCGGGCCTGAAACACGACGTAGGTACCGGGATGATCTTGAGGGGTGCTGGACGGGGCATCCGCAAGGCTGCAG
>JBDRBC010000252.1:0-10962 GCA_043823125.1 bacterium | reverse complement strand
CCTGGTGGCCGGCTTGCTGGTGATACGGCACCGATTGCTGGGGCAACGCACAGTCTTGCTATTATTACTGCTACTCCTGGGGCAGTTCGCCGCCATCGTACTCGGCATGACCATCAGCGAGTTCGAGCCGGCCCGGATGGCGCGGCTGGATCTGCGGCGGGTATTGATTCATGCGGCGCCCATAGGAGCACTTGTTGCGTCTTTTCTCTCTAGCCAATACACCGCAATTAGAAAACCTTCCTGCCAATAGCAATCATCAATTCATTATTGGGTAAACCCCAACTTTGCAAAAATCACCTACGCAGCTGCTGCTAACCCGTCCGCGATCCCCACGTAATCTCTCTGCACCGCCTCATTCGCGCTCATCGTCAGCGTCAGTTTTTCGTCGGGCCTGTGCATCCGGCCCGCCCGTCGGATGAACAGGTTGCGAACGGTCTCCAGCTTCTCGAACAACCAGAGCGCTGGATGGGTCAGGCCTTGTAGTAATCGATGTCACTGAGCTTGCGGTAGCCGAGCAGGATGTGCACGACCAAGATGAGGAACAGCTCGAAGAACTTGAAGTCGCCGGTCAGATGACGGAAGCTCTGGCGCAGCTTCGTCTTCAGTCAAGGCGTTCGAAAAGGAGCTGAAACAGGACCAGGCCCCTGGCTGAGTTCAGGGTTTGCTCGCAGAAACGGAGAGTCGGTATTGCGTGGACCTGTCCTCAAGATCTGTGCTTTGGAGGATCTCACGAAAGACGGTTTCTTTGACGTAGGTTTATGGTGTCTTTGTAATCCCATAATCCCATGCCTGGAGCCGTCTTTCAACGTTTTTGAATCTCGGAATTGTCCGGACTTATGCAGCTAATCGGGTCCATAATAGAATGCGAATGCATCGGCTTCTGGAGAATTTGCTCCATATTTCTGAGCCAATACGACAATGTCGGACAGATTCAATACTCCATCAAAATAAAAGTCCACTGACGCATTATATTCCTTACCCGCTGCATAATACGCAGTCGCAAAAAGTACCACATCAGTAAGATCGACCTTGCTGCTGGCGTTAAGATCAGGGCTAGTAGAAAAGATCTGCGCATTGGGGATCGGCACTGTCCCCGCGCTTGATACGATCAAGAACTCGCTTTCGTTCGTACCGCCCGCTGGCAGAGCGGAGCTCCATTGAGTTTGACCATTGCTATCAGTGTCGAAATCCGGAATTGTCCCCCCGGGAACATAACCCCAGGTCGGGCAAGGGCAGACAAGCCAGATGTCGGATGCCGGATAATTGACAACAGGATCGCCAACGGCATCCAGGAGAGTCAAGGTTATGGTAGCATCGACTCGTGGTCCTCCTAAGGTCTGACAATTATCGAGACGGTCGCCGCTACCATCTGGAACAACCAATAACATGACGGGATCACTTGTGGCGCACTCGGCATACGAATTATCTAAATCCGGTACACCGGCGACTGCTGGACCAGTTGTTAATGAGATCAGGCAGAACCAGATGACATAATACTTAGCTCCACAATACATTGCTTATCCTCCGGGAATTTTGTATTCCAGAAAAGACGAACGGGGAATTCAATGATACAAGTGGAGACCTCCTCCTCTTGCCTTATCCTACTCTGAAAATGCATGATCAGAATCACTTCTCAACGCATTTCATGAACACACCGCTATTCGATGCGCTACTTTACCAAAAATGCAGCCATACTGTCAATAGAAATCAGGATGTTGCAAATTGTTCATATTCGTCTGAGAATTGCACTTACCCCCTTCACCATCGCCCAATTCGTGCGGCGAGTTGAGTATTCAAGGAACAGCGGGAGTGGCTTGGGTGAGGGTTATCAAATTAAACTTACTCCAATGTATTGCCCTATGATCATATGGCTTGTTTTCACGATAATTGAACGACTCTATCTCTCCAAGTCGATCCTAATTACAGGAGTATTAAAGTATAGCAATTCGTGCGCACAATTATCTGCCACGCCATTTCAAATCCAACAAACGCCCCCTACACCCCCTTCCCATAATTAGGCGCCTCCTTCGTAATCTGCACCCCGTGCGGATGACTCTCGGTAACCCCCGCCCCCGTCACCCGGATGAACTCCGCCTTCTCCTGAAAACACTGGATGTCCGGACAGCCGCAGTACCCCATCCCGCTCCGCAGCCCGCCGACCAGCTGGTACAATACATCCTGCGCCAGTCCCTTGTAAGGCACCCGCCCCTCGATGCCCTCGGGCACCAGCTTGCCGGCGTCCTCGATGTCGCCCTGGAAGTAGCGGTCCTTGCTGCCACTTTGCATGGCGTCGAGGGAGCCCATGCCGCGGTACGACTTGAAGACGCGACCCTCGTACAGGATCTTCTCGCCCGGCGACTCCTCGGTGCCGGCCAGCAGGGAGCCGGCCATGACGGCGTCGGCGCCGGCGGCGATGGCCTTGGCCACGTCGCCGGAGTAACGGATGCCGCCGTCGGCCACGACGGGCACGCCGCGCGGCTTGGCCACGGCGGCCACGTCCATGATGGCGGTGATCTGGGGTACGCCCACGCCGGCCACCACCCGGGTGGTGCAGATACTGCCCGGGCCGATACCGACCTTCAGGGCGTCGGCGCCGGCGTCGATGAGGTCGGCGGCGGCTTGCCTGGTGGCGATGTTACCGGCCAGGATCTGGGCGTCAGGATACACCTGGCGGATGGACTTGATGGTGTCGATGACGTTTTCGGTGTGGCCGTGAGCGGTGTCGACGACCAGCAGGTCGACGCCCACCTCGCTCAGCAGGTCCACCCGCAGCCGGCTCTCGGCGCCGACCCCCACGGCGGCGGCCACCCGCAGCCGGCCCAGGTCGTCCTTGCAGGCACAAGGGAAGTCGAGCTTCTTCTGGATGTCCTTCACCGTGATCAGCCCGCGCAGCTCGCCCGCGTCGTTCACCACCAGCAGCTTCTCGATGCGGTGCTCGTGCAGGATCTTCACCGACTCATCCAGCGTGGTGCCCTCGGGCACAGTGACCAGGTTCTCGCTGGTCATGACCTCGCTGACGGGCCGGGTGGTGTTCTCCACGAACCGCAGGTCACGGTTTGTCAAGATGCCGACGAGCTTGGTGCCGTCGGTTATCGGCACACCGGAGATGTGGTACTTCTGCATCAGCTCCAGCGCTTCCTCGATGGGCCGGTCGGGCGCCAGGGTGATGGGCTCGGTGATCATGCCCGACTCGCTGCGCTTGACCCGTTCCACCTCGCTGGCCTGCTGCTGGGGATTCAGGTTCTTGTGGATGACGCCGATGCCGCCGGCGCGCGCCACGGCGATGGCCATCTCGGCCTCGGTCACCGTGTCCATGGCTGCGGACAGCAGCGGGATCTGCAGGTCGATCTCCCTGGTCAGTTTGGTGCGGGTATCGACGTCACGCGGGATGACCGCGGAATACTGCGGGACCAGCAGTACGTCGTCGAAGGTCAGCGCCTCCCGGAATCCGTTCCGCACGCCGTTGGTGTCATGGGCTCCCGGGTTCATGCGTGGCCTCCTCGTGGGTGGTCGAGTTGATCGTAGACAACAACTCGCCGGTTTCGGCACCGGCTCTTCGTGTCTGTCGCTTCCGGCGACGGGTGACCCGGTTTCCGGGGCGCCCCGCGCCGGTCACCCCTTCAATATGCCGATGAACGGTAAGTGACGATACTTCTCGTCGTAGTCCAGACCGTAGCCGACGACGAATTCCTTGGGGATCTCAAAGCCGCAATAGTTGATGTCCACGTGCTTGGTGCGCGCGGGTTTCTTGTCCAGCAGCGCAGCCACCCGGATGCTGCGCGGCGCCCGGGTTTCCAGCAGTTCCATGAGATGGTTGATGGTCAAACCCGTATCGATGATGTCCTCGACGATGATGATATCCCGATCGGTGATGTTCGTCTTGAGGTCCTTCTCGATCTTCACCACGCCGGTGCTCTGGGTCCCTCCCTCGTAGCTCGACACCGCCATGAAGTCCACCTCGTGCTGGATGGACAGGCAGCGGGTCAGGTCGGCGAGGAAGATGTACGACCCCTTGAGAATGCTCACGAGGATCGGCATCGAGTCCCGGTAGTCACGGCTGATCTCGTTGCCGAGTTCCTTGACGCGTCGCTGAATATCCACCGAGCTGATCAAGACGCGCTCCAGGAGTGGATTCTTTTGCAGGAGTTCCTGGTCGTCGAAGGTCACGCGTCGCCTCCGCTGGAAGTGGTTTTGCGCGAGCGGAACTGGTCGTGCTCACGCGTGATGTCGAGGATCTTGACCCGGATCAGGTCGATGGCAACCTTGTTGTACCCGCCCTCGGGGATGATGATGTGGGCGTAGCGGCGGGACGGCGCCACGAACTGCAGGTGCATCGGTTTGACCACCTGCTGGTACTGCTCGATGACCGACTCCGGGGTCCGACCGCGCTCGGACGTGTCACGCCGAAGTCGCCGGATGAACCGCTCGTCGGCGTCCACATCCACGTAGAGTCGGATATCCATCAGGTCCCGGAGCTGCTCGTCCTCGAGCACCAGGATCCCCTCGATGAAGATGATGTCGGCCGGTTCCACCCGGACCGTCTCCGGCTTGCGGCAGTGGATGGTATAGTCGTAGATCGGTATATCGACGCCTTCGCCCCGGCGCAAGGTATGTAGATGCTCCACGAGCAGTTCGGTGTCGAAGGCGTTGGGATGGTCGTAGTTGATCTTGGCCCGCTCCTCGAGGGGCCGGTGCGAGTTGTCGTGATAATACGAATCGTGATGGATGATACGGATGGTTTTGCCGGCCGCCGCTTCGCACACCTTCAGGGCCACCGTCGTCTTGCCGGAGCCGGTGCCGCCAGCAATGCCGATGATCACGGGAGGAAGAGGTTGATTGCCGTCATCTTTCATGGCGGCTAAGATACCGAGGCGCTTCCAGCCTGTCAATCCGTTTGGAAACCGGATAGGCAATCCTGGCGGCGGTTGTACCAAGACATCCGGACAGACCGGGAGTATTCTTGATCCGGGCCGGGGACGGCCCGCGACTTACGGGAGAAACGATGGCGATCCAGAACCTGGTTTCCGTGCTGGGCATCGTGGTCTTGCTGGCCATCGCCTGGCTGCTGAGCAACAACCGTCGCTCCATCCGCTGGCGCATCGTGGGCTGGGGTCTGGGCCTGCAGTTCGTCCTGGCCGTGATCCTGCTCCGCACCCCGTGGGGACAGGCGGTCTTCGGCGTCGCCCGGTCGGTGGTCTCCCGTGTTCTCGGCTTCACCGACGCCGGCGCCTCGTTCCTGTGGGGCGACCTGTACCGCACCGGCCCGGATCTCATCGAGAACCTGGGGCCGGGCGCCATGGGACCGGGATTTTTCCAGGTGGTGGATTCGGTGACCGGCGACCTGGTGCCCCTCGGCACCATCTTCGTGATACATATCATGCCGACCATCATCTTCTTCTCCAGTCTGATGGCCATCCTGTATCACCTCGGGATCATGCAGCGGCTCATCGCCGGCATGGCGTGGCTCATGCGCCGCACCATGGGCACCAGCGGCTCCGAATCCCTGTCGTGCGCCGCCAACATCTTCGTGGGCCAGACCGAGGCGCCGCTGGTCATCCGGCCGTACGTGCAGACCTTGACCCGCTCGGAGCTGATGGCGGTCATGGTGGGCGGTTTCGCCACCGTGGCCGGCGGTGTCATGGCGGCCTACGTGCGGTTCGGCGTGGACGCCGGGCATCTGATGGCGGCCAGCGTCATGTCGGCGCCGGCGGCGCTGGTAGTGGCCAAGATTTTGTTCCCCGAAAAGGAAGTCTCCCCTACCGCCGGAGCGGTGCAGCTGGAGATACCGAAGGAGTACGCCAACCTGGTGGACGCCGCCGCGGGCGGGGCCACGGTGGGACTACGGCTGGCGGCCAATGTCGGCGCCATGCTGCTGGCCTTCATCGCCCTGGTGGCCATGGTGAACTACGGGCTGGGCTGGGCGGGCACCTCGTTGCAGCAGATATTCGGCTTCGTCTTCGCGCCGCTGGCCTGGACCATGGGCGTGCCGTGGACCGAGGCCGCCACCTTCGGCAACCTGCTCGGCACCAAGATCGCCGTCAACGAATTCGTGGGGTACATCGAACTGATGGCTGCCGTCAACAGTGAGGCGCTGAGCCCCCGCAGCGCCATCATCGGCACCTACGCCCTGTGCGGCTTCGCCAACTTCGCCAGCATCGCCATCCAGATCGGCGGCATCGCCTCCATCGCGCCGGAGCGGCGGTCCGACGTGGCGAAACTGGGTATCAAGGCCATGTTCGGGGGAGCGCTGGCGTCGTGGCTGACAGCCACCATCGCGGGGATCTTGACCGTGTAATAGAACGTCTCGGTCGTTGCCGCCGTCAGCCGTTCACGCAGACCCGGTTCCGTCCGGATTCCTTGGCGGCGTACAAGGCCTCATCCGCGGCTTTGAGCATCTTGACCACGTCGCTCACGTTGCCGCGCCGGCCGGCGACCCCGGCGCTGATTGTTATGTTGCCGTTGAACTTGCCCGCCTCGACGACATTCTCCTCCACCGCCGACCGGATCCGATCGGCCAGGATCCCGGCTCCCTCCAGGTCCGTTTCCGGACAGATGACCAGGAACTCCTCGCCACCGTAGCGACAGACCACATCGTTGGTCCTGACGGCGTCGCGCATGGCGGTGGCGGTTTCCCGCAGGACGGTGTCGCCCACATCGTGACCGTAGGTGTCGTTGATACGTTTGAAATGGTCGATGTCCAGTATCAGGCAGGCCAAGTCGCGCCCGCTGCGCTGTGACGTGGCCCATTCCTGATCCAGGCGGTCGATGGCGTAGCGGCGGTTGGGCAGGGAGGTGAGTTGATCCTGGAGCGCCATCAGCTCTAGCTTGCGATTGGCCACGGCCAGATCGGCGGCGGCGCGCCGGATCTCTTCTCGATCCTGCTCGATGGTCTCCTGCAAGGCGATGAGCCGCTGGGCGGCGCGAATCCGCGCCTTGAGCACCTGGCCGTTCACCGGTTTGACCACGTAGTCGTCGGCCCCGGCCTCGAAACCCTCGATGATGCTGGAGCTGTCCTCGTGTCCCGTGACCAGGATGATGTAGATCTGCCGCGCGCCCTCGGCTCGCCGCAGTGCCCGGCACAGTTCGATGCCGTTCAGCTTGGGCATGTTCCAGTCGGTGATGATGAGCTGCGGGTTGGTTTCCATGGCGCGTTTCAGCGCCTCCTCACCATCGAGCGCGGTGGTCACGTGATGAGTATCGGTGGCCAGCAACTTGGACAGGATCCGCAGGTCCGGTAAACTGTCATCCACCACCAGGACGCGGAGACGTTTCGCTTCCGAACTGTCGGCGCCGGCCGCCCCCGTCACGGCAGCAGCATGTTGCGCCTTGGCGCGCTCCAGCAGGTCCTGCAACGGTGGCGTGGGTGAAGTCTGGATATCCAGCACCCGACCCAGGCGGTTCCACTCGGTCTGCACCTCGTCATACAGGCCGGCCAGTTGCTCCTCGTCAATTCTCAGGCCTGCGGCCTCGTCAATAAGTTCCGGCCCGACGCAACCGTTCCCTTGCTCGCCAGCTATGCAGATGGTGGCGAGCTTATCGCCGAGGTGCAGCACCCGGCACAACGTCTGGACCTGTTCCGTCTCTTCCGCCAGCCGTTTTTTCGGCAACTGTTCGAACTGGTAAACGGCCTTCACGAAAAGATCGGGCAGTCCCCAATCCTGCAACATGGCCGCGCTGAGCTGATTGTGGTCGATGGCGAACCTGAGCTGCTCCCGCTCGAGCAGATGGGAGGAGGTGCGATCCAGAATATTGAGCAGGATCTCCGCATACCCACGGGGGTGGATGGACGCCAGGCCGAGTCGACCGATCTGGGCCAGCAGGCCGCAACTGAACGCCTCGTCCGCCGGCACCGACGATACCCGCCGGCTCAGGGACTGGCACGACACCGCCATGGCCAGGCAGTGTGACCAGAATTCGTCGTAATCGAAACCGACACACGGCCCATTCCGGAAATTCGACAGGACCGAGAACCCGAGCGCCAGTTGCCGCACCGTCTGGATACCGAGCCGGACAATGGCCTGCGACACCGAGGCGATCTGGAAACCGCCTCCGGTCTGGGCCGAATTGGCGAACTTGAGTAGTTTACCCGATAGGGCGGGATCGGTCTGGATGACCGTGGCCAGTTCTGCGATGGAGGCATCCTCATTCTGGGTCAGACGCAGGACCTGCATGGCGACACCGGTGGGTGACGGCAAGGCGCCCGAGGCCCGAATTTCTTCGATACGAGTTTGTTCCAGCAGTGGCATGCGAACCCCCGTTTCTCCACACATTGCTGAAGAAAGCGTGTTGACTCCTCATATTGTCTCGGCCGCCGTCGTCACGACAGGCTACCAGATCTCAATAACTAGAGGATCGGCTATCGCGGGGGGAACTTGATCGGGAAGATAAGCCGCCGCCGCTGCTCAGCGACGGGGAATCCGCACGCCGTCCAGGGTCAGATAGGAATCGTACAGATTGGCGGTGAGACAGGAGTGGATCGGCAGTACATGAACCAGATCACCCACAGCCACCTGGTCCAGATACGATGCCGGCACCTGGATCACGCCGTGTTCCTGAGACAGGGAGACCAGCACCGCCTGCCGGTCCAGCCTGCCGAGGGAATCCGGTGACGCCGTGGTGAGATAGCCGTACACAGGCGCCCCATCCGACCCGGGCAAGAACTCCTTGCCGAAATGCACCGCGCCGCCGTGGACCACGAGCTGCTTTCGCCGCGGGTAGAGGCCGACCACCGGACAGGCCACGGCCACGGCGATGTCGACGTCGCGGCAAACACCAAGGGACTCCATCATCAGATCGTTGAAGATGAAGTTGCCGGGACGGATCTCGTCGCTGCCGGAGAAATCATCCACCACGCTGCACGTGGGCGTATCGCCGATGGAGACGAGACAGTCCGGGAACCCTGCCGCTGCCAGGTCCTGACGTACACCTTGGAGTCTGGCCGTGGTCTCGACGTGGATCTCCTGAATGGCGGCTATATCGGTTGCGTGATAGGAATGTCCGCTATGGGTCAACAGTCCGGCGAATTGCAGTCGCCTGGAACCGACGATCCCCGCTACGATCTTTCGACAGCTGTCGTGATCCTCCCACCAGACCCCCACCCGGCCGTACCCGGCGTCGATCTTGACCCACACCCGCACCTCGTGGTTCAGGCGGTTCTCCAGAACATCGAGCACCGCCGGCGTGTCCACCAGCAAGCCGAGCTCTATCCGTCCGGCCAGTTCGTTCACAAGATCCAGCTCGCGGAGATTGACGGGAAAGGCCACGGTGATGTCGGTCCAGCCGTGGTCGGCAAAGTACTCGGCCATGTCCAGTGATGATACCGTACAGGCCGATATGCCTCCGTCCCGGAACCATTCGCCGATGACCGCGGCCTGAAACGTCTTGAAGTGAGGGCGGAAATGGACTCCGGCGGCAGCGGCTTTGCTGGCCATGCGTTGCAGATTACGGCGAGCGCGGGGCTCATCCAGCACCAGGGTCGGCTTGACTATACGGAAATTCCCTTCGACCACGCCATCACCTGCCCGACATCAGGGATCCGAGGATAGGAACCAGACTACGAGGTTCCGGGAGCGGAAACAAACGATACAGGATGACCCCAGCAGACGAAGCCTGGCAGGAGATTTGGCAGCGGTGGTCCCTCAGTTGCGAGCGTCGAACAGTCCCAAAACCAGCAAGGCAACGCCACCCAGGACCAGGCCGCAGAACGCGTAGAAGATACCGTTGGGTCCAGCCTGACCGTAAGAGATCATACTAGCCATGAGACCACCGGTACACAACAACGTACCGGCCATCATCTTGGCGCGACCGTCTCCCTCGTGGTCGGGCTTCAGCGATTCGTCGCTGGACTGAACTCGGTCGTCCGTCGCTTGACGGAAAGCCTGCTTGGCCGCATCCTGTGCCGGCGCGGCCGAAAACCCTTCTTTGACGAGCTGGCTGCTGACCTCATCGATCGGCATCCCGAACGCCACGAGCTGTTTCGCACGTTGCTGGATATCCGGTGGCGAATCCGGCACCGAGATGGTAGCGGCTGCTTTCTGTGCGGCCTCGAGGGCGCTCACCGGCACCTCTCGCGGCATGGCCACCAGAACCCCCTTGGGAACCTTTTTTCGAGGAGTCTGGGCTGTGGTGTCCTGCTGTACCTTTTTGGCCTCCCCCACATCTTCCCGTGGCTCAGCCGTGATCGTGCTCATGAATACATCCTCCATATATCTGCTCTGGTCATGGACACTGACCCCCTGACCACCAGACGTGGCCGCGAACCTTTTCGCCAGCGTCTCCTGGTTATTTTCGTACGAATCGGGGTAAATCTTGAGGATTAATTTGATCTAATTATTGAACCGAGCACAAACTGTGACTCGTGGAATGTCACCTTTCTGTCAGCACCATACAATCGAATCACCGTGATTCGTCCACATTTCTGGGAACGTAACACCAGCAGGCCCAGCCGCCATCACCGTCACACGGACGTGAACCGAACGGGAGACCGCGATACTCGATCTCGCCATAATCCTGACCTACTTCGCGGTCATCTTGACCATCGGGATCCGGGTGCGCAGCCGGCACACGGAGAGCGCCGAGGAGTATTCCCTCAGCTCGCGGTCCTTGTGGCGGCCGGCCATCGCGGTGTCCACCATCGCCACCAACATCCAGGCCAGCCACTTCATCACCCAGTTCCTGGAGCTGACGGTGGCGGCAATCAAGAGGAGCAAAACCCACGCACGATATACTGCTTCCGGGTAGCGCCAAACGGGCGGCGCCCCTCCTGTTGGTGAATCATGGTGTCTCCTCAGCGAGCACCACTCGCCACCTCCCGATCCTTCTGTTGCGGCAGTAATCGGCCGAAATCCGCCCGTTCGTGCGCCAGCCTATGGCAGCTCGAACACAGGGTGATGAGATTCGTGGGTGAATTATCGCCCCCTGCCGCGCGCGGCCTCAGATGATGCAGCTCCAGGAAATGTGTGT
>JBDRBC010000251.1:0-10347 GCA_043823125.1 bacterium | reverse complement strand
CCCCCTCAGGGATGCCCGCCTGGCAAACACCCCTTTCACGGAGTCCGAGACACCAGTTTAGCGGTACAGGCTCTTCACCGTTCCCCAGCTGGCCGGTTCAACGGGCACCGGTACGCAGTCGGCCGGCTGGTCATCCCAGCTGTACATGGCCGTCTCCTCGGGACCGAGCCCGTTGTCCACCACGAAGGTGCGATTGGGCACGCTCTCCCAGGTCTCGCAGCCGTCCTTGCGGAACTTGTACTCGATGGTCAGCGGGATGGCGATGCCGGCCTCGAAAGAGAGGCAGTACTGGTACAGGTTCGGGCCCACCGGATACATGTGCGCGCCGTTGCCCCAGTTGGTCAGCTCGTCGTTGTTCCCGGTGACACAGACGGCACCCGTGTTTTCGATACCCTCCATGCAGACCTGGATACAGAGGGAGAAGTCCTCCTGCAGGATGTTCCCCATGCCGCATCCCATGGGCAGGTTGTTCCAGCTGTCGGCAGCGAGCGTCACTGCGGTGGTGCCGTCGTTGGGCAGGGTAACGGGGCGGTTGGGCGCGCCTTCCCAAGTGGCGCAAGCATCCTTCTTGAACTTGTACTCGAAGCTCGGATTGCCGCCGGCCAGGAATGTCACCGTCACCGCGTACAGGTCGGGCTCCACCAGATCCTGGGTCATGATGACGCCGGTGCCCCAGCTGCCGATCTCCGCTGCGCTGCCGATGACACACGGCGGGCCGCTGGTGACCTCGCCGCTCATGCAGAGGGTGAAGGTCACTTCCACGTCGTTGGGCAGCACGTTGGTCACGTTGTAGAGCTGCGGGCCGGGTGTGCCGTTCTGGTCAGCCGCGGCAATCCACCAGGTATCGTCGGTCAGGTCATGGAAGTCCACCGCCGATTCCACCCAGGTGGCCCCTGCCAGATGCGCCTGGGCGATCTGCCCGGTGTACTCGTCATTGTTGCCGGCCTCACCCTGATACGTCATGACGACGACGTAAGGTCCCCCGACGTCGGTCAAGTAGGTGAGGGTCGCCTCGATGTCTGGCCCCTGGCCCGCGCCGGGGGTTACACCGTCCTTGAAAACCTGGCCGTAGACGTCTACCGGTCCGGTGGGAACCACGTTCGCGCCGCTGTTGGGCCAGACGCCCCCCCCCCAGCCGAGCTCGGCCAGGGCCGTACCGCTGCAGAAGACACAGACGGCCGCCAAGGTGGTCAGCATGATCAATCGTTTCATGGTCGCCCCCTTTGAAAAAGTACATCACGATTGATTTGGTCATCGAGGGGGCAGTATAGCAGAAAATCGTCGCTTTTTGTAGTCCGTCGTACGCCACGTAATAACCCCGACCCCGCGCAAGCGGGATCGGGGTCTATCGATCAGGGGCGAAACCGTACACGCCGAGAAACGAACTCCCGGCGGCGTGGATTACCGGTACTGGGTCTTCAGGGCGCCCCAGCTCGCGTTCTCCGTGTCCACCGGCGCGCAGGTGCCGGGACCGTCGTCCCAGGTGTGCATGACCGTCACCTCGGGATCGAGTCCGTTCTCCACCACGAAGGTGCGATTGGGCGCGCTCTCCCAGGTCTCGCAGCCGTCCTTGCGGAACTTGTACTCGACCGTCAGCGGGATGGCCATGCCGGCCGGGAAGGACAGGCAGTAGTTGTACAGGTCCGGGCCCACCAGATACATCTGGGCGCCGCTGCCCCAGTTGGTCAGCTCGTCGGTACCGCCGGTGACACAGACAGTACCCGTGTTCTCGACGCCTTCCATGCAGACCTGGACGCAGAGGGAGAAATCCTCGACCAGAGTGGTCCCCATACCGCACCCCATGGGCAGGTCGTTCCAGCTCTGGGTATCGAGCGTCACCGCGGTGGTGCCGTCGGTGGGCAGGGTCACTGGACGGTTCGAAACGCCTTCCCAGGTGGCGCAGGCGTCCTTCTTGAACTTGTACTCGAAGCTCGGGTTGCCGCCGGCCAGGAAGGTGATCGTCACTGCGTACAGATCGGGTTCCACCAGATCCTGGATCATGATGACGCCGGTGCCCCAGGCGCCGATCTCGGCCGCGTCGCCGATGACACACGGCGGTCCGCTGGTGACCTCGCCACTCATGCAGAGGGTGAAGGTCACTTCCACGTCGTTGGGCAGCACATTGGTCACGTTGTAGGTCTGCGGACCGGGCGCACTGCTCTGATCGGGAACGTCGGTCAACCAGGTGTCGTCGGTCAGATCGTGGAAGTCCACGTGTGACTCGACCCAGGCGGCGCCCACGAGATGGGCCTGGGCGATCTGCCCGGTGTACTCGTCGTTGCTGCCGACCTCACCGTTGTAAGTCATGACCACCACGAAAGGGCCGCCGATGTCGGTGGAGTACGTCATCACGGCCTCGATGTCCGCTCCCTGACCCGCACCGGGGGTCACGCCGTCCTTCCAGACCTGGGCATAGACATCGACGGGATTGGTGGGAATGACGCTGGCGCCGCTGTTGGGCCAGACACCGCCGGCCCAGCCGAGCACGGCCAGGGCATTGCCGGTGAAGCAGACAGCGATCAAGGCTGTCATCAAAAACACTCGCTTCATGAGTTCCTCCTACTGAATGTGGGTTCCGGTTGCGGGACGAACAGACTTCAACGACAAGATCGCCCGGTTTCCGCATCAAGCCGGGCGACTAAATCTTAAAATATTCTAACATAAATCACTTCAGTCGTGGCGATGATTTTACTCATGATTCGACAATTGTTTTAAGTACAAAAACTAAAACGGTTTAGCTGGCTGGAGCCCCCTGTGATAATGAGTCTCCAGCCAGAATCTGCCCCATGTCGCTCCGAGAACTTTCCACGCTGCCAATTATAATTCCGATGAGGTTTCGTCCTTCTCCTCCGAACTCGCCGCACCCTTGGCCGACTTGCAGGACGCGCTGCACTTGGCCGAGCAAGGAGCGCTGCAAGCAGCCTTCTGCGCCTTGGCCATCTCGGTCTGGAAATTGGCGGTGAGCGCCTCGGCATCCAAACCGCAACAGCCCTCGCCCTTGTCCAGAGCCGCGGCGCAACAGGCGTGCATCCCCTGCTTCACCTGCGCCTCGGTCTTCACCTGGACCACGGCCGAGGCGAAGGAGGTCTGCATCTCATCGAGACTGTGGCCGCAACAGCCCTTGCCATCGGTGAACGCAGTCAGGCAGCACTTGTGCATGTCTGCCTTAACTGCTTCCTCGGCAGCGACGGTGGCCTGGAAATCGGCGTACTTGGCCTGCACGGCGTCGGCATCCATACCGCAGCAACCCTTGCTGGCCTGAGCGGCCTCCGCGCAGCAACCGGGGAATGAAGCAAAGCCCGCGACGGCGTCCTGCGCCTCGGTGGCGGCGTCCTGTACCGCCGCGCCAGCGTCCTGAGCCTTGGTGCAGGCGGAGCTGGTCTTGGTGCAGGCAGAACCGGGGCAGTTCGCGGAGACCTGGATGGCGAACAGAGCCACCAGGACGAGGGACAAGCTGAGAATCAAAGACAAGCGTTTCATGGTGTGTTCCTTTCCGTCGACGGAATTCTCTCGAACCTTTGTGGGAATAGGTGACCGGTCATTCCCATTTGTTACTAATTCAGACCGTTTTAGTATAATATAAATGGTGGCCGCTGGCAAAGGTTCCTTGAAATAATTGGGACCCAACCTCGATATTCGTCTGACGATCCAGTCTGTCTCCTGGAGACTCCAGCCCCGAGGTGCCCAATGAGCTTTCTCTCCCACCTGGAATGCGGCTACTGCGGTGAACGACAGGATGCCGACACGATCTGGAATCTCTGCCCCGCCTGTCAGAAACCGCTGCTGGCCCGCTACGACCTGGACGCCGCCCGCGACGGCTTCCCCCGCGAAGCCCTCGCCGGCCGCGAGCCGACCCTCTGGCGCTACCACGAGATGCTGCCGGTTCGGGAGCCGCGCTACCGCATCGATCTGGGTGAAGGATTCACCCCCCTGATCCGTGCCGGTCGCCTGGGCGATACGTTGGATTTTGACGGGCTGTACATCAAGGACGAGGGGCTCAATCCCACCGGTTCCTTCAAGGCCCGCGGTCTCGGCATGGCCGTGTCGCGCGCCTGGGAGCTGGGCGTGACCGATGTCTCCATCCCTTCGGCCGGCAACGCCGCCGGCGCGATGAGCGCGTACGCCGCCCGGGCCGGCTTGCGCTCCTTCGTTTTCATGCCCCGAGACGTGCCGCGTCCGTTCATCTCCGAGTGCCGCGCCCTGGGCGCCGAGGTGACCCTGGTGGACGGGTTGATCACCGACTGCGGCCGGGTGGCCGCCGAGGGTGTCCGGCAGTTCGGCCGGTTCGACATCTCGACCCTCAAGGAGCCGTACCGACTGGAGGGCAAGAAGACCATGGGGTACGAAGTGGCCGAGCAGCTGGACTGGAAGTTACCCGACGTCATCATCTACCCCACCGGCGGCGGCACCGGCCTGGTGGGCATGTGGAAGGCATTCGCCGAGATGGAGGCGCTGGGTTGGATCGGGTCGGAACGGCCACGCATGGTGTCCGTGCAATCGTCGGGCTGCGCTCCCATGGTCCGGGCCTTCGAAAAGGACGAGGAGTTCGCCACCCCGTGGGAGAACGCCGCCACCATCGCCGACGGCCTGCGCGTGCCCGCCGCGGTGGGCGATTTCTTGATCCTGCGCGCCATCCGGGAGAGTCACGGGACCGCCGTGGCCGTCGACGACGCCAAGATGATGGAGTGCGCCAATCTGCTCGGCAGCCAGGAGGGGATCTTCGCCTGCCCCGAAGGGGGCGCCGTGCTGGCGGCGTTCAGGCAGCTCCGCGAGGCGGACTGGATCGGCCGGGACGAGACCGTGGTCCTGTTCAACACCGGCAGCGGTCACAAGTACGAGCACCTCTGGGCCTGAGTCGGGGGCGCTACCTCAGCAGGGTCATCCGCCGCAGCTCCCGCCGCGATCCCGCCTGGAGACGGTAGCAGTACACGCCGGACGCCACCGGGCACCCGGTGGCGTCGTCACCTTCCCAGACCACCTCGTGCCGTCCCGCCGGCAAGACATCCCGCGCCAGGGTCGTCACCAGCCTGCCGTCCAAACCGTACACGGTCAGCGCGACCTGCCGCTGCTCCGGTAATTCGAAGCTGATGATCGTGCGGGGGTTGAACGGATTCGGGTAGTTCCAGAGCGCCAGCCGCAAGGCCAGATCCGACGTGTCCACCGCCGTGGGCAGCGATATCTGCACCAGCTCGATCCCGTCCCCCGTGCCGAGATTGCGGCTGTACCGCTTGTCCGTGGAGTTGTTCCAGTGCTCGTGCACGCCAAGGCTCGCCAGGCGCGCCACGTCCCCGGCGTGATCGGGATCGTAGAAGGTGCCTGAAGGTGGATCGTCAGCTTGCGCACCCTCGTGCAGGTAGTCGTCGGCGCCCGGGTATTGGGGATAGGCGCGGGGATCGCCCTCCTCCTGCATGAAATCGAAACAGACCGAATCCAGGGCGATGGGATCCTGCGAGCCGAACAGGCTGGAGGTCCAGTCGTCGTTGAACGGCGCGAAGTCCCACCGGATCGGCGCGTCGTCGTAGGGATGAACGCCGGCGTAGAGACCGTCCACCAGATACAGGAGCGCCTTGCCGCCGGTGTGCGCGTGTCCTAACAGATCCACCAGGGCGCGGTACTGTGCCGGATCCGGGGCAACGAGCGCCAGGCTGGCGTGCATGTCGAAGTACCCGGATTCGTTGGGAACCCGGACCAGCGTGCCGTAATGATTCTTGGCGCACAGGGTCACGCCGGCCATGGAGTGGCTCTTGAAGTTGGCGAGGTCGATGAAGTACTCGGCGTCCACATAGGACTGCGGCAGATAATCCTGGATCACGCCGGTGGGGTGGCAGCTCCAGTGGAACGGCACCGCGGATAAGGCCGTCGCCGCACGAGGGTGCTCCGGCACGCCGCCGTCATGGTCCAGATACCGAACGCCGGGAAACTCGGCGAACAGCGGGTCGTGATACTCGTTGGGAAAGCACCCCTGGGGATCGCCCACGGTGATGTCGGTCTGAGCCACCCCCACCTCGTTCACCAGATGTCGTAGCAGAGCCAGGATCACCTGGGGCGAGGTATTCATGTAGTCGTGTCGGGAACTGATGTTGTAAGTCACGGGATCGATTCCGGGCCAGCGATTATGGAAACCGACGAAGTTTGTCTTGATGGCGATCTTTTCGCCGGCGCTGTACCCCACGTCTCCCTTGCCGCGGACCTGGTTGCAGTGGCGGATCAGTCGATCCCAGGCTTCGGTATCGTTGGTCTGACCGCTCAACGCCCGCACCACGGCCGACAGCATCTGCGCCACGGCGGTCTGATTGGTATGCTCGTCTTCCCACCAGTGGCCATCACCCGGTCCCAGCCAATCCGTCGCCGTGGGATCGTGCGCCCAGACCACTCGCCCTGGGTTCACGCCCCGTGCCACGCCGAGCGGGACGTCGGGCAGTCGTGGTTCCGCCAGCGCCTCTCGTTCCGGGGAGACCAGCAGGGTCATCCCGCCCACCAGGGCCGCCACCAGCAAGCAGCCGCTCGCCAGCAGCCAGCGATGATGCCGCCAGAACCGACGTGCCCGACGGAAGACGACCGTGGAGCCGATCAGGCCCAGCACCCAGAGCACGAAGCCGCTGGCCAGGGGCGCCGATACCCGCTGGCACGGGTAGGTAACCCGGGACGGTTTGGGCACCACCCGGAACAGAAACCAGATCAGGGCGAGCAGCCCCCCCAGAGACAGAAACCAGGCGCCCCCGCGCCGGCTCCCCCTTCCTCGCCCACAAGACCGGTTCTGCTGCTTCATGTTGTGCATGCAAGCTCCTTCGACGGCCAGCCGGCGCTACCGCCACCCCGAATATTCCCGTCACCGCGATTCTGACGCACCTGCGACATGATAACACGTCAGCCGTGATGGTGCCGATTGGATTTGGGTCACTACCACGGGACAATCCCGAGCGGTGAGCAGAGGAATCTCCTCGGGATTTGCCTTTGGTGGAAACAAGCGGCTCGTGTACACTCCGCTCATGATCTGCCTCCATTGAATCCCCGGTTCGAGGACCTCGCCCGCCTCGGTCCAAACTGGCTTCGACTGGGAAAGAGGATATCGACATGCGTTTGCCAAAGCTGATCAACGCCGTCACCAGTGTGGACGGGCAGGAACTCCTGCCGGCCGGCAGCGAGATCACGCCGGCGATCCTGGACAAGCTGATCCGGAGTTACCCGCAACCCCTGCCGGCGCCTCAATCGATGCTGGAGCATGGCGACATCGCCGGCGATCTCGAGACCTTCCTGCAGTCGGAGCCGTACAGCCGGATCTTCGCCGACGAGGAGACGACCACCATCGTCAAGACCCTCATGGGTGAGGTGCGGTTGCCGCCGGCCGTGCTCCAGTCCCTCGACTACTTCAAGGCCAATGACCCCTATACTTACCGGCACATCATGCTGGTGTTCGCCATCTCCACCCGGCTGATCCTCGACTTCGTGTCCGATTCCCAGGACCTGATCAGCGAGGCCACCACCGGTCCAACCCACGACTTCGGCAAGATCTGCATGCCGCTGTCGATCCTGACCAAATCATCGCCGCTCACCGAGACCGAGCGGTCGATCCTCCAGCAGCACACCCTCGCCGGTTACGTATTGCTGGCCTACTACTTCCAGGACAGCAATCATCTGGCGGCCCGGGTGGCCCTGGATCATCACGAGAAACGCGACGGTTCGGGATATCCTCGCGGCATCGCGCTCGAGGATCGAATAGTGGAGATCGTGGCGGTGAGTGATGTCTACGACGCCCTCATCTCGCCCCGACCGTACCGCGGCGCCTCGTACGATAACCGGACCGCGCTGGAAGAGATCACGTGTCTGGCGCAGGACGGCAAGTTCGATGTGGAAGTGGTGCGGGCGCTCATCGCCTGCAACCGGAGTTCACGACCCTCCCCGGCAGATTGTTACGTTTCCGATGAACAGCGCGGCACCCCACCCAGTGAATCGTGCTACGGCCAGACGGCGCCGGAAGAGCAGGAAACAGTGTCGGACTGAATCGCTGCCCCGGCGGAGGAGATCATGAAACGCGTCGTAATTTTCTGCCTGATTTCGTCCGCCTGCCTGTTGCCCCCAACCATCCTGATCCGGCCGGGTCAGGCCCAGGACTGGGACCGCATCCAGGTCCTGACCGAGCCGTTGAACTGAACCGTCCATGCGCTCATCAGTCGAGCCGGCGGCAACGTCGCCGCCTGTATCGGCCCGGACGGCGTCCTGCTGGTGGACGCCGACTACAAGGAGTTGAGTGACAAGGTGCGGGCAGCCGTCGACGAGGTGTGAGGACAGCGCCACTTCCCGCCGGCGATGTTCACCGAGATGGTCTGTCTGTCACTGACCCGGGCTTGAGCCCTCGCCCCAAAACAGCCCCGGCCCATGAGCACCGGGGCTGTATATATTTCAGGGCGGCTGGACTGTCGGCTCACTCCACGAGCATCAGCTTGCAGACCGCGGTGTCGCCAGCGGACCGCGCCCTGCCAAAATACACTCCCGAAGCCACCTGACGGCCCGAGTCGTCACTGCCGTCCCATGACACGCTGCCGTGGTTCCGGGCGACAACCTCGTCGAGTACGGTCCGCACACAGGTTCCCCGGGCATCGTAGATCTGGATCAACAGGGCGCCGGGAGCGGGCAGACGGTATTCGATCTGCGTGCTCGGGTTGAACGGATTGGGCCAGGCGCGGAGTGCGAATCCGACCTCGGTCTCGGGCGGCGTCGCCGAGGGAGGCGAGGTCGGCGGAAAGAGCGTGTGAGACGCGGCGCCGGAGAGCTCGTTGGCGTAGACCCGGTGTAATTCCTGGCTCAGCGGATCACCCGGCGCCATTTCCTCGACTCCCGGCACGAACCGGCCGTCGTTGAGGGTGATGACATGGAGCGACGGTTCCACCGCGTGCACCCAGGGTGCGTCCAGGATCTCGAATTCGAAGGGCGGCAAGCCGATGTCGTGAGTGTCGAGAGTCAACTCGAAACCATCACTGATCCTGGTCAAGGTGTACCGCGGCTGGACCAGGAGGACCGAGTCGAAGGTGCCGCCGTTATCGTGGGTCTTGGTCGCCGTAATCGTGCCTTCCGAAGTCCCGTTCTCCGACAGCGCCATCCGCACCTCCCATTCCTCGGGGAATTGGCCGCCGAAATAGGTAACGGTGATCGGCGTCGTGGAGATAAGATTCAGCGCGAGGATCTCGGTGTGAACTTCCCGCAGGTCCGGACCGGGCGGTTCGGCCGGATCGAACGGATCGCCGCACCGCTCGATCAGGGTGTCGGAAACATCGAAATCGCCCCACTCGGTGGTGCCCAGCGGCTCTCCCTGCAAACAGATCTGACCCTCGAACGGATCGCTGCCGGGGCCAAAGAAATCGGCCGGCAGGGGCGGCGACGACGGAAACCCGGTGCCGAAGTTCACGCAAGTGCCGTCCGGTTCGTCGCCGGAAATGGAGACCCACTGATCGATGAGATTCTCACAGCAGATGTTGGGCTCTCCCGGACTGTCGTTCACCCCGAGGGCGAAATCGCCAATGCACCAACCGTCCTCGCACAGGTAGATGTGGCCAGGAACGTACAGTCCGTCCGGGCCGACGATGACGGGACCGTACACGCATTCGTCACTGCCCAGGCAGTCCGGCTCGGTGCCTTCCCACATGGCGACCATGTCGAGGGTCGCCAGCCATGGAGCGATGGGATCAATGACGCAGTCGTCGTCCAGGTCCACGTCTTCACCGCTGGCGCCGTAGAACCCGGTGACGATCAGATGGGTCAGGTTGTCGCTGTTCTCGAAGTTCAGATCGGCCTCCACATCGTAGACGTAGGTGTGCAGGCCCGACGTGGCGATGTCGCCGATGGCGAGCAGCCCGTCGGCCTGGATCGTCATCCCGGTCAGATCGACCACGCACTCGATGCCGCCGCAGCGCGGTGCCGTGGCGAGATCGCCGATGACGAGGTAGAACAGACCGTCCAGCGGCTCACCCGGCGCCCCGGCCAGCTCGACGTACTCGTCGTTATCGGTGCTTGGTTGATCGATCCGGATCTCGTTGATGTGAACGGCGAAGGCGGTGGAGGTCAGGCAGAGTAGCAACATTACCAAAGCAAGAAATTTGAATATGGACATGATGGCCCCCTCTGACAAAGTGATCATGATTCACTCCGGCCATCATACCACGGATACGGCTGTTTTTGGCGATAATCTGCTAATCCGCGTCTTCGGTTGGAGATCGCGGTCGGCGCTGCTAGGATCGTGGCAATCCGGACCCGCTCCGGCGTCGGATCCACCACGGTGGCTACTGGAGGCGAGACCGTATGATCTCCTGGCTCCTGATACTCATACCGGCAACGGGGCTGATCCTGTTTCTC
>JBDRBC010000250.1:0-21940 GCA_043823125.1 bacterium | reverse complement strand
ACACCCTGGACGTAGGCGGCGGCGTGGTCGTGTTCTTCGACGAGTTCACCGGTGGTTTCGAGCCGGGGCAGATCAGCCTGCTCGAAGGGCCGGTCATCGACCTGGACCTGCTGGAGATCACTCCCGGTAGCCTGAGCTTCGGGTTTTCCGGCTTCACCAACCCGTTGCCGCCGGACCTGGTGCTGGTGGTCGGCTCGCGGGTGGACGAGGGCGCCGGCTGGTCGGCCTGGGAGGACCAGCACCTCATCTTGGAGCCGGGCGACTTCGACACCCTGGTCACACTCACGCACTCGGTGATCGGTCCGGGGCAGCCGCTGCTGCTGCAGAACCGGATTGGGGTGATGAACCTCGGCGGCGCACCGGTCTCCGATCCCGGTCCCGTCATCGACGACGTGACGACGGTGGCCGGGGAAGAACAGCAGCAGGCCTACACCAAGTGGAAGTACGTGCCGGATATCTCCCAGGGCAAGACCGGCAAGTGCATGGCCTCGGCCTTCGCCAACTGCCTCAGCTACTGGGCGGGGAATGGGTATCCGGAGCTGCTGCCGACGAAGGCCACTCTCGCGGAACGGCACGAGAAGCTGGTCGAAGAGTTGCGGAAGGCCTGCTACAAGGACGATGTCGGTTCCACGTATGGCGCCACCAAGTACATGAAGGACAAGAAGGTCTACAAGGGGCAGCCACAGCCGGGGACCCCGCCCCGCAAGCCGCTGGTGAGCCGGACTCGTAAAGCGAGCATCGCCAGCTGGAGCTGGATCAAGAGTCAGTTCAATTCGTGCCACGACATCCTGTTCGAGATCACCTGGTGTGATTCCAACGGCAACGTCATCGATCCCGATGCATCTCACCAGGTCACCGTGGCCGGCATCGAGGAGGACGCCAACGGGAACATCAAGCTGCACGTGGCCAATCCGTGGGGCAAGAGCCACCACACGGTGACCGAGGCCACCCGCGGCAAGGCTTACGACACCCTGACCGTCAAGCTGGACGCCAGCGGCAACGTCAGCAAGATGAACAACAAGGAACTGGAGACCAAGGCGTCCGGCATCTCCGGCGCCGCCTCGCTCTGCCTGTCCCGGGTGACCGTGATCCGGCCGTACACCGCCAAGGACGGCGCCCCCGATACGGGCGTCACCTGCCGGCGCACGCCCGCCGGCAAGGCCATGGCGGCGTACGACTACCTCGTGGAGAACGAGCTGGACGGGCACCTGAACTACTTCGCCCTGAATATCGACGTGCCGTACACCAACGTCCTGTCGCCTCCGGGCTGGAACTGGGTGCCGTTGCCGGCCAACCTCCAGGGAGAGCCGGGATGCGGCGCCATCGTCGGCCATGACGGGATCCTCTGGTGGACCGACACCGATCCCATCCTGCCCGGCATGCAGCTGAGCGGATTCCTGTTCGAGGCGGACGACAGTTATCCCTTGGCGCCGCTCGGACTCGTCTCGTATGCGGAGACCGAGGAAGGGGAGGGGATCTACAACCTGGCGGACGGGCCGGTGCGGGTGAGCATCACCGAGGTGACCGACGAACCGCCGCCGCGGCCCACGCGCGCCGAGTTGCTGGCCGCCACGCCCAACCCGTTCAACCCGTCCACTACCATCACCTTCCGGGTGCGGGCGGAAGGGCCGGTGAAGGTCACCGTGTACGACCTGCTCGGCCGCCGGGTGCGGACCCTGGCCGACGGCCGTTTCGGCGTCGGACTGCACCGGCTGCCGTGGGATGGCCAGGATGAGGCGGGGGAGACGGTGGCCGCCGGCGTGTACTGCGTCCGGCTGGACGACGGCACGGCGGTGCAGGTGCTGAAAGTGGCGTTGTTGAAATAACGGAAGGCCAGCATAGATTCTGAACCGACTCGGGGTTGTCTCCGGACAACCCCGTTATTCCTGGTCCGCCAGCAACCGCCGCAACTTGTCGACCTCTTCCTGGATCGCCGTTTCCTCGAAGCGGGGAAACAGGATCTCCGGCTTGCCCAGCGGCCGTCCCGCCGGCAAGTCCTCGAGACCCTCCGTCCAGCCGCCGGCCCAGAGCGCGGTCTCCATGCCGAGCCAGCCCCATACCTTTTCCATGGCGAACGGCACCACCGGCGCCAGCATCACCGCGAGCTGCCGGACGATCTGCAGCGCCACGGCCAGACTCTGACCGCAGCGCGCCATGTCGTCCTTGCGGGTGCGGAACGGCGCCGACTCGTCGAAGTAGCGGTTGCCCACCTGGCCGGCGTGGAAACACTCCTCCATCGCCGCCTTGATCTCGAATCTGTCCAGATGCCTGGCGTACTGATCGAGGTGTTCCTGGACCTCGGCCAGGGCGGTCCGGTCCAGGTCGGTCATGGCGTCGTCCGACCAGTCAGGCACTTGCCCGTCGAAGTACCTGTGGCAGAAGGTCAGCACCCGGTTGAAAAAGTTGCCGAAGTTGTTCCCCAGCTCGTTGTTGTTCCGCGCCAGGAAACCATCCCAGGTGAAGTTCATGTCGCGTGTCTCGGGCAGGTTGCGGGCCAGGGTGTACCGCAGCGGATCGGCCGGGAACTTGCTCAGGTATTCCCCCAGCCAGACGGCGAAGCCGCGGCTGGTGGACAGCTTCTGGCCCTCCAGGTTGAGGAACTCGTTGGCCGGCACGTTGTCCGGCAGCACCCAGTGCTCGGAGTGGGCCATCAACATGGCCGGGAACATCAGGGCGTGGAAGACGACGTTGTCCTTGCCGATGAAGTGGATCAGCCGCGTGTCGTCGTCCTGCCACCAGGTTCGCCACGATTCGGGATCACCTTGCGCCTGGGCCCACTCGCGGGTGGACGAGACGTACCCCACGGGCGCCTCGAACCAGACGTACAACACCTTGCCGTCGTGCTCCGGCAGCGGCACCGGCACCCCCCAGTGCAGGTCGCGGGTCACCGCCCGATCCTCGAGGCCGTCCTTGAACCAGCTCCGGCAGTATTGCAGCACGTTCTCTTTCCAGTCTGGGCGCGCCTTGATCCAGGTCTCCAGCCGCTCCTGCCAGTCGCCCAGAGGGAGGAACCAGTGGGTGGTGGGCCGCAGCTCCAGCGGGCTGCGGTCGATGACGCAGTACGGGTCCACTAGATCGGTGGGATTGAGGCTCGTGCCGCACGCCTCGCACTGGTCGCCACGGGCCGCCTCGGACTGGCACTTGGGGCAGGTCCCCTCGATGTACCGGTCGGCCAGGAATCGTTGCAGGCTCGGGCTGTAGAACTGCTCGATGGTCTTCTGTTTCAGCAGGCCCTGCGCGTGCAGATCGGTGAAGAAGGCGCTGCTGGTCTCGGTGTGGATATCCCGACTCGTCTGGGAGAAGTTGTCGAAAGAAACGCCGAAATCGGCGAACGACTGCTTGATGGTTTCGTGATTGTGGTCCACCAGCTCCTTGGGCGTGATGCCCTGCTTCTCGGCGGCGAGGGTGATGGGCACGCCGTACTCGTCGGTGCCGCAGATGAACAGCACCTCCTCGCCGCGCAACCTCAAGAACCGGACGTAGATGTCGGCCGGCAGATAGGCGCCGGCCAGATGTCCGAGATGGATGTCGCCGTTGGCGTACGGCAGGGCGGCCGTGACCAGGGTTCGCTGGAAGGTCGACTGCCCTTCGCCCTCAGGATTACTCTGCTGCGCGCACACGAGGTCGCCTCCGACGGTTGTGGCTGGTGGTATCCGGATATCGAGCCGTGGGTTCTCGGTCTGGAACCTGGCCACCCAACTTAAAGCAACGACTCGGGGCGCGGCAAGGTCTCTTTGCCGTAGACGTAACGGTCGAGCCAGGTGTGGCAGTCGACACCGCAGAGGTCCCGGACAGCCTGTTCCAGGAGTTCGCGGGTCAGGACCTCGCCGGCGTGGTTGGCGTACAGGTGACGCACGACGTCGTCCAGGGGGTGGACACTCGGATGGACACTCGGATGGACACTCGCATGCCCGTTCGAATTGGCGCCGGACACCTGCTGGGCCAGCCAGTCATCGAGGGCCGCCGCGGCCAGACTGGAGCCGGCATAGGCGAAGCGGGTGGTGTCGCCGTCGGACATGACCTCCGCCATGGCCTCGGAGACGGATTTGTGGCCGATGAAGTCGCTGCCGTAGTAATCGCGGTCGAGCCGTTTGCCCAGCACCCGGGTCGCCCGCTCCGGTGTCCAGACGAACGCGTCCACCAGCAGACGCCCCGTATTCCAGGTGGTGACGCCCTCGGTGAACCAGAGCAGCTCCGGGTCCTGTTGATTGATCGTTTCGCCCAGCCAGCCGTGGAACATCTCGTGGGCCATGACACTGGCGGCCTTCTCGGTGAGGTCGGCGTGGCTGGTGGCGGGATCGAGGAACAGCAGGATGGAGTGGCCGAGGTGCGCGCCGTAGTAGTCGAAGCCCGCCCTGGCCTGTACCGGATTGGCGGTGACCAGGCAGAGGATGGAGCTGTGGGGCGTGGAGCCGAAGAACTCGATTTCCGCCCGGGCGATGCGGGACAGGAGGCTGATCAGTTCGTCGTCGGTGAAGTACCAGCCGCCGTCCAGGGCCAGGCGGATGGTGCAGTCGCTGACGGTCCGCTCCTCCCGTCGCAAGCCGCCCCAGGCCACGAGGGAGCTGGCGAGGTCGTTCCGGTCGGCGGGGAAGTAGGTCCGGGATCCATCGTAGGTAACGTCCTCACGCCACGGCGTGACGAGCCGGCCTGCGTCTGCGTTGGCGAAGGATACGGTGAGGCGCTCGATGGCGCCCTGTCGCGGCACCACGAACAGGTCGTACCCGGTGACCCGGAGACCGCCGTGTACCGGCGCCGACAGGTGGTGCCGGATGTCCTCCTCGAGACTGCCGCTGGCCCGCAAGGTCACACTGTAAGAGATGGTCGTGGTGTCCGTATCCGTCGGCGAGAGCTGCCAGCCGTTGGCGATCGGTGTCACCGCGGCGGTTCGGGGACCGTCGGATCCGGTCACGTGGTGGGCGGCCAGCAGCAATCGTTCCAGACGATTGCTGGAGTTGCCGGGGGCGTTGGTGGTGAAGGCAATGTCCAGCGGATCGGGGAACCGGCCGGTCAGGGTCAGGGTGACGGCGATTATGCCGTCGTCCGCGTCGGCCAGGTCCACAAGATAGTCGAGGGTCAGCGGTTGCTGGGGGCGGGGGAATTGCAACAGGGTCACCAGGCCGGCGGTCAGAAGCAGGCCCAATAACAGCCATTCCCGGCGCCGGTTGGGGCGGCGGTTATTTCGCGGAACCCTCGTCATGTTGCCCCATTCGTATCGCAGTGTGAAAACAGCCGTTTCCTGGATACAGCATTCTGAAACACCAGGTTGTGTCCGGAGCAATGCCCGTGCCGGCTCTACAGTCAGTGTCACCGTGGCAGGATGGCGGAGTTGCCTGCGTGGACGTTCGATTAGGGAGAGGGTGCGCGGTACGTTTCAAGGCGGGCGCACGTTTCCGGCGCCAGCCGACTTGACAATATCCGGAAAACAGCTATATATGTTGTTAAATAGTTTTGAAACAGTTCTGCTGCGAGAGGATTTGCAGTGCTCAAAATATTGATCTTCATCGTCCTGTACTTCATCTTCGTACGGTGGGTGTTGCCCAGGTTCGGCGTGGCCACCTGAATGGCCAACTCCTGTTCGGTCGGTGACCGGACCCCACCCGAAGAACCGCAGGATCACGACCAGACGCGGACCGAGACCGGTCGCGGCGAACGTTGAGGTGACCTAACGATGCCTATTTACGAGTTCAATTGCCGGCAGTGCGGCAGCAGCTTCGAGGAGATCCTCTCCTTCGCCGAGCTGGAAACCGAAACCCTCCGGTGTCCCCAGTGCGGATCCGAATCGGTGGAGCGCGGATTCTCCACCTTCAACACCGGTTCTTCCGGCGGCAACCCCGGCTTGCCGCCGTGTGGACGGGCCGGTAGTTGCAGCGGCGCCGGCAGCGGCTTCTCCTGAGCGTCCTGATCCGGGCGATCGGGTATCGCCTCTCTGACACGCCAGACAGAAATACGGCAGCCTTCAACAGAGGCTGCCGTCGTTATGTTCAACAGCGGTTCCTGTTCCCCACCTGCCGGACCGTCTCCCGATGCCGCCCGCCGGCCCACAGGATCAAGCTTCCGAGCAGCAAGCCGCCGATCACATCGACCACGTAGTGATAGCGACAGTAGACGGTGGCGGCACAGAGCAGCCCGAACAAAACGGTCATCCACCAGCGGTGCTGGGGGAACCACTTCCAGACGTGCCACCACGGCACCAGGGTCGCGGCCACGTGGCTGGAGGGGAAGGCGGCGCCGAGGATGGCGCCCTCGACGTGGATGTGTTCCATGATGCGGGTGAAGATCCAGCCGGGCACTTCCACCGGACCGGCCTGGAAGTACTTCGGCCCCCAGACCGGGAAGAAGATGTACAGGCTGTAGCAGATCAGCATGGTGGCGCCCAGATCCCAGACGAAGGCCTGCAGGGCGTTCCACCGCTGCCCGTCGGGGATGCCGCGACAGCGCCAGATCAGGATCAGCACCACCAGGCTGATGAGGTAGTAGCTGAAGTAGGCGAACTCCATCAGCTCGTGGAACCACGGCCACGGCCAGGCGCTTGACCAGACCAGGCTGAGCTGGCCGCCGAACAGGGTTTCCTCCAGGGAGATGAACCACGGATCGAAGGAGGCGTCGAAGTCGAGGAAGACGATGCCGAGGTACTCCATCTCTCTGTAGAACAGGGGAAAAATGAACGGCAGGTAGATCTCGCCGATGAGGCGCAGCGTAACGTGACGACTGCGGCGCATAAGCGGCGGCAGATACCAGACCGCCAGGGCCAGCCCGGCGTGCGTGAGAATGCCGGCCCACAGATTCGGCGCCACCGCCGGCCGCAGCAACGGATAGAAAGCGCTGGTCACCAGATAGACCACGGTCCAGCGGTCCAGATTCCGGCGGTAGAGCGCGAGTTGTGCCAGGTTACGACGCATGGAGCCATCCGTTCCGTACGTAGAACTCGAGGGTCTCCCGGAACCCGGTATTCAGATCGCGTTGCGGGAGCCAGTCGGTCTCCTGGCGGAGTTTGGCGCCGGAACAGACCCAGCCCGGGGCCGCGACATCCCGCATGCGGTCGGGGTGCAGAACCGGCAGTCGCTGGGCCCGCTGCGAGCCCACGAGCCTGGCGAGGAATCCGAGCAGTCCCCAGGGGATGGTCACGGTGCGGACGCGGCGGCGGAAGGCCAGGGCGAGGGCCGCGGTCATGTCCGCCCAGGTGTGGATGAAACCGTCGTCCACGAAAAACGGCCCGGTGGCGGACGTCGTCTCCAGTAGAGTCACGGCGGCCGCGGCCGCATCCCGTCCGTCCACCAGCGAGAGTCCCGCCATGGTGTGGCCGATCTTTACCGTCCAGCCGGCCCTTGCCAGCTTGAAGAGCGGCAGGAAGGCGCTGTCGCGCGGGCCGTAGAGGGCGGGGGGGCGCAGGATCACCGTGCGCAGCTGCAGCGACGGATCGGCCAGCAACTCCTCGGCCGCCAGCTTGGAACGACCGTACGCGGTGATTGGCGCACACGGCGCGGATTCCACCAGCGGCGTCTGCGGTGGCGCCGGTCCGGCGGCGGCCAGGCTGGAGACCAGCAGGAATGTCTCGCAGGACGACTGCCGGGAGGCCGCCTGGAGCAGGGCGCGGGTGGTGTCGACATTGCCCTGGATATATCCCGATTCGGTGGGGGCCCGGACCACGCCGGCGCAGTGGATAACCCCGCTGACTCCGTCCAGAAAGCGGTCGAGCTGCTGGTTGTCCTGGGAACCGGGTGCGGAGGGCGCGAGGGAGATCTCCACTGTCTCGATCGGTTTGCCCCGCAGCCAGCGCAGGTCACTGGTGGTCCGTACGGAAGCGCGCACCCGGTACCCACGCGCCACCAGCCGGTCGGCCACGTGGCTGCCCAGAAATCCGGTGGCGCCCGTCAGGGCGATCAACGTACCGGAGCTGGCTCCCGTCTCGTTCATGACAGCGGTTTGTCGAAGATCCGGTAGGTCTTGTACACCTTGGCGCCGAGTCCAGCGAGGATGGTGTTCATGACCCTGTTGTCCTCGAGGATCCAGGAGCACTCCCCGGCGTGGATGCCGTGGTCGAAGCCCGCCTTGAAGGTCTTGTAGACCATCACCACGTCCACGCCCCGGTGCCGAAATTCCGGCAGCACGCCCAGCAGGAGACAGCGGGCGTAATTGATCTTCCGTTTATGCCAGAGGAATTTCAGGAAGCCGAAGGGGAAGAGGCGGCCACGGCACGGCTTGAGGGCCTGGTTGAAGTCGGGGATGGTCAGGCAGAAACCGATGGGCTGGCCGTCGCATTCGGCCACCAGCAGGAAGTCCGCCGCCACCATCTTTTTCATGTCCTTGGCGGCGTGGGCGAACTCGGCGTCGTCCATGGGGATGAAACCCCAGTTCTTGTTCCAGCACTGGTTATAGAGTTCGCGTACCGTGCTGGCCTCCTGATCGAACCGGTTCATGTCGAACGGGCGCACCGTGAAGGAATCGCTGTTGAGCAGGCTGTCGATGATCCGCTGGATCTTGGCCGGGACCTGCAGATCGTCCGCCTCCATCCGCCAGGCCCAGAGGTCCTTGCATTTATCCAGACCGAACGCCTCGAACTGTGGCAGATAGTAGCGGGGATTGTACGGCATGCCCACCACCGGCGGTGACTGCTCGCCGTCCACCAGCAGGCCGAGGAAGTCGTGGTTGGTGGTGAAACAGGCGGGGCCGCGCATGTTGGTCAGGCCCTGTTCGCTGATCCAGCCGCTGGCGGTATCGAGCAAGGCCGTGGCCACTTCCGGGTCGTCCGGCGCCTCGTAGAAACCGAAGAACCCGGTTTTTTCGTCGTGGGTTTCATTGTGGTAATGGTCCACGCAGGCGCCGACTCGCCCGACCGTCCGTCCGTCTCGTCGGGCCAGCCAGAGATCGAAATCGGCGTGCTTGAAGAACGGGTTCTCCTCGCGGTTCAGGAAGGCCCGCTGTTCGCTCAGGAGCGGGAAGACATGGTCGGAATCGTCGGCGTAGATGGTATACGGGACCCGCAGGAAATCCTCGAGGTCGTTCTTGCTCCGGACGGCGGCGATGGTGACGGACATGGTTCCTCCCGAATGCTGTGAACTCGGATTCTGGCTGTGAGCTTGGATTCTCCTCGGGTGGCTCGGGTCGATCCCGGAGGTCAGCGGACGGATGTCCTCGGGCGTGATGCTGGCCAGTCGCGCAGGCGTCGCTGAAAAGGATCGGATTACGGGATAACACCCAGTTCACGGCCCACGAGGACCATCTTGTCCATGGCCTGATGAATCTCGTCCTCGGTGTGGGTGGCCATGATGCTCAACCGGATCAGCGCGTTGCCCTTCTCCACCGCGGGGGAGACGATGGGATTGACGTACACTCCCTCCTCGAGCAGTCGCTTGCACATCTGGAAGGCGACGAGATCTTCACCGACCATGACCGGGATGATAGGGGTATCGGATAGACCGGTATCGAACCCGGCGGCCTGCAGCCGCTCGTTCATGACCTTGGTATTGCGCCAGAGCGCTTCGCGACGCCACTCCTCCTCGAGCATAACGTCCACGGCGGCCGAAACCGAGGCCACCGATCCCGGCGGCATGCTGGCCGAGAAGATCATGGAGCGGGCGATGTTCTTGATGAAATGGATGGTGTTTTCATCCGAGGCGATGAATCCGCCCACCGAGGCCAGCGACTTGCTGAAGGTGCCCATGATGAGGTGCACCCTGTCGGTCAGACCGAAGTGGTCGCAGGTCCCGCGCCCGTTCTTGCCCATGACTCCGATGCCGTGGGCGTCGTCCACCATGACCTCGGCGTCGTGCTTGCTGGCCAGCTCGACGATTTCCGGCAGCCGCGCCACGTCGCCTTCCATGGAAAAGACGCCGTCCACCACGATGAGCTTGCCGTTCCCCTCGCACGCCTTGAGCGTGTAAGCCAGGGAATCCATATCGTTGTGCAGGTATTTGCGGGTGTGCCCGTAGCAGAGGCGGGTGCCGTCGATGATGGAGGCGTGGTCGGTCCGGTCCACCAGCACCGTGTCGTTGCGCCCCACCAGGGAAAAGATCACGCCCTGGTTCACCATGAATCCGGTGGAGAAGACCAGCGCCGCCTCCTTGCCCACCAGCTTGGCCAGCTTCGCTTCCAGCTCCACGTGGATGTCCAGGGTCCCGTTCAACAGCCGGGAGCCGGCGCAGCCGGAGCCGTACTTGGATATGGCGTCCTGGGCGGCTTTCTTGACCTTGGGGTGGTTCGTCAGCCCCAGGTAGTTGTTGCTGCCCAGCATGATGACTTCTTGACCGTTGATGTAGACGGTATTCTCCTGAGCTGACTCGATCATGCGGAAGTAAGGGTACAGCCCGTTCTTCTGCAATTCTCTGGCGATGGTGAAGTTGCGCACCTTGTCGAGTAAACCCATACTCTCCCGCTCTTTGTTGGAGTGCGGTTCCGAACCTGTGTAGACCGAGAACCGTCGAAAGCTCACAGAAAGTAGCGTGTTCTGGTCACCTGAACAACGATTTTCCTGACGGATACGGCGGGGAAAGGTTCCTGGCGCTCCTGCTGGAGTTCCCCGCTGGATACTCGTAGATACCCGGAGACAGGCCGGATCACCTCCTGCCGGTCAGTCCCGCCGCGACCGCAACAGCCCCCGCGCCTCCCAGCCGATGAACCCGGTCAGCACCAATAGGGCCGTCGCCACTGCCCCGAGCAGGTATTTCCCGTCCCGCCAGAATCCCACGCCCTGATAGACGAGGGCGCCCACCGAGGTGGCCAGCATGATCAAGGCTGGCACCAACGTGTAACGCCGCGGCTTGCCCCGGCCCACCAGCCAGCTCGAGATCACGATGAGCACCAGCGCCGCCACCAGCTGATTGGTGGCGCCAAAAACCGGCCAGATAGCCTTGTAGGAGTCCGTCGCACCGAGCCAGCCGGCGCACAGCACCGTGATCAACGTGGCCACCAGGCGGTGACGCAACCACGGCACGTCGCTGGTCAGCTCCTGCCAGATGAATCGACCGAGTCGAGTGGAGGTGTCCAGGGTCGTGATAACGAAGGCGTTCAGCATGAGCATGCCGAAAAACAGCCCCGCCGCCGGGGTCAGCCACGGCAACGGCTCCACCAGGCGGCTGAAGCCGGTGGCGAAGGTGACGATGGGACCGCCGCCCTCGCCCATGAGGAACTGCAGGCTGCCGCCGCCGGCTGCGCTGTCCCACGGCAGGACGCTGGCGGCGATGAGCACCACCAGGCCGGCCAGGGCCGCCTCCAGGATCATGGCGCCGAATCCGATCCGCTGGCCGTCCGTTTCCCGGGCGAGCTGCTTGCTCGTGGTGCCGCTGGCCACCAGGGAGTGGAATCCGGACACGGCGCCGCAGGCAATCAACACGAACAGCATGGGCCACATGGGGCCCTGCTCCGCCGAGTGGAAGCCGATCCAGGCCGGACTGTGGACACTGGGGTGCAAGACCACGAGACCCACGAAACCGGCGCCCAGCCCGAGATAGAGGATCCAGGTGCTGAGATAGTCCCGCGGTTGCAACAGGAGCCAGACCGGCAGTACCGAGGCAGCCACGCAGTAGACCATGAGGACCCAGAACCAGAACTGCACGGTGGGCAGGCCGAAAACGGTCTCGCCCAGGTCGACGGGATACCGGTCGCCCAGGGCGATGAGCCCCGCCAGAAAGACCAGGGCCAGCAAGGTCAGGGGCAGGAGCGGCAGCCGGCGGCGCAACACCGTGCCGCCGAACAGAATGGCCAGCAGGATGAGGCCGAAGGTGGGCACGACGATCTGCGGTTGACTGGTGAAGGTGCGCGCCGTCACCACGCCGAAGATGGCGATGACCAGGATCAGGGCGAGCCACAGAAACAGCGAGAAGGTGGCGCGAGCCCGGCGGCCCAGGCGCTGCTCGGCCAGATGTCCCACGGAGCGGCCGCCGGTGCGGGTGGAGGCCATCAACGCCGTGTAGTCGTGCACCGCGCCGATGAACACCGACCCGAGTCCGATCCAGAGCAACGCCGGCAACCAACCGAACGCCAGCACGCCCAGCAACGGCCCGATGATGGGCCCGGCGCCGGCGATGGAGCTGAAGTGGTGGCCGAACAGCACCGGTGACCGCGCCGCATGAAAGTCGACGCCGTCACTTCTGGTGATGGCCGGCGTGGCGCTCTTGTCGCTGGGCGAGAAGAGCCGCCGGGCGATGAATCCGCCGTACAGGCGATAGCTGCAGGCGAGCCAGACGGCCAGGATCGCACCGATGACCAGGGCGTTCATTCGGTGTCCTCCGCGGCGTCCTTCCGGAAATCGTCCGCTGATTCCTCGCCGAATACCTCCGCCTCGAAGACCCGGAACTGGGCGCCGGCGCGCCAGCCATCCGGCGGCAGACCGGCCTTCAGGGCCAGATGGGTGAGGGTGGTGTCGCGGTCCCACCCCTGTTCCGGCGCCACCTGGGGCAGAAAGACGGAATGGGCAGGCCCTTTCGAGATCACGACACCGTGGCGCCCGATAACGATGTCGTCCGGACCGGCCACCTCCCGAAGTGGGGTCAGGGCGGATATCTCCACCTGGATTGCTGGCAGTTCCTTTGGCCGCACGGGCGAAAAACGGGGATCGCACTTGGCGGCCGAGACGGCGTTGTTCGCCACCGCCTCCGCCAGGGAACTGATGCCCTCGATGAAACCGATACAGCCACGCAGTTTGCCGTCACTGGTCAAGGTGACGAAGGCGCCACGTTTTTCGGTCAGGGCCGGGGTCAGAGAGAAGCCCGCGGCGGCCGCGAACTGGTCGCTGGTCGGTGGCGGTTCTCCCGTCGCCGTGGCGGTCAATACCTGTCGCGCGAGCTGGAGCAGGAATTGCCTTTCCGCTGGGGTCAACTGGTCACCGGTGGCCGGCTGGTCGTTGCCGACCGCCGTATTCGCGGGGACCTGGGCGTCAGAGTCAGCCGCCTCGACCGACACGGGTTGGGTCAGCAACAGGGCGGCGTAACTCACTGACAAGGAGTAATCGTGGTCCCGGTCGCCACTGCGACTGTACGCCACGAGGGTGGCGTCGCCGTCCTCGGCCAACGGCAGACTCAGCGCCAGGGCCGTGGCGTGAATGCCGCACATGGTGAGGCCGGTATTATCACCGTGCTCGAGGAGTCGGGTGGCGTCGCGGGCCAGGATGGCGTCCACCGCGCCGCCGTCCAGCTCCTGCAGCCGTTCCGGAATGTTGTCACTGAACGGGACGTACCCATATGCCTCGCCGTAGTGGGTGAAATCGGTGGAAACGATGAACAGGCTGCGCCCGTCACACCACGGCGCCAGAGAGGCGGCGGCGGACCGGCGTCGATCCGGGGTCAACGATGGCACCAGCAACGGGACGATTCTGAGGTCTCGGTCGAAGAGTTGCTGCAAGAACGGGAGCTGGATCTCCACGGCGTGTTCCGAGGCGTGGGCGGCATCGTTCAGCTCGAATTCCGGTTCGGCAGCCAGGGTCGCCACGATGTCGCCTGCCACGGCCACCTCGCCACACGGCGTGGCGAAGGCCGCCGCCGCCGGCAACGCGATGCGGGACACCGGTTGCCGGTGGCTCGGGGCGAGGATGAAGACCTGATCGTACCGCGATCCGGCCAGCAACCCGTACAACGCGCCGGCAGTCTCGCCGCTGTACACGTACCCGGCATGGGGCACCACGCCGATGACCGGCTGGCCGGCAGGTGGGGTGGCGTGGGTGGACGCGGCCAGAAATCGATTCACGGTGGCGGTCAGCTGGCCGGCGTCGCCGGGATACCAGGTGCCGCTGAGAACCGGTGGACGGACGGAAGGCATGGTATCACTCCTCGGGTTGGTCCGACGTCCTGGGGGCGCGGGTATGGTAGCCGTTACCATCGCCAGAGACTACCATTCATTGTAGGCCACGCGACGAGTAAGGGCTTGCTTTTACCGGCGAGGACTTGCATTCTGAAATAGCCACGAAATATGTCAACCAACCCGTCCGGAACAGGTCGGGTTGGTGTCCACGTCACAGGAGGAACTAGCGTTGAATATCAAGCAGAAAGCCGATGGGGATGTGATGATCCTGCAACTGTCCGGAAAGATCATGGGTGGTCCGGATCACGAGAAATTTCATTCCGAGATCAAGACTCTGATCAAGGAAGGGTACGTCGATGTCCTGTTGAACCTCTCCAAGGTGAACTGGATCAATTCCACCGGCCTCGGCGTGCTGGTTTCCGCGTATCACACCCTGAAGAAAAACGGTGGCCAGCTCAAGATCTGCGAGGTCAGTGAGCGCATAGATAACATTCTCAACGTCACCCAGTTGAAGCTGGTCTTCCAGACGTTCGACAGTTGTGACGAAGCGCTGGCGTCTTTCGCCGAGGAATAGAACTCGAACAATGCCGTCGGGACCTGGCGGCAGGGGAGAGCTTGGCGTGCCCAACAGCCGTGATCCCAGCCTGCCGCGAGTTCCCTCTCTCACCGTGGACGGCGTGGTGCTGCTCTGGCCTAGTAAAGCCCGTGAAACCGGCACGGGATCGGTCCTGCTGGTGGAACGCGGAATCGACCCCTACCGGGGAAGCTGGGTCTTTCCCGGCGGATTCGTGGAGTATGGCGAGGATCTGTTGACCGCCGTGCAGCGCGAGGTCGCCGAGGAAGCCGGGCTCGAAGGTCTCCCGTTCGTCCAGTTCCAGGCGTATGGCGATCCCCAGCGAGATCCCCGGGGGCACACCGTCTCGGTGGTCTTCGTGGCTAACCTCACCGGCAAAGCGCCCCCGGTGCAGGGTGGGGACGACGCCGCGCAGGCGGCCTGGTTCCCGCTCCACAACATCCCCGAACTCGGGTTCGATCACAAGCAGATCCTGACCGATATCTTTTCCGCGCGTGGGCGGGGATGACTCGCCTTCAGTCTTGCGATCCAGAGTGGATTACCGATCACGGGCTGCTCCACTCCAGGTCGCTGGAGTGTACCCGTGCACTCGTTTACCGTGTTGTAGATTAATCACTTGAACAATATCACGAGGTGAACGAGTCGCCGCTGCCGGCCCCCCGCGACCGTCGCCAAGTATTACGCAGCAGTTTCAGGTCACGAAGGATCGATCCCCAGGCGGTTAAAAGCGCCCAGACAAGACCGGGCCAGCCGTCGCGGTAGCAGCGGCGGCCGATGTACTCCCGCCACAGGGTGGCCGGTCCTGTCACCAGCAGATGCAGCGGATTGAAGCGCTTGGCCGTACAGCGGGTTTCCAGGTCGGTGTAGAGATTCACCTTGGCCAGGTAATGTCGCCAGCTCACCAGGGTGTCGTGTCGGAGTGGCTCCTCGATCCGGCCGACGCGACTCGGCGGAGCGAGTTGAACCCCTTCGTGCACCAGGGAGTCGGAGTACCGGGCGCGGCGGGTACGGAAGAGGCTCAAGCGATACTGTCCCACCAGACAGCGCGCCCGCATCACGCGACCGTAGACCCGGTTCTCCAGGCCGATTTCCCAGCCGTCGCAGGTGGCCAGTTCGCCGCTGGCGCGCAGGGAGCACAACCGTGCCTGGAGGGCGGGTGTCACGACCTCGTCGGCGTCGATCCAGAGAGCCCATTCGGTGCGGACGAGGTCGAGAGCTGCTTGCCGCGCCGAGCCGAAATCGCGGAACCGGTGCCGCTGCCAGTGCAGAGATGGTGGGGTGGGATCGGCGGCGGCGGCTTCCAGGATCGCGACGGTGCCATCGTTGCTGCCGGTATCCAAGACCACCACCTCGGCCACCACTCCGGTCAGGCTGTCCAGGCAGCGCGGCAACAGGAGTTGCTCGTTGCGGACGATGAGGAATGCCGTTACTTTCTCCACCATTCGATCCCCGTCGAGGTTCGGGTCGGGATTTCAGGTGGCACTGTACCACCACCGGCCAGTTCTGGTGAGTTCGTTTTCCGCAGCACAGGTTAAGATGATCCACGCGGAGGTAGTGTGGTGGCTGATACTCCCCTGACCCAGGAAACAGTGAATACAGCGTTACGTGAGGTACTTTGCCCCGGGACCACTCGTGATATCGTCTCCATCGATCTGGTGGGTGAAGTGGTTGTGGACGGTGGCGATGTGGTGGTCGAAATCGTGCAGACCAGTGAGAAGGACGAGACCATCGCGGCCATCCAGGAGGCGGTGGGTGAGAAGCTGTCCAATCTGCTCGGCGTCTCGTCGGTGCGGGTGGATATCCGGCGCCCGGAACCGTTGGAGTCGCACGGACACAACCACGGCGCCGCCGCCGAACTGCACCCGCCGGAGCCGCTGGCCGGTGTGGATCGGATCATCGCCGTGGCTAGTGCTCTGTCAAACAACAAATGAGGGGTAAAGAGTCTTTAGCTTCACCCGTGCGTCGTTTATTGTGAACTGCCAATCAACGCTACGTTGTTTGGCATTGCTGGCGGCGGACCAAGCGCCTATTTCTTCACGAAGTTCGTTAATATCTCCGATGCGTCGGCCGTTCAAACATTGACGCGTCATGGAACTGAGTTCGTTCTCTGAGATATTCAGCCAGCTGCCGTGCTTGGGAGTAAACCTGAACTCAACACGCCGGACAAGCTCGCGTGCTCGGCTTGCCGGAAAAGTTTCGTAAAACGCCCCCATTGTGTGCGTGTTCAGATTGTCACAGACCAGGATCACTTTTTCTGCTTCAGCATACCGGGTACTCAGAAGCTTTTCCGTCTCCAGGGCCCAATCGATCTTCGTGCGCTGCTGACGAGCAGTGGTCTGACGCCAACCGCGCAGTGGCTCCGTGAACATAAAAATGCTGGCCGTCCCAGCCCGTTCGTATTCGTAATCAACCCGGCGAGCATGACCTTTAGTTGCAGCAATCGGAACCCGGGTTTCTTTGAGTAATTGCACCGGCTGCTCATCCATGCAAAGTACCGGAAACCGCTTGTCATAGGGCTGGGAGTACGTTTCCAGCACATTCTCCATGCAGGCGACAAACTCGCTGTTTGCTTCCGGCGGAATCACCCAATATTGAATCTTGCGCTGTGTCATTCCGTTTTTTTTAGGGTTTGCCGGACGGTCTCATGACTGACCGAGTCGACGATTTGCAATTCGATCACTTGCTCGGCCAACAATCGTAGCGACCAGTTGGCGTAGCCTTTCGGTGGACGACCTAAACGTAAGGCTATAACCTTTGCCTCCTGTTCTCCATCGAGCTTTTTGGGAGGCCTAAACTTGGGTTTAGCGCCTATGAAGGCGGAATCAAATCCTTCGGTTACCAATTTTTTTCGAACGGATTCCACTGTCTGGGTACGGCACGAAAAAGCCTCAGCGATTTTCATGTCGGGCCAGTTATGGCCATCGGCATCGGCTTTTAAAAGTATTTGTGCTCTTCTTACTTTCTGTGAGGATCCGCTCAGCTTTTTGACGCAGGTTTGAAGTGTTTTTCGCTCTTCATCTGAAAGACGAACAATGTACTTCTTCTTCATGACAGCCCTCCTTGGCTGCCGGGAGACTCTCATATCCCACAGGCTGATGCAATCCCTGATTTCATGATTGACAGAGCACTAGAACGGTCTTCCCGCCACCCCAAAAATCGAGAACCTCGACCAGCCTGCCGTGGTGAGATGTTCCTGATCTTGTGAACGCGAAGAAAAAGAGAGCGACACCGGCCACGATGGTCGCGGTGGTGAGCAACGGGGGGAGATAGGCCAGAAAATGGACGCCCCACAGGGAATAACCGGACATCTGTCCGGAAAGGACATGGAGAAAGATATATGCAGCGCAGAGGCCATATACTAGGTCTGTGCGGGTTGTGGTTCGGGCTGAACTCACGATGTTCCTCGGCTGGTGAACAGGCCAATACGTTACTGCCGAAACACCGGCGTGGTGGATCGCGCCAGTGAGTATAATTCGAACCGAAGACCGCGGGAAGTGTCCAGTTGCGAGGATCCCGGTTCAGCATTAATGAAGATTCCGGGCAAAGAACTGTCAGTAGTATCCCTGACATCGGCCATGCAGGTAAGTAACGAGTCGTTGCCGCACGGCAGCGGAGAGAAGATCCGAGTCGCCAATCGGGGCAGCGAGATCCGTTGGTTGCTCGGTGTAGTCGGGCGCCAGCTTTCGCAATCCGGCCGCCGCGTTCTTTAGCCGTAGCCGAGCGATCTCGCCCTCAGCCACCGAGGCATTCTCGCGATTCTCGAGCTGCGCCGCGATCTCCTCCACGTCGAACCGAACCGAGATGAATTCCCCCAGCTTCCCGCAAAAACTCCCCGGCGCCGTCAGCAGCTCCTCGAAACGCAACACGATGACCCGGCCGTCGAACAGTTGCTCGTACAGCGCCACCAGCTCGTCGTAGAAGTAATCCGGCAGGTACACCGGTTTGCGCTTGTAGAAAACGAACGGCGTGCGTTTCCAGTCCAGGCACTCTTCCAGAGGGAGGTACAGGCCGTCGTGCTGGACGAGGTGCTTGTAATACGAGAGCAACCGGTCGATGGGATCGCGCAGCACGAGGATGATGGAGGCAGCGGGCGCGATGGCCTTGATACGGTGTGCCTGGGCGGCGGCGCCCCCGCCGTGTTTGGAGAAGACCTCGGAGGAGATGAGATTCGGACGGCTGGTTTGGCAGAGCGAGTCCAGCTTGGCGCTTAACTCGTCTCGCTGCCGCTCGAACTCGAAGTCATCCCAGTAATGCCAACCGATCAGCCAGTCGGGATAGTCGGTCCGCGATTTACCGAGATAATGAATCCCCGGGTGCGGCGCGAACAACCGCTCCTGCAGAAAGGTGCTGCCCGCCTTGGCGTAGCCGGTGTGGATGAACAGGCTCATGACATCTCGGCTTCTTCGCTGGTAACCGTGGCGCTGTTTGCTGCGGCGTCGATTTCGCTGCGATCCAGCAGCGCCGTCCAGTCCAGCACCTCGTCCCGTCGCAGCGGTCGACGCAATCGCGTACCCACCACCAGCTCCAGATGCCGCGGCGCGATGCCGGTTCCCGGCCGCTTCACCGCCAGGTCGTCCCGCTGGAGCAGGGCCCCGGCCGGCAAATCCCGCGCCACGACCAGACTGCGGCGAGCGTACTTCCGTGCATCCATCTCGAATGGCGAGACTGTCTTGGCCGCCACGCCGTGCATGGCCGCCACTCGCCATTGCAACAGCAGGAACTCCCGCACATCGTCCGGATCCATGGCGTGATAGTGGTCGTTCCCCGGCAATGATTTATCCAGGGTGAAGTGCTTCTCCAGGATGTCGGCACCAAGCATCCAGGCCGTCAGCAGCGAGTGGCAGCCGCGGTCCGGCGGCACGTGGTCCGACCAGCCGACGGTCAGATCGGGAAACACCTGTTTCAGGTACGGGATCGTGTTCAGGTTGGCGTGATCGAACGGGGTGGGGTACTCCAGGGTGCAGTGCAGCAGAGCCAGGGACGGCGCGCCGCCCTGCTCCAGCCACCGGATCGCTTCCTCCACCTCGCCCAGGTAAGAAGCGCCCAGCGACAGCAGTACCGGCTTCCGTTTCCTCGCCACCTGCTCCAGCAACGGCCGGTTGGTCAGGTCGGCCGAAGCGACCTTGTACACCGGCATGAGCGGTTCCAGCAGATCCACGAACCGGGCGTCGAACGGCGTCGATGCGAACATGATACCTTGCGCCTCGCACCGTCGCGCCAGCTTGATATAGTCCGCGCCGTCCAGGCCGTCGAACCGCCGGAACAGCTCGAACTGCGAGGCGGCCGGTTCGGCGTTGCGATCCCAGTAGGCGGGACTGAACTTGCTGGCCAGGCTGCCGGCCTTGTAGCTCTGGAACTTGATCATATCGGCGCCGGCGTCGGCGGCCGCGTCGATCATCTCGAAAGCTCGCGCCAGGTCGCCCTCGTGGTTCACGCCCGCCTCGACAATGAGGAACGGCCGTTCGCGGCCGAGGGGCGTCTCGCCAATCCGGTCCATTCCAATCATGACAACTCCTCCTGCTCTCGTTCCGACAGCAGTCCTTCGATGATGTCGAGTACCCGGTGTACGCCGTCGTGGACCCGCGCCTCGCGCAGGGCGGCGCTCATCTTCTTGCGGAGCAGTTCGCTGGCCAGCAGCTCGTTCAAAGCGCTGCCGAACTGCGATTCGTCCACCTCGTCCACGCTGCCGAGAAACACGGCGCCCAGGGTCGAGCGCGAGAACACGTGGGCCTTCTCGCGGGCGTGGTGGGCCACCACCACCATGGGGACCGCCAGGGCCGCCAGCTCGAATACGGTGCGCCCGGCGCTGGTCACCGCCAGGTCGGCGTTGGCCATGTAGCGGCTGATGACGGCGGTGTCGTAGACCACCTCCACCGGGTGCCGCGCCGTGTCGGCGATCCGTTGCAGCGCCTCCTTGCGCTCGAAACCGATGCCGCTGATCACCGTGATGGTGAACTCGGCGTCCTGTGCGTCCAGCCAGCGCAGGTACTGTTCTGTCAGTCCGGAGGGGTCGGTGCCGCCGAACAGCAGCAGCACGTTCTCCACCTGCGGTTTGGTGCGGATGGGGCGGGTGGTGTAGAACTCGTCCCGCAGACAGCAGTACTCCACGCCGTGAAACACGTGATCGTCCCGCCGGTGGGGGTGCACATCGTACATGGCGTTGATCACCCGGTCGGCCTGCCGGCTGCCGCGGCCGAGGTCCTCGAAGTTGATCACTCGCGAGCCCGCTCCCTTGATGGCGGAGACGAACCACTCCGACGTTTCGAGCACGTCGTTGATCAGCAGGTCGGGCGGATTGGCGAGCAGGTACCCGAGCTCCTCGCCCGGCGCCACCATCTCCACCGGATAGAACCGATCGCGCACCATGTCGGCCGCCAGTTGGGACCGGTTGTTGGTGAGGAACAGCAGCTCGTGATCGATGAGATGGTCGGCCAGGGTCAGGGCGCGGTACACGTGCCCCAGCCCCTGCTGCGGATTGCCGATGATGTTGAACACGATACGCCGCCGCCGCAGCGACTTGTCGGCCAGCCACCAGTCGAAGTTGTCGTCGATGTCGATGGACTCGGCCTTGGAGACCTCGATGAGCCCCACGTCCCGGCCGAACCGCGAACCCGAATCCAGCACCTGACGTCGCGCCACCACCACCGCCCCGGTCTCGCGGTACACCGGCGCCAGCTCCTGCCGGTTGAGCCGCTTGTCGTAGAGCGGCACCGGTTTGCCGGCCTCGTCGAGGCCCCAGGACAGATGGGTATCGTTCACCACGCTGACCACCGTGTCGTGGTCGTGCTGCCGGCAGCGGACGATGGCCGCGTCGATGGTGCGGGGGCTGAGCAGCGGGCTGGTTGATTGCAGGGTGACCACGTGGTCGATGGTCCGGCCGCCCCGCTCCAGTCGTTGCACGGCGTCCACGATCACCTCGTCGAGGGTCACCTCCGGCCCGGCCAGCGCCGCCGGCCGTTCGATGACCGCCGTGCCGCTGCGCCGCGCCAGCTCCGCCAGCTCCGGATCGTCGGTGGTGACGAACAGGGTGTCGATGTAACGCGCCTGCTGCGCCGCCCGGATCACGTGCAGGATGAGCGGCCTGCCGTCCAGCAAGCGGGCGTTCTTGCGCGGGATGCCACGCGATTTGCCCCGGGCCGGGATGATGGCCACCACGCCCAGATGCTTGGGATCAGACGATATCCGGTTCTGTGCCAGCGCCGGTTTCACCTTGTCTCCTCCTGAGAAATATCAGGTCGTCTCGCCACGAGCCACTGGTGCGACGACAGGCCGTTGTCGGCCAGGAACCGCTGGAACGGCTCGCCGAGCTGTTCCCACTCGTCGAAAAGCACCCGTTGCAGGAATGGCTGTCCATCCAGAGCGAACTGCCCCGCCAGGACCTTCTTGCGCACGATCTCGGCGTCGAGTTTGCCCGGTGTGAATACCTCGAGCAGCTCCAGACCGCCGCGTTGCATCAGCAGCGCCAGCGACTGCGGGTTGAAGTAGTTCAGATGTTCCGGGGTAACGGTATCCGCAACCTCGCCGAGGGTGGCCACGTCGAAACCCAATCCATTGGGACACGTGAGGACCAGCAATCCACCCGGGGTGAGCTGGTCGCGGCACGCCGTCACGAAGGCCAGCGGATCGAACAGA
>JBDRBC010000249.1:0-7870 GCA_043823125.1 bacterium | reverse complement strand
AACCGTGGTTCTGGGATCGATACCCGGTGCGGACGGTGACGACCTACGAGACCGGGCCGCGGCAGCTCCTGCACGCCGACGCTCTGGAGATGGACGAGAAGACCATCGAGCATCTGCGCTCGCTGGGCTACATCGATTGATCGCTTACGGCACCGGCGGCCGATACGGCAGGTAGTACTCGTCTCCCAGCAGATTCACCACGCCCTGCTTGCGGTCCACGTACAGCGCCAGCTCCTGCTTCAACCGGATCAGCTCCCGAGTGTCCAGCGCAGGTGAGTTCTTGGTCGCGTTCTGGGCGGCAGCGCGGTCGAAACTTCTGATCCGGGCCACGAGTTGCTCGATACGCAAGTCGTTGGGTACCGGCTGAATGGTTGTCGGCAAGGTGGAATCCGCGAATTGCGCGTAGTAGTTGTTCTCCGTGAATAACGGGATGAAACCAACTCCCCGCAGCTCTGTCCGCTCCACATTATCATTGTACCACACCCTGCCCACCCGCAGCTTCAGGATCAACCCGTCCCGGGTGGCGCCGTAGTACGCTGGCGTGATGCCGTGGATGTACTTCCGGCTCTGGTTGGAGATGAGGTTGCCCAGGGAGTAGGCCACCAGACAGAGCCGGCCATCGGCGGTCTCGTACAGCTCCAGCGGCTGGATCACGTGGGGGTGGTGACCGATGATGGCGTCCGCGCCGGCCTCCAGAAACTCGTGGGCCAGACTTTTCTCCAGTTCCCGCACCTCGGCCGCGTACTCCACGCCCCAGTGCACGGTGAGAACCAGGAAATCCACCTGCGACCGGGCCGCCGCGATGGCGTCCAGCACCTGCTGCCGTTCCAGGACATTGATATGCGGCGCCAGCGGGTCCTCCACGTTGAGATCGGCGTTGAGCAGTTGCGAGAAACCGAGGAAGCCCAGCCGGATGTCGTTGATCTCCTCGATGAGCACCACCTGCGCTGCGGTACTGGTGACGCCCGCGCCCACCTGGCGCAGACCCGCCGCCTGGAGGTGAGCGATGGTTTCGGCCAGGCCGTCGCCGCCCTGGTCGAAGGCGTGGTTGTTGGCCAGGGTGACCAGGTCCACGCCGCTGCTCGACAGGGCGTCCAGCAGGGCGGGCGAGACGTTGAATACGAAGGGGCGTCCCGGATCGCCGGACGCCGGGGCCACCGGGGTCTCCAGGTTCACCAGGGTGAGATCGGCGTCCCGCCACACCGGCCCCAGGTGTTCGAACAAAAAGTCGAAGCCCTCGTTGTTGGACGAATTCTCCCAGCCGTCCGTGCGGTTGTGACTGGCGGCGCACTGTCGGACCCGACCGTGCATGAGCACGTCCCCGCTGAAGGCGAGCACGGCTTCGGAACGTTGCCACGGCAAATGCTGCCAGATGGCGTCCGGTCCCAGGCCCGGCGGCGATTTGATGAGGTACGGCACCTCGGTGATGTCGATGTCGGTCGGCGGCGGCGACTTGGCGCACGAGCCGAACAGCACGGCGCCGCAGAGCAGGGTCAGGAGCAGCGGCCAGACGGAACGACGAGTCACTCCGGCAGCCGAGCGGGCTCGAGTGGCCGCTGGGTGATGGTCGGGCTGGGCGGTTATTGTATCGGGCACGTCGCTCTCTTTCGCTCGCTGCCGGTCACGGGTTGGACGGGGGACGGCGCTGGGCTGGGTGTCGCTGCCGGAGGTTGAGTGTATTCCCGCACAATCTCCATGGTCATTCAAGAATTATCCGGAGTCCATGTTTCTCGGGCCGACAGCGACTGTTTTCCGGCCCATCCAGGCCGGGGTAAACGGTCGCTCAGAGTCTCGTTGACAGTTCCGGCCCACGACGGCTATGTTTAGCGCACAAACCACCGCCAGGACGGGCTTTGTGCCCAACTTTCACGCGAACCATCCCTTGCGGAATTACGGTTCGCGTTTCCTCCCGGAGGCCTCCTGTTGTTGAGCCGCAGACGGGTCCCACACTCTCGAATCGGTTTCGTCAGTCTGATAATTCTGATCGTCTGGCTTGGTGCGGTGCCGACCGCCTGGAGTATTCCGCGAACGGATCTGGTGGCCAAAGCAGGGATCATCGGGGTGGCCATCACGAACCTCGGGTATATCGGCAACGGATTATCCAATCCTGCCCAGCCGTCCTGTGAATATCCGCTGAACAGCAATGTCGAGCACCTCTTCCTGGCCGGCCTGTGGGTGGGCGCTCGTACCGCGGACGGGACCATTCACGTCTCCACCGGCGCCCAGGATGCGACCAACTTGAACGCCGGCGACGAGATCAGGGAGTTCGCGGATGTCGACGGTCTCGATGTCTTCGTGGGCTCCAACAGCCAGAACAGCGAGATCTACCATCCGGACGCCCTCGCCACCCAGCATATCCAGGTGGTTTTCGACGACTATGCCATCGTGGAATCCGGCAACCATGTGGCTCTCGGGCTGGAGGTCACCCTGCGTGTCCTGGCCTGGGGGAATCCTTACGCCGACGACTTCATCATTCTCGATTACGCCATTCGCAACGTCTCCGGCAATGAGTTGCGTGATGTCTACCTCGGTTTCTGGTCCGACACCACCGTGGGCAATACCGAGATCACGGACCCGTACGATCCCCAGGCCTCGGTTCGCTGGAACTATTACGACGACGTGAATGGCGGTTGGGGACCTGCGGACTGGGTCGATCCCGAAAACAGCGTTCCCAGTGACCCGCGCATCTGGATGGCGTACGAGCGAGACGATGACGGGGAAGATGGGCTGGCCACCTCCTGGGTGGGCACTCGCTTGCTCGGTTCCATTCCCGCCGTCTCGCCGCCTGATACTGTCCCACCGGTGTCCTACAACGCCTGGCGTTTCCGCTCTGTCCCCGAGCAGGATGACGCCTACGAATCCGCAGACGGTCCGCAGCCCGGCAAGTACCAGATCATGGCCAACGGCGATTTCGATGTGGGCGGAGATTTCACTGCGGTCTCGGACTGGGTCTCCCTGCTGTCCACCGGGCCGTTCCCCTATCTGGCCCCCGATGACACGGTGCACGTCACTTACGCCCTGGTCTGCGCGCCGGATTCCGTCGGTTTGCTGGCCAACTCCAAGGTGGCGCAGTTGGCGTACGACGAGGGATTCACCATCCCCACCGGCCCGCCGTCGCCGCGGCTCAGTTTCGGTTTCGATGACAACACGGTGATTCTGAAGTGGGCGCCCGGCGACACCGTGAATCCCGACACCGGCGAGACGCTGCAGGTGGACGACCCGTTGCGCTCGCCCGAACATCACATCAGCACCATCACCGGCAAGCCGGATTTCCAGGGATATCGTATCTACCGTTTCCAGGGCGAGACCATCCCCGACGACCCGTACTCCATCGCCACCCTGGTGGCGGAATTCGACCTGATGGACGACTTCGGCTTCAACACCGGCTTGCCGACTCGCGGTGCCGACGGCGACCGGTATTTCGTGGACCGGGGACTGCTCGACGGATTTCCCTACTGGTATTCCGTGGTCTCTTTCTCCGCCCCGGATCTGGAGGAGAGCCTGCCATCCTTCTCCAGCGGATTTTACGAGAACGGCCAGCTGCTCTACCCGGGCCCGGCGCCGTCCACACCCGAGAATCCGCGGACGGTGAACGTTTTCCCCAATCCGTACCGGGCCGGTTCGCTGTTCGACGGGCAGTACGGGGAGCGGGAGTTGAACCGTAAGATCTGGTTCACCGGCCTGTCGGAGAAGTGTCGCATCCTGGTCTACAATCTCGCCGGCGATCTCATCACGACCATCAATCATCACGATCCCGAACTCGGGATGGCGGCGTGGGATATCTTGAGCGAGCAACAGCGCGCCATCGCCTCGGGCCTGTACATCTACGTGGTCCAGGACGAGGCGACCGGCGACGTTCAGCGAGGAAAGCTGGTGATCATCAAATGACCGCCCCGCGGCGAAACAGACGCCGATTGACCGTGGCGCTGGCCTTCGGCCTCACTGCCGTGGCGGGCCTGGCCGTCTGGCTGGCCGGCTGCACCAACGATCCGTTCGATCCCGGCAGCATTCCCAACCAGAAACCGATAGCCAAGATCTTCGTCTCCCCGGTGGAGACCGACTCGCTCAATCCGACCAGTTATTACAACCGCACCTTCTACTGGAGCGGCACCGACCGGGACGGTTTCGTGGTGGAGTATCATGTCTCCATCGCCACGGAAAGCGGTCAGGAAGCACCGTGGGACACCACCCGGAGCCAGGACACCACCCTGACCTTCAACACGGACGATTTCGGACATGCCGAGGCGCACATCCAGGTAGCGTGTCGTGACGACCGCGGCGCCTTGAGCGATACGGTGAGCCAGTTCATTCCCCTGCGCAATTTCCCGCCGGTGGTCAACTTCCAGGCCGATTTCGACTCGTTCAACTGGAGTTACAGCGCGGCGAATTTCCGTCTCTTCGCCATCGATCTGGACGGCAACGAGACCATGGCGGACTCGTTCCTGTACCGGCTCGACTCGGCGGATACCAACATCGTGCGTGAATTCGGCGATCCGGCCGCCGACCCGGCCACGGGATGGGTTCGCAAGGCGTTCGACGACGATGAAGAACGTACCATCACGGTGGAATTGCACGACATCCAGCCGGCGCCGGACCGGAAACTCACCGTTTCGGTCATCGACGAGGCGGCCGCCGAGACCCGGTTCAACTACCAGTGGAACGTCCGGGAAGCCAAGAGCCCGGTGCTGTTGATGGCCGACGCGGTGCCGTTCATCGACGAGCTCTACTTCGCCGCCATGGATTCCCTGTTCGGGGTGGGCGAATGGTCCCGCTGGGAACTGCTGTATCGCGGCCTGCCCGACGAGGACTGGATCCTGCTCGAGACCATGCGCCAGTTCCCCGTGGTGCTCTGGTACACCGGCCCGGTGGCGTCGAGGAACCTGTTGCAATCACGCGCGGTGCTGTCCGAGTACCTCCGACCCGACAGCGCCGGCGTCGCGCCGGGGCAGCTCCTGATGATTAACAAGAACATCATCGGGGTGTTTTCCAATCTGCCGAAAGTCTTCGTCGAGGGGTATCTCGGAATCAGCGAGGCGCCCGATCCGCGGAACCAGTACTATATCCCGGCGGAGACCACTGCCCTGAGTCTCCAGCCCTGGCTGCCGGATATCATCACCACCGGTCCGTACGGCGGATCGGTGGGGCTCACTGCCATGAATACCGCCGAACCGATCTACCAGATGGATGTGTGTAGAGGGTGTTACGACATCTACAACCCGCTGGCGCAACCGTTTGTCGGCGTGCGTAAGCCGCAACGCGCCACGGACCCGGTCGCCCAGGTGGTGGTCATGTCGGTCCAGCTCGTGTACTTCGACCGGCAGGAAGCCATTGCCGCCATCAGTGCCATCCTGACCGAGGAGATGGGGGTGACGGCGCCGTGATTCTCCTGCGTTCAGCGAACCGTTTTCCGGAGCCCCGCGTCGCCGGTGTCAGACGCCTGCGGTTGCTGATGTGTCTGGCTCTTTTCCTGGCCGTGGCGATACCGACCTCCAGCCCGGCCCAGGCGGTACCACCCGGCACCATCAAGGGATTCGTCCACGACCGCGAATCTGGCGAGGAGTTGCCGTACACCAATGTCTACATCGCGGGTACGAATATCGGCACCATGGCCTTCAACGACGGCTACTTCATCATGCGCGGTCTGCCGCCCGGCACTTACACGGTGAAGGCGTCGTACATCTCGTACGCCCTCGGCAGCGAGATGGTGACTCTCGGTCCCGGCGAGATCGTCGAGATAGACTTCCAGCTCGAGGTCCAGGCCATCATGATGGACCCGTTCGACGTGGAGGCCGAACGAAGGCTCATCGAGGTGGAACGCACGGGCAGCTCGCATTTCCTCTCGGGCAAGCAGATGGACGCCATGCCGCTGGACCAGGTGGTCGACATGATCGCCCACCAACCCGGAGTGACCATCTACGACAACGAGATCCACATCCGCGGCGGGCGGGCGGACGACACGCAGTTCATCATCGACGGCATGTCGGTGAACGATCCGCTGGCCGGCGGCGGGTACGGCTACCAGATCGATCCCTCTCTCATCAACGAGATCGAGGTGCTCACCGGCGGTTTCAACGCGGAGTACGGGCAGGCGGTCAGCGGCGTGGTCAACGTCTCCACCAAGGAGGGCGGTGACAGATTCGGCGGCAAGGTGAGCCTGAAACGGGATTACCTGAACCAGCCGGTGCCCAAGGACGATTACCGTCACTGGCGCGATCTGTACGATTTCGGCGAGCCACAGAACATCGACATCTTCAAGCTCACCCTGTCCGGACCGGACCCGTTCTCGACCGCCCTGCGCCAGGCCGGGCTCGGGTTGCCGGGCGAGCAGTTTCTGCTGGTGAGTGGCGCCATGGATATCCGTGACGGCTACTTGCCCATCTATTCGCGGCAGAACCAGCTCCAGTCGCCGCTTTACGAGGGCAACAGCTGGACGCCACGTCAGGACAACAACTGGAACGGCCTGGCCAAGTGGAGCTGGCACATCACGCCGAGCCACAAGCTCAATCTCACCAGCAGCCGGCAGGTCGGCATCAGTCAAGGTTTCCAACTACCCGGCGAGGGATACCCACGGCCGTTCATCGACAACCTCGACAATTACATGGTCTTCACCACCGAGAATATTCTCACCCAGCTTTATTACCGCCAGGTACTCAGCGACAACGACTGGTTCGAATTGCAACTGGGGCGGAACTTCAATCGTCTGCACGCCAACCTCAACGGCAATGATGGCGATGTGTACGGTCCCGATCCGTTCCAGGGCTATATGCCCATCGATTACGATTCCGATGATCCGGCGCGTCCAGCCTATGGGAGTGCCGATCGCTGGCACGACCACTTCACCGAGTCGTACACCCTGAAGGGCAGCTATTCCTTCATGAAGAACAGCTCCAACCAGTTCAAGACCGGCCTGGAGATCTCCTTCACGGAAATGCAGCTCATCGATCTGAATTCGGAACTGAGCGACCCGCCCTCGGGCAAGCTCGGCATCGACGAGGATATCTTCAGCGCCCATCCCGTCGTCGGTTCCGCCTTTTTTCAGGACACGATAAACTTTCGCGGTCTCATCGTGAACGCCGGCCTGCGCACTGATTTCTGGGCGCCGGGGCGCGAAGTCGAAGAGGTTATATCCAACCACGAGGACTACCTCTTCATCTATCCGGACATGGTGGAGGAGTTCGAGGAAGGCACCATGGGGGTGATGGGACGGCGCTGGAAGGTCCGGATCTCGCCCCGACTCGGTCTGAGTTTCCCCGTCACCGAGCGAGACAAGTTCTTCTTCAACTACGGCCATTTCTCGCAGTGGCCACGTTTCGCTTATGTCTACCCGCAGCTCCGCGCGCAGACCGCGGTCAAGGTGCAGCAGCTCGGGAATCCCAATCTGGATCCCAAGATCACCGTGGAGTACGAGACCGGAATCCAGCACGAGTTCGGTGGTCTCTGGAGCCTGGGCGTCACCTTCTTCAACCGCGACATCTACGGCTATGCCAAGAGTGTCGGGCTGGATGAGGTGCACATCGGCGCCGCGGAGACGCCGGACCCCAATGATATCGGCACCATCACCATTTCACCGGTGCGGTACTTCAACGGTGACTCGGCGCGCAGTCTCGGCATGGAGATCAGCGTCATCAAGCGGACAACTCGTTACCTGTCGGGTTCGGCGAGCCTCGAGTTGCAGTCGAGCACCGGAACCAACAGCCGGGCGGATGAGGCCTACCTGCAGGCCATCTACGACGAGGCATACCAACCCACCGCGTCCATCGGCGGTCTGAAGCGGACACCGTTGTTGTGGGACAAGCCGTGGACGGTGTCGGTGAACCTCGATTACTCGGTTTTTGAGGATTCCCGGCCCGAGGCGCGGATCCCGTATCCC